>NZ_JBHVOC010000014.1:0-230536 GCF_044142145.1 Streptomyces sp. BK79
GTGGGGGTGTCCCCCCGGCGCCGTCGTCCGTCAGCCGGTGCCGGCTAGGGCTTGAGCACCAGGGTGTCGCTCGTGCTGTCGTCGACCGCCTTCTCGGAGAAGGCCCACGGCAGCAGTTCGCCCTCGGCCCACTTGTCCGTCTGGTCGGTGTAGTGGGCGCTGTAGGCGTGTCCGGAGGCGCCGGTGAGGTTGATCCACCGCGACTTGTCGAGGTCGCCGAGGTTGACCACCATCCGCATGGACGGCACCCACACCACCCCGTAGCCGCCCGCCGCGTTCCAGCCGGCCGCGTTGACCGCCGCCTCGCCGCCGCTGAGCTTCCAGGGGCCGCGGTTGAGGGCGTACTTCAGGAAGCCGGGGCCCTCGGTGCCCAGGGTCTGGTTCTTCAGGAACAGGCGGTGCAGCCGGCCCCAGTTCCAGGAGTCGATGTCCTTGCCGAGCTTGGCGGTCAGCTCCCAGCGGGCGTCGATCATGGCCCGCTTGAAGAGGTCGTCGCGGTTGTGGTGGGCGCCCTTGCGGGTGCCGGAGGCGGGCGTGCTCCACCAGTCGCTCTTCGGCTTCTCCATCAGGGTGCGGACGACCTCGAACCAGCGGTCGCCGCCGTCCGGCTGCGCCTGGTCGGCGTCGCGCTGGCCGCACTCGCGGACCTTGGTCGTCTCGTCCGCCGGACCGGTGGTGTTGACCGGGTCGACCCACAGGCACTGACCCTCGGCGCGCAGCTCCTTGGGCAGCTTGTTGCCGAAGGCGAGCTTGAGGAGGTTGCGCCAGACCGCGTTGAAGTAGGCGGCGGCGGCCGAGTCGGCGTCCTGGGTGTAGTCCCAGCCCTCCAGCAGCTTCTGCGCCTCGCGGACGTCCTTGTCGCCGACGTCGATCTTCAGCAGCTGGGGCACGAGCAGCTTGGCCATCTCGCTGCTGTTGTCCAGCTGCATCTGGCGCATGTCGTCGGTGGAGATCTTGCCGCCGTCCTTGATCTTCTGCTCGATCAGGGAGGTGATCCGCTGACTGCGGGTGCCGTAGCCCCAGTCGGTGGTCAGCGTGTACGGGTAGGCGTCCTCGTCGACGACGGCCTGGTTGGCGGTCACGATGTAGCCGCGCTCCGGGTCGTACTCGTAGGGCAGCTCGTCCGGGTCGATGTACTCGCCGGTCCAGCGGTACTCGGAGTTCCAGCCCGGCGCCGGGACGGAGCCGTCGTGGCCCTCGGCGCGCACCGGGATCTTGCCGGGCAGCGTGTAGCCGATGTGCTGCTCGTCGGCGTAGACGAGGTTCTGCGAGGGGACGTCGAACAGGGCGGCGGCCTCGCGGAAGTCGTCCCAGTCCTTCGCCCGGTCCATCGCGAAGACGGCGTCCATGCTGGTGCCCGCGTCGAGGGCGGTCCAGCGCAGCGCGACACCGTAGCCGTCGCCGCGGTCGGGGGCCGAGGTGTCGACGGTGGCCTTCTTGCCGGCCTTCACGAGTTCGTCGTCGCGGTCGGAGAGCAGGGGCCCGTTGTTGGTCTCGCGGACGACGATCTTCTTCGACTCGCCGCCGGCGACCTTGATGGTCTCCTCGCGCGTCTCGAAGGGGACCACCTTGCCGTCGTACTGGTAGCCCTCGCCGGTGATCTTCTCCAGGTACAGGTCGGTGACGTCGACGCCGGAGTTGGTCAGGCCCCAGGCGACGTCCTGGTTGTGGCCGATGACGACGCCGGGCATGCCCGCGAAGGTGTAGCCGGCCACGTCGTACTGGCACTTCGCGGAGACGCTGCGGCAGTGCAGGCCCATCTGGTACCAGACGGACGGCAACGAGGGCGACAGGTGCGGGTCGTTGGCCAGCAGGGGCTTGCCGGTGATGGTGTGCTCGCCGGAGACGACCCAGGAGTTGGAGCCGATGCCGTTGCCGTTCACACCGACGGCGGTGGGCAGGTCGTCCAGGACGTTCTGGAGGCCCGCCAGCTGGCTCTGCAGGGCGTTGCCGGCCCCGGTCCCCGTGCCGGTACCCGTATCCGTGCCCGTGCCGACGCCGGTACCGGTGCCGGTCCCCGTCCCTGCGCCCGTACCCGTGCCGGAACCGGAGCCGTCGCCGCCGGACGCGCCGCCGCCCCCGAACGTCTCGTTGATCTCGTCGTACTGGCCCTCCTGCACGATCGCCTTGTTCCGGTCGTACGGGTACTCCGGGTACAGGTCGGCGATCTGCTTGGGGCCCAGGCGGCTGGTCATCAGGGCGCGGTCGACCTCGTCCTTCATGTTGCCGCGCAGGTCCCAGGCCATGGCCTTGAGCCACGCCACCGAGTCGACCGGCGTCCACTCCTGGGGCTTGTAGTCGTTGGTGAACCCGAGGGCGGCGTACTCCAGGGAGATGTCCTCGCCGTCCTTGCCCTCCAGGTAGGCGTTGACGCCCTTGGCGTACGCCTGGAGGTACTTCTTCGTGGAGTCCGACAGCTTCTCGTCGTACTCCTCCTTCGCCACCCGGTGCCAGCCCATGGTGCGCAGGAACTCGTCGTTGTCGACCTGGCTCTCGCCGAACATCTCCGACAGGCGCCCGGAGGTCATGTGGCGGCGCACGTCCATCTCGTAGAACCGGTCCTGCGCCTGGACGTAGCCCTGCGCCATGAACAGGTCCTCGTCGGAGGACGCGTAGACCTGCGGGATGCCGTACCCGTCGCGCTTGACGTCGACCGGCCCCGACAGGCCCTCCAGCGTGATCGAGCCCTTGGTCTGCGGGAAGGACGCGCGAACGGTGCTGACGGACCAGTACGCCCCGTAGACGAGGCCGCCGATGACGGCCAGGACCAGCACGAGGACGAGAAGGCGTAGTTTGCGCCCCTTCTTCCTGCCGGACTTGCCGGGCTGCTGACCCGTAGAGGCGGTGTTGGTGGGGGGCATCGCTGTCCTTGCTGTCCTAACACGAGCGGCAGGGGCGGGCTGTGCTTTGTACTGAACGCTGGAGCAACTGTAGGCGCAGGGCCCGCTCCCCCTTGACGCGGAGTCGGGTACCGGCACGGACGGGCGTTCGATCTTGCCAGGGCTAGCGTCAAGAAATCGTCAAGAGTTAGGTAAGGTAACGAAGTAGTTGTCCGCAGAGCACTGCGGCTTCGTGTGCCATGGGGGTGTGCGTCCGCGCACTCGTCCGCACACTCGTCCGCTGTGGTCCGCGCCGCGGTCCGCGCCGCGATCCGTGCTGTGCGCCAGGGAAAGGGAACGGCCGCTGACTGTCCACCACCTCAACCAGCTCCTGCTCGTCTGCTCGCTCGTCCTGCTCATCGCCGTCGCGGCGGTCCGGATCTCCTCGCGCAGCGGGCTCCCCAGCCTGCTCGTGTACCTGGCGATCGGTGTCGCCATGGGCCAGGACGGCATCGGGAACATCCACTTCGACAACGCCGAACTGACCCAGGTCATCGGATACGCGGCCCTGGTCGTGATCCTGGCCGAGGGCGGTCTGGGCACGAAGTGGAAGGAGGTCAGACCGGTCCTGCCGGCCGCCTCCGCGCTGGCCCTGGCGGGCGTCGCGGTGAGCGTCGGCGTGACCGCGGCGGGCGCGCACTACCTGACCGGGCTGGAGTGGCGGCAGGCGCTGATCGTCGGGGCGGTGGTGTCCTCCACGGACGCGGCGGCCGTCTTCTCGGTGCTGCGCCGCATTCCGCTGCCCGCGCGGATAACGGGCACCCTGGAGGCCGAGTCGGGCTTCAACGACGCCCCGGTGGTCATCCTGGTGGTCGCGTTCTCCATGGCCGGCCCGGTCGAGCACTGGTACGTGCTGCTCGGCGAGATCGCCCTGGAGCTGGCCATCGGCGCGGCCGTCGGCATCGCGGTCGGCTGGCTGGGCTCGTGGGGGCTGCGGCACGTCGCCCTGCCCGCCTCCGGCCTCTACCCCATCGCCGTGATGTCGATCGCCGTCGCCGCCTACGCGGCCGGCGCCATGGCCCACGGCAGCGGCTTCCTGGCCGTCTACCTGGCGTCCATGGTGATGGGCAACGCCCGGCTGCCGCACTGGCCCGCCACCCGCGGGTTCGCCGACGGGCTCGGCTGGCTCGCCCAGATCGGCATGTTCGTCCTGCTCGGCCTGCTGGTCACCCCGCACGAACTGGGCGACGACATCCTGCCCGCCCTGGTCATCGGGCTGGTGCTGACCATGGTGGCCCGCCCGCTGAGCGTCGTGCTGTGCCTGACGCCGTTCCGGGTGCCGTGGCAGGAGAAGACCCTGATGTCCTGGGCGGGGCTGCGCGGCGCCGTGCCCATCATCCTGGCGACGATCCCCATGGTGGAGGGGGTCGACGGCAGCCGCCGGATCTTCAACATCGTCTTCGTCCTGGTCGTCGTCTACACCCTGGTCCAGGGTCCGACGCTGCCCTGGCTGGCGCGAAAGCTGCGCCTCGGCGAGGGCGCCGAGGCCGCCGACCTCGGCATCGAGTCGGCGCCCCTGGAGCGGCTGCGCGGACACCTGCTGTCCGTCACGATCCCCGAGGGCTCGCGGATGCACGGTGTCGAGGTCAGCGAGCTGCGGCTGCCGGCCGGGTCCGCCGTCACGCTCGTCGTCCGCGACGGCAAGTCCTTCGTGCCGCTGCCGACGACGGGACTGAGGCGCGGGGACGAACTCCTCGTGGTCGCCACGGACCCCGTCCGGGACGCCGCCGAGGCACGGCTGCGCGCGGTCGGCCAGGGCGGCAAGCTGGCCGGCTGGCTGGGCGGCGGGAACCCGGACCGCAAGCACAGGTGAACGTGAGGCGCAATCACAGGTGGAGGTGAGGGGGGTGCTCGCTTTCACAGGCTGTGCCCCTCTTGGTCCCTGTACGATGAAGGCGGCACCTGATCGAACCAACTCTGCCTGACGCAGAGCTGGCGCGACCGTATGGCGGCCGGAAAGCCCCCTCCCCACCTGGGCGCCGGCATCTACCGCAGTCCGCGCAAGAGGACAGCTCTCGGCGCTCCCGCACGGCGACAGCCGCGAGGCGGACCGCGCTACCAGGCGGCAGAAAGGCACGGGCCGTGGCATCCACGGTCACCCCGTCGAAGAAGTCGCCGGAGGGGACGCGGCACACCGCGTCCGGCTCCGCCCGCCCCGGATACGGACAACTGCTGCGCACCCGCGGCGCCTGGACGTTCCTGCTCCCCGGCTTCGCGGCTCGCCAGCCGTTCGCCATGCTGACGCTCTCCATCGTGCTGCTCGTGCAGCACACCACCGGCTCCTACGGCGCGGCGGGCGCCGTGGCGGCCGTCACCGGCGTCTCCATGGCCCTGTTCGCCCCCTACAGCGGCCGGCTCGCCGACCGTCACGGGCAGCGCGCCGTCCTGCTCCCCGGCGTCCTGGTCCACACCGCGTCCGGTCTGACCCTGACCGTCCTCGCGCTCACCGGCGCGCCCCTGTGGGCGCTGTTCGTGGCGGCCGTGCCCACCGGCGCCTCGGTGCCGCAGGTCGGACCCATGGTGCGGGCCCGCTGGGGCGTGAAGCTCAAGGGCTCCCCCCTGATGAGCACGGCCGCCGCCTTCGAGTCCGTCACGGACGAGCTGACCTTCGTCCTCGGACCGCTGGTCGCGACCGCCCTGTGCACGGCCGTGGACCCGGCCGCCGGCCTGGTCACCGAGGCCGCGCTCACCCTGGTGGGCGGTCTGCTGTTCGCCGCCCAGAAGAGCACCCAGCCGGCGGTCGGCCACGCCGACGGCGGCCACGCGCGCGTGGCGCACGTCTCGGCGCTGAGCATCCCCGGGGTGCGCGTCCTGATCGTGGCCTTCCTGGGCATCGGTTCCGTCTTCGGCGGCATGCAGGTCTCCCTGGCCGCGTTCACCGAGTCGATCGGCGAACCGGGACTGAACGGCGTCCTGTACGGCGTCTTCGCCGCGGGCAACATGCTCTCCGGCCTGGCCTGCGGCGCCATCGCCTGGAAGGTGGCCCCGCAGCGGCGCCTCCTGGTCGGGTACGCCGCCCTCGCGCTGACCGCGTCCGGCCTGTGGGCCGCCCACTCGGTGCTCGTGCTGGCCGGCCTCGGCCTGCTCGTCGGCGTGTGCATCGCGCCCGCCCTCATCACCGGTTACACCCTGGTCGAGAGCCTGGTCCCGGCCGGGGCGCGCACCGAGGCGTTCACCTGGCTCACCGGCGCCGTGGCGCTCGGCCAGGCGGCGGCCGTGACCGTCTCCGGCCAGCTGGAGGACCGCTTCTGGGACGGTGCCGGGTTCCTGGTGCCGATGGCCGGCACGGTGCTGGCGCTGGCGACGCTGGTCGCGCTGCGGTCGCGGCTGATGCCCCGGCCCCAGGGGCGTACGGTCGCACGTGGCATCGGTCACCGCGAGCACGCCGCAGTGGACTGATCCCGGGGAATGCGTCACTATGGACCGTCGTTAGCACTCATCGAGTGAGAGTGCCAGGAGGAAGACAAGTGCCGACGTACCAGTACCAGTGCACCGAGTGCGGCGAGGGCCTCGAGGCGGTGCAGAAGTTCACCGACGACGCCCTGACCGAGTGCCCGAACTGCCAGGGCCGCCTGAAGAAGGTGTTCTCCGCGGTCGGCATCGTCTTCAAGGGCTCCGGCTTCTACCGCAACGACAGCCGCGGCAGCTCGTCGAGCAGCTCGCCCGCGTCGTCCTCGAAGGCGGCCGCGTCCTCGTCGACGTCGTCCTCGGACTCGGGTTCGTCGTCCTCGTCGTCGGGCTCCGGTTCGTCGTCGGGCTCCGGCAGCTCCTCCTCCAGCACCACCGCCGCGTAGGGCTTCCCCGCACCCTTCACGAGACCCTGTCGTCGTCCGACGACGGGGTCCTCGGCGTTCCGCGCTGCGGTTAGGGTGCGGGCATGGCGAACAAGGCGAACGTCGAGATCGGCGTGATCGGCGGCTCCGGTTTCTACTCCTTCCTGGACGACGTGACCGAAGTGCGGGTGGACACCCCGTACGGGCCGCCCAGCGACTCCCTCTTCCTCGGCGAGGTCGCCGGCCGGCGGGTCGCCTTCCTCCCCCGGCACGGGCGCGGCCACCATCTGCCGCCGCACCGGATCAACTACCGGGCCAACCTGTGGGCGCTGCGCTCGGTCGGGGCGCGCCAGGTCCTCGGCCCGTGCGCCGTCGGCGGCCTGCGCCCCGAGTACGGGCCGGGGACGCTGCTGGTGCCGGACCAGTTCGTCGACCGCACGAGCACCCGGCCGTCGACGTACTTCGACGGGACGCCGCTGCCCGACGGCACGGTGCCCAACGTGGTACACGTGTCGATGGCCGACCCGTACTGCCCCGCCGGACGCGCCGCCGCACTGAAGGCCGCGCGGGGGCGGGACTGGGAGCCGGTGGACGGCGGCACCCTGGTCGTCGTCGAGGGGCCCCGTTTCGGCACCCGCGCGGAGTCCCAGTGGCACCGGGCGCAGGGCTGGTCGGTGGTGGGCATGACCGGCCACCCGGAGGCCGCGCTCGCCCGTGAGCTGGAGCTCTGCTACACCTCGCTGACCCTCGTGACCGACCTCGACGCCGGCGCGGAGAGCGGTGAGGGCGTCTCGCACGAGGAGGTCCTGCGGGTCTTCGCGGCCAACGTGGACCGGTTGCGGGGCGTCCTGTTCGACGCGGTGGCGGCGCTGCCGGCGACCGGCGAGCGGGACTGCCTGTGCACGCGCGCGCTGGGCGGCATGGACCCGGGGATCACGCTGCCGTAGGGGGCGTCTCGGGCGGGGGTGCCGGGCGGCTCGGGCGGGGGTGCGGGGGTGCGGTTCGGAACGGCCGGTTCGGGGGGGCGCGGGGCGGAACGGCTGATTCGGGGCCGCGGGGCGGAACGGCCCGTTCGGGTGGCGGAGTTGTCCACAACCGGCCGGGGGTCCACGGGCTCCGGCGGGCGGCGGCGAAAAGCCTCATCGTGGGAGCGCAAGCCGGTCCCTCGTCACAGGTGGTGGTCACCATGTCCCGTCCCTCCGTCCCCTCCGCCCTGCCCCTCGGCACCGACGCCCCGCCGACCTGCGAGGTGCCGCACTTCGCCCCGGTGCGGGTGGGCGGCGCGCACCGGCAGCTGCACCGGCTCGTACGCCACCGGCGGCGCGCCGTGGCCGCCGGGCTCGCCGTGACCGCCGCGGCGCTCGTGGCGGCGGGCCCGACACCGGGTGCCGGCGCGCAGGACGCACAGCGGGCACGCGGACATCCGGCGACCGAGCCGGTGCGCGAGCGGCACGGCACGCGGATGGTGGCGGCGCCGGTGCGGATCGCCGACGCGGCCACGGTGCGGCTGCTCGAACCCGGCGACCGGGTCGACGTCGTCGCGGCCGGGGCCGGCGGGGCCGGCGACGCCTCGGTGCTCGCGCGCGGAGTGCGGGTGACGCGGGTGCCGGAGCCCGTGGACGAGGCCGCGGCGGGCGGGGCGCTGGTCGTGGTGTCGGTGCCGCGCGCCACCGCGCACCGGCTGGTCGGGGCGGGAGCACGGTCGCCACTGGCGGTGACCCTGTGCTGAGCCTGTCAAGTCGCTCGATCGTGGGACCGGATTGGACAGGACGGCCCAACGCTGACGTAGGTTGCGGAGCGTTTTGTTCCACACCGCGTCCGTGCGGGACCGGTCCATACGAGGAGATCCCCCGAGGTGAGCGAGAAGAACGAGCCCAGCGTCTGGCAGGGCTTCAAGGCCTTCCTGATGCGTGGGAACGTCATCGACCTGGCGGTTGCGGTGGTCATCGGCGCCGCCTTCACCAACATCGTCAACTCGGTGGTGAAGGGGGTCATCAACCCCCTGGTCGGAGCGTTCGGCACCCAGAGCCTGGACAGCTACAGCTCCTGCCTCAAGGGCCCGTGCACCGGTACCGGCGACAGCGCGACGGGCGTGCGGATCCTGTGGGGTTCGGTGCTGGGCGCCACGCTCACGTTCGTGATCACCGCGGCCGTCGTCTACTTCCTGATGGTCCTGCCCATGTCGAAGTACCTGGCCCGGCAGGAAGCCCGCCGCAAGGCGAAGGAGAGCGCCGAGGAGATCATCGAGGTCTCCGAGCTGGAGGTGCTCAAGGAGATCCGCGACGCGCTGGTCGCCCAGCGCGGCTCGGGCCACGACCGGCCGTAGTCCCGCCCGCGTCCCCGGCGGCCCGGTGGCGGGCCGCCGCCCGCGGGTCTCACAGGTGGTGGGGCGGCTTCTCGTCCAGGAAGCGCTTCAGATCGGCCGCGCTGTCGCCGCCCTCGGGCCGCTCGCCCCATCCGCGGTCGGTGTCGTCCGAGGTCTGCTGGTCCAGCGGGTCGTCGAAGACCAGCGCGGGCCTGGGCGCTGCGGGCTCGGATCCGGGCGTGCGGGGCGCGGGGCCGGGCGCCGGGGGCGCGGGGTCGGGGGTGGTGCTCATGGCTCCAGGGTACGGCCCGTGCGAGGCGAGGCCGGGGGCCCGCGGTGCCGTCCCGTCCGCTGCCGTCGCCGGCGCCGGTGTCTGGACGACACTGACGGCATGACAGTCGACGCATTGACGGACGTCGCGGGTCTCCTGGTGGGGCATGCGACGCGCACCGGTGACGGGTGGCTCACGGGCACGACGGTGGTGCTCGCGCCGGAGGGCGGGGCGGTGGCCGCCGTGGACGTGCGCGGGGGCGGGCCCGGCACCAAGGAGACCGACGCGCTCGATCCGCGCAACCTGGTGCAGCGGGTCCATGCGGTGGTGCTCACCGGCGGCAGCGCGTACGGGCTCGACGCGGCGTCCGGGGTGATGGCCTGGCTGGAGGAGCGCGGGCGCGGGGTGCGCGTCGGCCCGGACCCCGCGCACGTGGTGCCGGTGGTGCCCGCCGCCTGCGTCTTCGACCTGGGGCGCGGCGGCGACTTCCGCGCGCGGCCGGACGCGGCCACCGGACGGGCGGCGGCCGAGGCGGCCCACGCGAGCGCGCCGGGCGCGGAGCCGGCCGAGGGATGTGTCGGGGCGGGGACGGGAGCCGTGGTCGGCACGCTGAAGGGCGGGGTCGGCACCGCGAGCACCGTGCTGCCCTCGGGGATCACGGTGGCGGCGCTGGTGGTGGCCAACGCGGCGGGATCGGTGACGGATCCGGAGACGGGCGTGCTGTACGGGGAGTTGTTCGCGGGCGGGCGGGTCCGCCACCCGGCGCCGCAGGTGCACGAAGCGGCCCGGCGGCGTCTCGCCGAGGTGGCGGCGAGGAACGCGCCGCCACCGCTGAACACCACGCTCGCCGTGGTCGCCACCGACGCGGACCTGTCCAAGGCGCAGGCGCAGAAGCTGGCCGGCACGGCGCACGACGGCATCGCGCGAGCCGTACGGCCGGTGCACCTGCTCAGCGACGGCGACACGGTGTTCGCCCTGGCGACCGGGGAGCGCCCGCTCGACGCGGCGGATCCGCTCGCGCTGAACGAGGTGCTGGCCGCGGGCGCGGACATGGTGACGCGGGCGATCGTGCGCGCCGTGCGGGCCGCCGGTCCGGTGGCCGGGCCGGGCGGTGCCTGGCCGTCGTACGAGGAGCTCTACGGGCCGCCGTCCACGGCCGGTTGAGCGGTTCGGGCAGGTGATTGTCCCGGTTCTGTCACGCGTCGGCTTTCCGGACGGCCGGAGGGAACCCGGCCGTCCGCCGGTCACCTCTACGGGGCTGAAGGAACACCGCGCACCACCTCATCCTGGAGCAGCCCGTGACAACGCCGGTCATAGCATCGCGACGCGCAGTGGGGGCCGTTGCCGCCTTGGTGGCCGGCGCCCTCACCCTCACCGCCTGCGGCGGCTCCGCCGGCGCCGACGACGGGGCGAACGGCAAGGGCGGCGCGGATTCCGCGAAGACCTCGGTCGCGAAGGTCGTGATCTCGGCGAAGGACGGGTCGACCGGCGCCTCGATCAACGCGACCGGCGTCAAGGTCGGGGACGGCCGGCTGACCGAGGTGCGGATGACGGTGGCGGAGACGGGCGCGGCCGTGCCGGGCGCGGTGTCGGCCGACGGCGGGAGCTGGAAGCCGAAGGAGCAGTTGGAGCGCGGCACCAAGTACCGGATCACGGCGAGGGCGAAGGACGCCGACGGCCGCACGTCCGCCGCCGACTCCACCTTCACCACCGTCTCCCCGGCCGACAGCTTCATCGGCACGTACACCCCGGACGGGGGCAGCACGGTGGGGGTGGGGATGCCGGTGTCGTTCACGTTCGACAAGGCGATCAGCGACAGGAAGAGCGTGCAGTCGCGCATCTCGGTGACCTCCAGCAGCGGCCAGCGGGTGGTCGGGCACTGGTTCGGCGCCCAGCTGCTCGACTTCCGGCCCGAGGAGTACTGGAAGGCCGGCTCCAAAGTCACCCTGAAGATCGACCTGGACGGGGTGGAGGGCGCGAACGGCGTCTACGGCGTGCAGAAGAAGACCGTGACCTTCACGGTGGGCCGCGCGCAGGTCTCCACGGTCGACGCGAACACGCAGACCATGACGGTCGTGCGGGACGGCAGGACGCTCAAGTCGCTCCCGATCTCGGCGGGCAGCGCCGAGAACCCGACGTACAACGGGCAGATGGTGATCTCGGAGAAGTCCGAGCAGACGCACATGGACGGCTCGACGGTCGGGTTCGGCGGCGAGTACGACATCCCGGACGTGCCGCACGCGATGCGGCTCAGCACTTCCGGCACCTTCGTCCACGGCAACTACTGGTACGACCCGGGCAATCCGCCCTTCGGCGCGCAGGGCACCAGCCACGGCTGCGTCGGGCTGCGGGACGTCCAGGGCGGGCAGGGCGCCAGTGACGGCAAGTGGTTCTTCGACAACTCGCTCGTCGGCGACGTCGTCACCGTCGAGAACTCCCCGGACGGCACGATCGCGCCGGACAACGGCCTCAACGGCTGGAACATGGCGTGGAGCGAGTGGGTCGCCGGCAGCGCCGCCTGACCGGCCGACCGGCCGTCTGAGCAGCGGATTTTGACGTTCCGTCGGGTCGCGCGGGAACATCTCGCGCGGCCCGCGCGTTTTTCGTGCGTACGTTTTCTCGGTTCCCGGACACGATGTCCGACCGAGGGGCTACGGTATGCACCCACAAGGTGACATGCAGCAACGCCGGGAGAAACCTTGAGCGTTCCGTACGAGACGGCAGCGTACGAACCACACGAGTCGCCCGAGTCTCCGGAGGAGCACCTCATGCGACTGCTCGGTCGCGCACTGAACTCGTTCGAGCTGCCCGACGAGACGATACGACAGCTGGACTGCGCGCTGGCCCACGACGGTTCGCTGCACTCGGCGCACCACAGCTCCGGGCTGCACCGCGAGACGTACCGGCACACCTGGCTGCTCGCCGACGGCTCCGCGCTGACCCTCTGGGAACTCGTCCACAACACCGCCCCGGGCAGCGAACCGCAGCACGAGGTGTACGTCGACGAGGAGGAGCTGCGGACCGCCACCGCGCGGCTGGCCCTGCCGCCGGACACCCCCGACTTCGAACTGCCGGTGCAGGTGCAGCTCTCCCCGGTCCCCGCCCCGCGGCACGCCTACGTCCCCGACGCCTCGGCGGACCACGCCCGTCGGCTGCTGCGCCGCGCGGAGAACCCGGACCGGCCCGGTGCCGACCTCGCCGCCCGGCTGACCACGGCGTCCGCCCACCAGATCACCCAGGCCTTCGGCGGCCCCGGCCGCGCGGGCCGCGCCCGGATCGGCTTCTCGCTCTACGAGCACGCGTTCCTGCTCCGCGACGGTGCGGAGGTCTCCCTGTGGGAGGTCGAGCACACGGCCACGCCGGACGGGCGCCACATGTGCGAGGTGTACGACAGCGAGGGGGCCGCCCGCCGGGCGATGGAGCGGCGCGCGGCGCAGGTCTCCCCGTGACGCGGCCGGGCCGGGTCCCCGACGGAACCCGGCCCGGCACTCCCGCGTACGCGACGCTTACGCCGCCACCGGCTGCTTCGTCCCCGGCGCCGCGGCCGACGGGCTCGACCCGCCCGGACCCTGGCCCGCCGCCCCCGGTGCCGGCTTGCGCAGTCCCTTGAGGACGATCACGAGGGCCGTGGTGACGCAGACGCCCGCCGCGATGGCGACCAGGTAGAGCAGCGGGTTGCCGATCAGCGGCACCACGAAGACGCCGCCGTGCGGGGCGCGCAGCGTGGCGCCGAAGGCCATCGACAGGGCGCCGGTGAGCGCGCCGCCCGCCATCGACGCCGGGATGACCCGCAGCGGGTCGGCGGCGGCGAACGGGATCGCGCCCTCGGAGATGAAGGAGGCGCCCAGGACCCAGGCGGCCTTGCCGTTCTCGCGCTCGGCGGCGTTGAAGAGCCGGGCGCGCACGGTGGTCGCCAGGGCCATCGCCAGCGGCGGGACCATGCCGGCCGCCATGACCGCCGCCATGATCTTCATCGCGGAGTCGCTGGGGTCGGAGACCGCGATGCCGGCGGTGGCGAAGGCGTAGGCCACCTTGTTGACCGGGCCGCCCAGGTCGAAGCACATCATCAGGCCGAGCAGGGCGCCGAGCAGGATCGCGTTGGCGCCGGACAGGTCGCTCAGCCAGTCGGTCATCGCCTTCTGCGCGGACGCGATGGGCTTGCCGATGACGACGAACATCAGGAAGCCGACGACCGCCGAGGAGACCAGCGGGATCACCACCACCGGCATGATGCCGCGCAGGGCCGCCGGGATGCGGATCCGCTGGATCGCCATCACCACGGCGCCGGAGATCAGACCGGCCGCGAGACCGCCGAGGAAACCGGCGTTGATGGTCAGCGCGATCGAGCCGCCGACGAACCCGGGGACGAGGCCCGGGCGGTCGGCCATGCCGTAGGCGATGTAGCCGGCCAGCACGGGGACGAGGAAGGCGAAGGCCACGCCGCCGATCTGGAACAGCAGCGCCGCCCAGCTGTCGGCCTGGGACCAGACGAAGTGGTCCATCACCGACGGCGCCTTGTTGATCTCGTAGCCGCCGATCGCGAAGCCGAGGGCGATGAGCAGACCGCCCGCCGCGACGAACGGGACCATGTAACTGACGCCGGACATCAGCCAGACGCGCAGCTTCGTCCCGTATCCCTCGCCCAAGGCGCCGCCGCGCTCGACGGGCGACGTACCGGAGGACCCGGAGGAAGCGGAGGACCCGGAGGAACCGCGGGCACCGGCCGCCGTGACCTCGCCGCGGGCGGCCCTGTCGCGGACCTCGCCGATCAACTCGGCGGGGCGGTTGATGGCCGCCTTGACGCCGGTGTCGACGGTGGGCTTGCCGGCGAAGCGGTCCTTGTCGCGTACGGGCACGTCGTGGGCGAGGACCACGCCGTCCGCCGCCTCGATCACCGCCGGGTCGAGCCGGGTGAAACCGGCCGATCCCTGGGTCTCGACGACGACCTCGACGCCCGCCGCACGGCCCGCGTTCTCCAGCGCCTCGGCCGCCATGTAGGTGTGCGCGATGCCGGTGGGGCAGGAGGTGACGGCGACGATGCGGAAGGGGCGGTCGGGCCCTGCCCCCTCCGCGGCCTCGTCGGCGCTGACCGTGGCGGGCTCGGCGGAGGCCGCCGCCGAGCCCGCCACGGAGTCATCGGTGCCGTCGGCGTCTTCGACGCCTCCTGCGCCTCCTGCGCCAGCCGTGCCCTCGGAGTTCGGGGACGGGGCCGTGTCCGGGGCGGGGGCCGTGTCCGGCGCCGGGGCCGGTTCCTCGCCGCGGATCAGCGCCGCCGCGGCGGACGCGTCGTCCACCGACCGCAGCGTGGCGGTGAAGTCGGCGTTCATCAGCTGCCGCGCCAGGGACGAGAGGATCGTCAGGTGGGCGTCGTCGGCGCCCGCCGGGGCGGCGATCAGGAAGATCAGGTCGGCCGGTCCGTCCGCCGCCCCGAAGTCGACGCCGGCCGCGCTGCGACCGAACGCGAGCGTCGGCTCGGTGACGTGCTCGCTGCGGCAGTGCGGGATGCCGATGCCGCCGTCGAGCCCGGTCGGCATCTGCGCCTCGCGGGCCGCCACGTCGGCGAGGAAACCCTCCAGGTCGGTCACCCGGCCCAGGGCCACCATCCGCTCGGCGAGGGCGCGGGCGGCCGCTTCCTTGGTGTCGGCGGACAGGCCGAGGTCGACCAGGTCCGCCGTGATCATGTCGCTCATCGCGGGCTCCTTAGCTCGCGTATCGCCCGGAACGTGGGGTGGTGGGCGTGGGTGGGGACGGGGAGAGGAGTGGGGCGCCCGGGACCAGGAACGGTTCCGGGGACGGGAAGGAAGCGGGGAGGACCAGGGGCCCGAGGGGCGCGGTCGGCACGGTGGGCGGTCATGACGCCGGCTCCGTCAGGGCGCGGTCCACCGGCACCTCGGCGGTGACGGTCACCGCGTCCGGGTCCAGGTCGGCCGGCGTCGGCATGACGCTGCCGGGCAGCCGGACGGCGGCGGCGCCGTGCGCGACAGCGGAGGCCAGCGCGGCCGGCCCCGCGCCCCCGGCGACGAGGAAACCGGCGAGGGAGGCGTCACCGGCGCCGACGTTGCTGCGTACGGCGTCCACGCGGGCGCTGCCGAACCAGGTGCCCGCGTCGTCCACGAGCAGCTGTCCGTCGGCGCCGAGGCTGGCGAGCACGGACCGGGCGCCCAGCTCCCGCAGTTCCTCGGCGGCCTTCACGGCGTCACCGACGGTGGCCAGGGGACGCCCGACGGCCTCGGCCAGTTCCTCGGCGTTCGGCTTGACCACGTCGGGCCGCTCGCGCAGCGCCTGGAGCAGCGCGGGCCCGGAGGTGTCCAGGGCGATGCGGACGCCGGCGGCGTGCGCCCGGGCGACCAGGTCCGCGTACCAGGAGGGGGCGAGGCCGCGGGGCAGGCTGCCGCAGCAGGCGATCCAGTCCGCGCCGGGCGACTGGCCGCGTACGGTCTCCAGGAGCAGTTCGCGTTCGGCCGCCGACAGTTCGGGGCCCGGCGCGTTGATCTTCGTCAGGATGCCGTCGGCCTCGGCGAGCGCGATGTTGGAGCGGGTGGCTCCGGCGACCGGCACCGGCGCGACCTCGATGCCCTGGGCGTCGAGCAGGTCGGCCACGAGGGCGCCCGGCGCGCCGCCGAGGGGCAGCACGGCGACGGTGCGCCGGCCGGCCGCGGTCACCGCGCGCGAGACGTTCACGCCCTTGCCGCCGGGGTCCACGCGTTCGCCGGTGGCGCGGACGACCTCGCCGCGGTCGAGGGAGGGCACCTCGTAGGTGCGGTCCAGGGACGGGTTGGGGGTGACCGTGAGGATCATGCGCGTACTACTTCCGTGCCGGCGCGCTCGATGGCGGTGGCGTCTTCGGGGCTCAGCCCGCTGTCGGTGATCAGCAGGTCCACGTCGCTCAGGGCGCCGAAGCGGGCGAAGTGCTCCTGGCCGTACTTGGACGAGTCGGCGAGCAGCACCACACGGCGGGCGGCGGCTACGGCGGCCCGCTTGACGGCGGCCTCGGCGAGGTCGGGGGTGGTCAGGCCGTGCTCGGCGGAGAAGCCGTTGGCGGCGACCAGGACCACGTCGGCGCGGATCTCGCCGTACGCGCGCAGCGCCCAGGCGTCCACGGCGGCGCGCGTACGGTGCCGCACGCGCCCTCCGACCAGGTGGAGCTGGATGCCGGGGTGGTCGGCGAGGCGGGCGGCGATGGGCAGGCTGTGGGTGACGACGGTGAGCGTGGCCTCCGGCGGGATCGCGGCGGCCAGCAGGGCCACGGTCGAACCGGCGTCCAGGATCAGCGTGCCGTCGGCCGGCAGCTCGGCCAGGGCGGCCCTGGCGATGCGGTCCTTCTCGTCGGCGGCCGTGGACTCGCGCTCGGCGAGGTCCGGTTCGAAGTCGAGCCGGCCGGCGGGGATCGCGCCGCCGTGCACCCGGCGGACCAGACCGGCGCGGTCCAGCGCCTTGAGGTCGCGGCGGATGGTCTCCGCGGTCACCTCGAACTCCTCGGCCAGCGACACGACGTCCACCCGGCCGCCGTCCCGGGCGAGCCGCAGGATCTCCTGCTGACGCTCCGGTGCGTACATGACCGTTCACCTCCGACCCATGCCCGAACCTGTTGTTTCGCTGGGAGGCTACGCCCGGTTTTCCGGAATGTAAACAGCTAAACAGAAGCAGTCGGACTCAAGTGGGCACGAACGGGCATGCCGACGGACAGGCGGAGGGCTGGTCAGACGGAGGGCTGGTCAGACGAGCGGGCGGATGGGTGAGGGGCGGGTCCGGCACCGAAGTGCCGGGCCCGCCCCTCACCCCCGGTGCGGCGGTCTCAGACCAGCGCGGGCTCCTTCTCCTCCGCCCGCTCCTCCCCCTGGGCCCCTTCCACGTGCTGGGCCGGCCGCTTGGGCAGCGCGAACATCAGCAGGAAGATGACGCCCATCACCGCGGCCACCCAGCCCAGCGCGTGCTGGAACCCGTCCGCGTAGGCGGGGCCGATCCGGGCCGGGGTCAGGTGATCGCTCATCGTGCCGAAGAAGACCACGGAGACCAGCCCCAGCCCCAGCGCGTTGCCCATCTGCTGCACGGTGTTGATGAGCCCGGACGCCGCGCCGGCGTGCTCGCGCGGCACCTGGGAGAGCACCGCGTCCGTCAGCGGGGCGACGATGAGACCCATGCCGAGGCCCATGACCACGAGCGGCAGCGCCATCTGCCAGGACGTGATGCCGAGTCCGTACCGCTCGGACTCCCAGATGTAGAGCAGCACTCCGGCCGCCATCACCAGCGCGCCCGCCTGGAGCACCTTGCGCCCGAAGCGCGGGACCAGCTTCTGCACCGACACCCCGGCCGCCACGGAGACCGCGATCGAGAACGGCACGCCGGTCAGCCCGGCCCGCAGCGGGCTCCAGCCGAGCCCGTCCTGCATGTACAGCGTCCAGACCAGGAAGAAGATGCCGAGCGCGACGCCGAAGACGGTCTGCACGGCGATACCGGCCGCGAAGCTCTTGACCTTGAACAGCGACAGCTCCACCAGCGGCGATCCGTCCCGTACGGTCTTGCGCCGCTCGTACGCCACCAGGACCGCGAGGACGACGACCGAGCCGGCCATCGACAGGTACCCCCACAGCGGCCAGTCCAGCTCGCGGCCCCGGGTGAGCGGGTAGACCAGCATCAGCAGACCGAGGGTGACCAGGGCGACCCCGACCAGGTCCAGCCTGAGGGCGCGCGGCGCCTTGGACTCCGTGATGAACCGGCTGCCGAGGACCAGCCCCGCGATGCCGACGGGCAGGTTGATGAGGAAGATGGGCCGCCACTCGAGCCCGAAGAGGTTCCACTCGGTGAGCAGCGCGCCGAGCAGCGGTCCGGAGACGGCCCCCAGGCCGACGATCGCGCCGAACAGCCCGAACACCTTGCCGCGTTCGTGGGCCGGGAAGGTCGCGTGCACGATCGACAGCACCTGCGGCACCATAAGCGCCGCCATCGCGCCCTGGAGGATGCGCGAGGCGACCAGCATCTCCGGGTTCACGGCGAGGCCGCACAGCGCGGACGCCACGGTGAAGCCGCCGATGCCGACGAGGAAGACCCGCTTGCGGCCGTGGATGTCGCCGAGTCGCCCACCGGTGATCAGGCCGGCGGCGAAGGCGAGGGCGTAGCCGGCGGTGATCCACTGGATCTGGCTGAAGGAGGCGCCCTCGTCCTGCCGGATCGACGGGATCGCGATGTTGACGATGGTGACGTCGACGAGGTCCATGAAGGCGGCCGTCATCACGATCGCCAGGGCGAACCAGCGGCGCCGGTCGCCCGCGCCGCGCTGGGCCGGGATACCTGCCGTGGGCGGGCCCGGGACGCCTGCCGGGGGCTGGTCCGGGACGCCTGCCGGGGGCTGGTCCGGGACGCCTGCCGGGGGCTGGTCCGGTGAAGGCCGGTCGGAGGAGTGCGTGGAGGTCATGGGAGGAAAGCTATGACCCCAGTAGGACAGTTCATGACCTAGATGTGCGGCATCCTCGGACTCATGACGACGGACACTCCGGCCCGGCTCCTGACGCTCCTCTCCCTTCTCCAGACGCCCCGCGAATGGCCCGGCGGCGAGCTGGCCGAGCGGCTCGGGGTCTCCCGCCGCACGGTCCGGCGGGACATCGACCGGCTGCGCGAGCTGGGCTACCCCGTGCAGGCCACCTTGGGCGCCGACGGCGGTTACCGGCTGGTGGCGGGCAAGGCGATGCCGCCGCTCGTCCTCGACGACGAGGAGGCGGTCGCGATCGCGGTCGGGCTGCGCGCCGGCGCCGGGCACGCGGTGGAGGGCGTGGACGAGGCGTCGGTGCGGGCGCTGGCCAAGCTGGAACAGGTGCTGCCGTCCCGGCTGCGTCACCGCGTCGCCACCCTCCAGGCCGCGACGACGCCGCTGACCAGCGGGGACGGCCCGAGCATCGCGCCCGAGACGCTCACCGTCATGGCCTCCACCGTGGCCGGGCAGGAGCGGCTGCGGTTCGCCTACCGCGCCGGGGACGGCACCGAGTCGCGGCGCCTGACGGAGCCGTACCGCCTGGTGTCGACGGGACGCCGCTGGTACCTGGTCGCCTACGACCTCGACCGGGACGACTGGCGGACCTTCCGCGTCGACCGGGTGAGCGACCCCTTCGCCACCGGGGCACGGTTCGCGCCCCGGGAGCTGCCGACCGGGAGCGCGGCGGAGTACCTGCGGCGCTCGATGCAGCGGCGCGGTGACTCGTACGGGATCGTGGTCGCCTTCGACGCGCCGGCCGAGGTCGTCGCGGCCCGGCTGCCGGGGTGGCTCGGCGCGCCGGAGCCCGAGGGCGACGGCACGTCGTGCGTCCTGCGGACGACGGTGGCCGACTCGATGGAGTGGATGGCGGTACGGCTGGTGATGCTGGGCGTGGACTTCCGGGTACGGGAGCCGGCGGAACTGGTGGAGTGCGTACGGGGGTTGGGTACGAGGCTGGTGAGGGCGGCGGACGGCCGGTGACCGCCGCCGCCCCGGGGGCAGGGTCCAGGCGCCCCGGGGACAGGGGCCGATGCGCCCCGGGGGCAGGGCAACGCGCCCCGGGGCAGGGGCCGACGCCTCGGCCCGTCTGGCGCGCGGCCCGGCTCAGCCCTCCCAGGTGAAGCCGCGCATCCCCTCCAGGTTCCGCAGCGCCAACTCCAGGGGACTGCGGGCGCGTTCGGGCGAGGAGGCCCAGCGCTCCACCGCCACGCGTACCGCCGCTCCCGCCACGGCGGCGCCGAAGTGCAGCCCGGGCGAGGACCTCAGCCGTGCGGCAACGTTGTCGTCACCGCCGGAGAGCCGCGCGGCCAGCACCTCGACGAGGGCCCGCTCGGCGTTCTGGCAGACCTCCGCCCACACCTTCCGCAGCGCCGGGCTGCTCTCGGCCAGGTGGATGAGCGTGCGGGCCCACTCCCAGGACGGCGTCGAGACCCCGGCGCCGGGCGTCAGCGTGTGCCGCGCGGCGTGCTCCAGGGCGTCGGGCAGGGACAGTTCGGGCGGGGCCTCGCGCACCGCCTCCGCCCAGCGTTCGGCACCCAGCGCGTAGAGCGGGGCGACGGCCTCCTCCTTGGTCGCGAAGTACCGGTAGAAGGTGCGCGGGGCGATGCCCGCGGCGCGGGCGATGTCCTCGGCCCGGGTGGCCCGCAGCCCCTGGCCGACGAAGAGGCGGGCCGCGGCGCGGGCGATCTCCATCCGGGTCTCCGCCTTGCGCCGCTCGGTGAGGGAGACGTGCGCGGAACCGGAGCCGGAAGCGCGCCCGGAACCGGGAGCGACGGGGACGGAAGCATGCCCGGAGCCGGGGCCGGAAGTGCGCTCGGAGCCGGGGCCGTGCTCGGGGCCGTGCTCGAGGCCGGAAGTGCGCCGGGGCTCGGGCGCCGGGGAGGGTGGGGTGGTGCTGCTCACCTTCGGCAGATTATGCCGCTGTGGCAGAATCTGCCATCCGGCGGGTCACCCCGGGGTTCAGGTTCGGGGTGCCCCGCCTTCTCCGCCGGCCCTCCCCCGCACATCGAGTCTTCCCGCCCGTCCCGGCACGCGTCCGCCGGCCGTTCCGCTCGTGGAAGGAGCCTGGGCTCGGCGCCCCGGGGGGAGAGGCGCCGAGCCCGGCTCGGGAAGGTCCCGGCGCCGGGGGGAGTGCGTCGGGACGTGGTCCTGGGCGGCCCGAGGGCCGGTCCGGGGTGCGCCCCCGGACGGCGAATCACTGGGCCCGGAGTTCTTGTTCCCGGGCCCCGCCGGTTGAAGCAGCGTTGTACGGCCATGTTTGCGCGGGGTTCGGCCACCGGCGTACGCCCCACGCGTCACCTGCCGGGCTCCCGCCCCGCGACCGCGCTTACGCCGCCGCCTCGAAGCCGGTGTCGCGGGCCAGCTTCTTCAGCTCGAGCAGCGCGTGCTTCTCGATCTGCCGGATGCGCTCGCGCGTGAGCCCGTGCTCCTTGCCGACCTCGGTCAGCGTGCGCTCACGGCCGTCGTCGATGCCGTACCGCATCTTGATGATGGAGGCCGTGCGCGGGTCGAGGCGGCCGATCAGGTCGTCCAGCTCCTCGCTGCGCAGCAGCGTCATCACCGACTGCTCGGGCGACACCGCGGAGGTGTCCTCCAGCAGGTCGCCGAACTGGGTCTCGCCCTCGTCGTCCACCGACATGTTCAGCGAGACCGGGTCGCGGGCCCAGTCGAGCACGTCGGTGACGCGCTCGGGCGTCGAGCCGAGCTCGGCGGCGATCTCCGCGGGCTCCGGCTCGCGGCCGTGCTCGCGGTTGAACTCGCGCTGCACGCGCCGGATGCGGCCCAGCTCCTCCACGAGGTGGACGGGCAGCCGGATGGTGCGCGACTGGTCCGCGATGGACCGGGTGATGGCCTGCCGGATCCACCAGGTGGCGTACGTCGAGAACTTGAAGCCCTTGCGGTAGTCGAACTTCTCGACCGCGCGGACCAGGCCGGCGTTGCCCTCCTGGATCAGGTCGAGGAGCGGCAGACCGCTGCGCGGGTAGCGGCGCGCGACCGCGACGACCAGGCGGAGGTTGGAACGGATGAAGACGTCCTTGGCCCGCTCGCCCTCGTCGATCAGGGCCTGCAGCTCGTCCCGGGTGGCGTCCGCCCCGGTCTCCTCGTAGCCTTCGAGGACCTGCCGCGCGAACACACCCGCCTCGATGGTCTGGGACAGCTCGACCTCCTTGGCGGCGTCGAGCAGCGGTGTCCGTGCGATCTCGTCGAGGTACATGCCGACCAGATCGCGGTCGGCGAGCTCGCCGCTGCCTGCGCGGACGCTGGTTGCCGCGTCGGCCGTCTCGCCGGTGGCGGACTTACGACGGGCGACGGCACGGGTTGCCATGCGTGCTCCCTTGCGATGGTGGTTCAGCGGGTGGTCCGGTGGACGTCGGACACCGTGCGGAGTTGTCGTCTCCGGTCTCTGCGGTCCCGGATCCGGTCTGCCGTCCCTCACGGGGCTCTCCTCGGGTGCCCTGCATCCGATGGAAACAACGACTGGAATCCGGACAGAATTCCCAACCCGTCCCCCGATTTTTCTGATCATGCAGTACCCTGTGCCGCCACAGAGGGAGGCGGCATGCCGACGGGGCACGCGGAGGTCCAGGTCAGACCGGGGGTCGAGGACGATCTCAAGGCCCTCACCGACCTCTACAACCACTACGTACGTGAGACGCCCATCACGTTCGACACCGAACCGTTCACCCCGGAAGAGCGCCGCCCTTGGCTGCTCTCCCACCCTGAAGACGGCGCGCACCGGCTGAGGGTTGCCACGGACGCCGACTCACAGGAGATCCTGGGGTACGCCACATCCAGCCCTTATCGCGCGAAGCCCGCGTACGGCACCTCGGTGGAGACCACCGTCTACGTCGCCCCGCACGCCGCCGGGCGCGGGGTCGGCACGCTCCTCTACACGGCCCTCTTCGAGGCCCTGGCCGACGAGGACCTGCATCGCGCCTACGCGGGCATCGCACAGCCCAACGAGCCCTCGGTCCGCCTGCACGAGCGCTTCGGTTTCCGGTACGTCGGCACGTACCGGGAGGTGGGCCGCAAGTTCGGCCGCTACTGGGACGTGGCCTGGTACGAGAAGCCGTTGTAACCCCTCCCCCGGGGGAGGTGCCCGGGGTGCTCAGCCGAACTGCACCGACCGCTTCGCCAGCCCCATCCAGAACCCGTCGATCACGGACTCGCGCAGGTCCAGCTCACCGGCCGCGTCCGCGGCGCCCATGGTGACGAACAGCGGGGCGAAGTGCTCGGTGCGCGGGTGGGCGAGCCGGCCCGCCGGGGACGTGTGGGTGAAGTCGAGCAGCGCGTCCACGTCACCGGCGTCCAGCGCGCGCCGGCCCCAGTCGTCGAACTCGGCGGACCAGGCGGGCGTCCCCGCCTGGCGCAGCGCGGCCAGGTTGTGGGTGAAGAAGCCGGAGCCGATGATCAGCACGCCCTCGTCGCGCAGCGGCGCGAGCCTGCGGCCGATCTCCATGAGCCGGGCCGGGTCGAGTGTCGGCATGGAGACCTGGAGGACGGGGATGTCGGCGCCGGGGTACATCTCGACCAGCGGCACGTAGGCGCCGTGGTCGAGGCCGCGGTCGGGGACGTCCTGCACGGGCGTTCCGGGGGCGCGCAGCAGCTTGCGTACGGACTCGGCGAGCGCGGGGGCGCCCGGAGCCTCGTAGCGCACCTGGTAGTAGTGCTCGGGGAAGCCCCAGAAGTCGTAGACCAGGGGGACGGTCCGGGTGGCGCCGAGGGCGAGCGGGGCCTCCTCCCAGTGGGCGGAGACGACGAGGATCGCCTTGGGCCGGGGCAGGGCGGCGGCCCAGGCGGCCAGCTCGCCGGGCCACACGGGGTCGTCGGCGAGGGGCGGGGCGCCGTGACTGAGATACAGGGCGGGCATGCGCTCCCGGGCGGCGGCGGACATGAGGCGACTCCCGTTACTTGAACTCTCAAGCTGCTCCCTGCCAAATTTAAGGGTTGCTTGTTTAAAGTTCAAGGACTCGTACGATGGATACATGAATACGGCACCCACCCCGCCCTCCGCCGACGAGCCCCGCTGGCTCACCGACGAGGAACAGCGCGTCTGGCGCTCCTACATCGAGGCGGCCACCCTCCTGGAGGACCACCTCGACCGTCAGCTCCAGCGGGACGCGGGGATGCCGCACGTCTACTACGGACTGCTGGTCAAGCTCGCCGAGTCACCGCGACGGCGGCTGCGGATGACGGAACTGGCCCGGTACGCGAAGATCACCCGCTCCCGCCTCTCCCACGCCGTCGCCCGCCTGGAGAAGAGCGGCTGGGTGCGCCGCGAGGACTGCCCCTCCGACAAGCGCGGCCAGTTCGCCATCCTCACGGACGAGGGGTACGAGGTGCTGCGCCAGACCGCGCCCGGCCACGTGAACGCCGTACGCCAGGCCGTCTTCGACCGGCTCAGCCCCGAACAGCAGAAGTCCCTCGGCGAGATCATGCGGATCGTCGCCGAGGGACTTCAGCCGAGCGAAGCGGGGGCGGACCTGCCCTGGCTGCGCTGAGCGCGCGGCCGGGGCAGGTCCTGGGAACCGTGCGCGAGGGGCGTCCCCTCCCCTGCGCACGGATGGATCAGGGGCCCGAGGAGTACGGCGTCCGGTGCCGTCAGTGGGCGACGACCGGCACGGGCAGCTCCGCCTCAGCCCCGTCACCCGACCCGGCACCCGTGACGGTGGTGCCGCCCGGACGCCCGGCGTTGATGAAGGTCAGGGCGATCGCGGCCGCCACGACCAGGATGCCGACGGCGAACCAGATCGCGCTGGTGTAGCCCTGCACCTGGCCCTCCAGCTGGACCAGCTGCTGCTGGGACCGGGAGGCCGCGCCGCCCATGTGGTCGGCGATATAGGACGTGGTGGCCGAGGCGGCGATCGTGTTCAGCAGCGCCGTACCGATCGCGCCGCCCACCTGCTGCGAGGTGTTGACCATCGCGGAGGCGACACCGGAGTCCCGCGGCTCCACACCCATGGTGGCCATGGACATGGCCGGCATGAACGCCGTACCCATGCCGAGGCCGAGCAGCAGCATGCCGGGCAGCAGCACCGCGGCGTAGGAGGTGTCGACCTCCAGCTGGGTGAGGAACAGCATGCCGAGGGCGGCGACCAGGAAGCCGGGGCCCATCAGCAGCCGGGGCGCGACCCGGGTCATCAGGCGGGTGCCGATCTGCGTGGAACCCGTGATCATGCCCGCGATCATCGGCAGGAAGGCGAAGCCGGTCTTGACCGGCGTGTAGCCCTTCACGATCTGCAGGTAGTAGGTCAGGAACAGGAACAGGCCGAACATCGCGATGATCGCCAGGCCCAGCGAGAGATAGATCCCGCCCCGGTTGCGCTCGGTGATCACGCGCAGCGGCAGCAGCGGCGCCTTGACCTTCGACTCGACGATCACGAAGGCGAGCAGCAGCACGGCGGAACCGACGAACATGCCGACCGTCACCGCGTCGCTCCAGCCCTCGGACTCGGCGCGGGTGAAGCCGTAGACGAGCGCGACCAGACCGAGCGTGGACAGGATCACGCCGGGGATGTCCAGCGGCGAGCGGTTGCGGCTGCCCTGCGGCTCACGGATGACGAAGTAGGCACCGGCCGCGGCGACGACCGCGAACGGGATGTTGACGAAGAACGTCCAGCGCCAGTTCAGGTACTCGGTGAGGAAACCGCCGAGGATCAGACCGACGGCGCCACCGCCACCGGCGATCGCACCGTAGATGCCGAAGGCCTTGGCGCGCTCCTTGGCGTCCGTGAACATCACGGCGAGCAGCGAGAGCGCGGCGGGCGCGAGCAGCGCGCCGAAGACGCCCTGGAGGGCGCGGGAGCCGAACATCATCGCCTCGTTGGTGGCCGCGCCGCCGAGCGCGGAGGCGACGGCGAAGCCCGCCAGGCCCACGACGAAGGTGCGCTTGCGGCCCCACAGGTCGGCTATCCGGCCGCCGAACAGCAGCAGACCGCCGAAGGCGAGGGCGTAGGCCGTGACGACCCACTGCCGGTTGCCGTCGGAGATGCCGAGGTCCTGCTGGGCGGAGGGCAGGGCGATGTTCACGATGGTGGCGTCGAGGACGACCATCAGCTGGGCGAGCGCGATGAAGACGAGCGCTTTCCAGCGGCCGGCGTCGGGGACGCCCGGAGCGCCGGAAGCGCCGGAAGCCTTGACGGCTGTTTCAGACATGGAGGTACCCACTTCGGGACTTCGTGACGGAAAAGGGGTGAGTAAAGGGACGACTGCCCCACGGCGGCGGCCACGGGGACCACCGCCCGCTGTTCAGACGGTCGGGAGTGAGGTGGAGCTACTGGTCTATGAGGTGGAGCTACCGGTCGTCGCAGGGGCGGCGCAGATCCTCCATCGTCATGGCCGTGCCCGGCAGGGCGGAGCGGGCCGGAGCCCGCAGCCCGTCCAGGAACAACTGCAGGTGGCGGTGGACGAACCGGTCGGCGCTCAGGCACCCCGTACCGGCCGGCGGCCGGCTGAGCTGCGCCGCGGCGATCATCACGTCGCCCACGCCCACGTCGGTACGGAGCTGACCGGCCGCCTTCGCCCGGTCCATGACCTCGGCCACGAGCCGCTCGACTCGTGTGCGCGCCGCTTCCAGGTCGGGGTGGTGCTGGTCGAACGTGCTGGAGACCATCGGGCACAGGGCGCTGATCCGCTCGTCGGCGGCGACGTGCACGAAGCGCTCCAGCGCCTCGAACGCGTCGCCGGTCTCCGCGAGGGCGAGTTCGGCGGCCCGCGCCGTACGGTCCATGACCGAGCAGACGACCTCGCGGACGAGGGCGTCGCGGTCGGGGAAGTTGCGGTACACCGTGGCGTTGCCGACGCCGGCCCGGCGGGCGACGTCGTCGAGCGGCACCTCGGGACCGTGCTCGACGAACATCTCCCGGGCGGCGGTGACGATCCGCTCCCGGTTGCGCAGGGCGTCGGCGCGGGGCCGGGTCGCCTTGTGCTGCTCGGGGGTCGCGGTGCGCACGGCGTACTCCTCTGACGACTGCGGTGGCGATCCGGGGAAGCAGTCCCCGTTTCGCTCGGACACAGGGCTAAACGGGGAAACGATCCCCGGTTATTTCCCGATCCCGAACCAATCCACCGTGACCTGAGTCACACACCTCCGTCGACCCTGTCGGCCCGCGTCCCCCGGTCGGCCGCTACCGGCCAGAAACCCACGATCGGCCCCTCCAGCGCGCGCCCGCCCACCCCTCGGCACAGGGTGATCGAAGGGTGCAGCCGGTGTCCGGGGGCTGCCGTGGTCCGGGAGATCCGCATGCAGCCGCAGCCGCAGGCGCCGCCGCCGAGCCGCCGGATACGCACGCGCCGGCTGGCCGCGCTCGCGACGGTCACCGTCGTGACCCTCGCCGTCAGCACGTCGGCGGGCACCGGCCGGCTCGCGCCGGGCACCACGGCGTCGGGCCCCGGCCCCGCCGCCCTCTCCCGCTCCTCCGCGCACGGCCCTTGCATGATCAGCGGCGGCCCCGAGATCCAGATGTCCGAGGGCGTCCCCACCTCCACCGGTTACGCCCGCTCCACCGGCACCGTCCGCGCCCTGAACCTGATGATCGACTTCTCCGACGCGCCCGGCGAGGGCGAGGCGCTCGACCGGTACGCGGAGTTCTTCCCGCAGACCGAGGAGTGGTTCCGCACCAGCTCCTACGGCCGCCTCGACTACCGCCCCGAGACACCGATCCGCGACTGGCTGCGCATGCCGAAGTCGTTCGCCGAGTACGGCATAGAGCGCGGCGCCCCCTTCGAACCCGGCTACCGGACCCTGGTCGAGGACCTGGTCGAGGCGGCCGACACGAAGGTGGACTTCCGGGCGTACGACCTCCTGAACATCCTGGTCACCCCGAACGCGGGCCCCTCCGCCCTCGACACGGTCCTGTCCGTGACCTTCGCCGGCAACGCCGAGGCCCCGATCGCCGACGGCGTCCCGGTGGCCAACGCGTCCTTCGTCTACTCCCGCCAGGACGACGGCTCCGGCTCCTACGACGAGACCGGCTACCGGGTGCTCCCCCACGAGAACGGCCACGTCTTCGGCCTGCCCGACCTCTACACCCAGGAGGGCGGCGGGGCCGTCGGCCACTGGGACATCATGAGCGAGGACTGGGGCGCCAACAACGACCTCCTCGGCTGGCACAAGTGGAAACTGGGCTGGCTGGACCCCTCCCAGGTGCACTGCGCGTCCGCACCGGGGACGACGGAGTACACACTGACTCCACTGGCCCGCAAGGGCGGCGACAAGCTGGTCGTGGTCCCGCTGGACGGCACGTCCGGCTACGCGGTCGAGCTGCGCACCCGCGCCGGCAACGACGAGACGGTGTGCCGGCCGGGCGTCCTCATCTACAAGGTCGACGCGGACGTCGACACGGGCATGGGCCCGGTCACGGTCCACGACTCCCGCCGGGACAGCGGCGGCTGCACCCGCAGCCCGAACGTCCACGCCGAACTCTCGGACGCCGCCTTCACCCCGGGCGAGACCTTCAAGGACCCACGCCGCGGCATCACGATCACCATCGCCGCCGCCGACCTGAAGGGCGACCACCAAATACGCATCACCCGCCCCTGACCCCACCCCTACGCCGTATCCCCCTCCGGGCCCATCCCCCGGCGAGCCCCACCCCCGGCCCCCTCCCCTGACCCCCCGACGCCGCCCCACCCACCCGCTACACTGTCCGCGGCGGCACATCACACCGTGCCACCACCGGCCTTCGTAGCTCAGGGGATAGAGCACCGCTCTCCTAAAGCGGGTGTCGCAGGTTCGAATCCTGCCGGGGGCACTGACTGCGTAGCCGGTCAGAGAACTAAAGGCCCCTCGTTCTATTCGAACGGGGGGCCTTTCTCACGTCTGGAGTCCACAAAGAGTCCACATCCTCACGCGAACCCCAGCCGCGCCTCTCGCAGACCAGGCGCTGGTATCCGTCGGCCGCATCGGACAAGAGATGGCATACTTGAAGTATGGCAACCCGGAAGATCACCATCACCGTGCCGGAAGAGCTGGTGGAATCGATCAAGGAGCGCGTCGACGCGCGCGGGGTGTCCGGCTACATCGCAGCCGCCGCCGCTCATCAGGACGCCATGGACCGACTGCGCGAGTTGGCCGAACGTCTCGAAGAAGAACACGGCGCCGTGACGGACGACGAGCAGCAAACAGCGCTGGACCGCATCGCCGCCATCGACGGCTGGCATGACGAGCAGCGATCGAGTTCGGACGAGGCCGCGTGAGCCGCACAGCCCGAGCGAAGCTGCACCGGCCGCGACAGCGCCTCTTCGTGTTCGACTCCGAGGCTCTCTCCAAGGCAGTGCAGGGCGATCGGGAGATGACTGCGCTGATCAAGACGGCTCCGCGACTGGACATCCCGATCGTCACCTCGGCACTCACGACCTTGGAAGCTTGGGACCCGCGCGAAGCGTCAGGGCAGGGGCTGTGGAACTGGACGCTGTCCCGGATCCGCATCGTGCACACGGACGACCAGGTGATCACCATGGCGCGCGACATGATGAAGGCAGCCGGCCTGCACGGGCACAAGTACGCCATCGACGCCATTCTGGCGGCTGTGGCCGGGCGGGAAGCCATGCGGGGAGCTCAGGCAACCGTCTTCACCTCCGACACCGACGACATGAATCAACTCCTCGCGGGACATGCCGTGCGAGTCGAGAAGGTCTGAGGATGGCGAGACGCTGCCCGTACCTCACTTCGACACAGAGGGCTAAAGGCCCCTCGTTCTATTCGAACGGGGGGCCTTTCTCACGTCTGGAGTCCACAAAGAATCCACATCCGCGACCCGGGTCCTCTCAAGGCCGGTAGACCAGGTCGATCAGCAGGGCGGTGATCAGGGTCCAGGCGCCCGTGCCGAGTAGCCACAGGTTTTCGGTGAGGGTGGCGGTGGTGAGGAGGAGGGTGTGGAAGAGGCGTTTCATGCCGCGAGGGGTGCGGGGGAGGACCGTCATGTCGTCACCGTCGGGTGGGAGCCGGGGGGCGGGAGAGGGGGCGGCTCCCATGTTGTGGGGGTCAGTTTTTGCTCGTCAGTTCCCTGAGGGCGATGTTCAGTTCCAGGACGTTGACCCGGGGTTCGCCGATGAAGCCGAGGGTGCGGGGGGTGGTGTGGGCGGTGACGAGGGCGCGGACCTGGGGGACGGGGAGGGCGTTCCGCTCGGCGACCCGGTGGATCTGGAGGGCCGCGTACTTGGGGGAGATGTGCGGGTCGAGGCCGGAGCCGGAGGAGGTGACGGCGTCGGCGGGTACGTCGGAGGGGTGGACGGTGTGGCCGGGGACGGAGTTGTCCTTGATGACGGCGGCCTTGGCGTCCTTCACCCACTGGACGAGTTCCGGGTTGTCGGCGGAGCGGTTGGTGGCGCCGGACAGGATGAGGTCGTACTGCGTGTTGACGGTGTTGGTGCCGAGGCCGTTGGCCGGGCGGCCCTGGAACCACTTCAGGTCGGGTTCCGGGGTCTCCTGGCCCTTCTCGAGCGGCAGGTTGTACGACTGGCCGATGAGGGAGGAGCCGACAACCTTGCCGTCCGCCTCGATCTCGGAGCCGTTCGCCTTGCCGGGGAAGAGGCCCTGGGCGATGCCGGTGATCACCAGGGGGTAGACGATGCCGGTGACCACGGTCAGGACGAGGAGGGCGCGCAGGCCCGCCCCGAGCAGCCGGGCGGTGTTGGTGACGGAGGTGTTCATGTCGGTCAGCCGATTCCGGGGATGAGCGAGACGAGCAGGTCGATGATCTTGATGCCGATGAACGGGGCGATCAGTCCGCCCAGGCCGTAGACGGTCAGGTTGCGGCGGAGCAGCCGGTCGGCGCTGAGCGGCCGGTAGCGCACTCCCTTGAGGGCGAGCGGGACCAGCGCGACGATGATCAGCGCGTTGAAGATCACGGCGGAGAGGATCGCGGAGTCCGGCGAGGACAGGCCCATGATGTTGAGCTTGTCCAGGCCCGGGTAGACCGCCGCGAACAGAGCCGGGATGATCGCGAAGTACTTGGCGACGTCGTTGGCGATGGAGAACGTCGTCAGCGCGCCCCGGGTGATCAGGAGCTGCTTGCCGATCTCGACGATCTCGATGAGCTTGGTCGGGTCGGAGTCGAGGTCGACCATGTTGCCGGCCTCCTTGGCGGCCGACGTGCCCGTGTTCATGGCCACGCCGACGTCGGCCTGGGCGAGCGCGGGCGCGTCGTTGGTGCCGTCGCCGGTCATCGCGACGAGCTTGCCGCCGGCCTGTTCGGCCTTGATCAGGGCCATCTTGTCCTCGGGGGTGGCCTCCGCGAGGAAGTCGTCGACGCCGGCCTCGTCCGCGATCGCCTTGGCGGTCAGCGGGTTGTCGCCGGTGATCATGACGGTACGGATGCCCATGCGGCGCAGTTCCTCGAACCGCTCGCGCATGCCGTGCTTGACGACGTCCTTGAGGTGGATGACGCCGAGGACGCGGGCGCCCCGCGCGTCCTCGACCGCGACCAGCAGCGGCGTGCCGCCGGCCTCGGAGATACGGTTCACCACCGCTCCGGCGTCGTCGGCCACCGTGCCGCCGTGCTCCCGGACCCAGGCGGTTACGGAGCCCGCGGCGCCCTTGCGGACCTTGCGGCCCTCGACGTCCACGCCGGACATGCGGGTCTGGGCGGTGAACCCGATCCACTCGGCGCCGACCAGTTCGCCCTGGTGGCGTTCGCGCAGCCCGTACCGCTCCTTGGCGAGGACGACGACCGAGCGGCCCTCGGGTGTCTCGTCGGCCAGGGAGGAGAGCTGGGCGGCGTCCGCGACCTGGGCCTCGGTGGTGCCGCGCACGGGGACGAACTCGGCGGCCTGCCGGTTGCCCAGCGTGATCGTGCCGGTCTTGTCCAGCAGCAGGGTGGAGACGTCGCCGGCGGCCTCGACGGCGCGGCCCGACATGGCCAGCACGTTGCGCTGAACGAGGCGGTCCATGCCCGCGATGCCGATCGCGGAGAGCAGGGCGCCGATCGTGGTCGGGATGAGGCAGACCAGCAGCGCCACCAGCACGACCATCGTCAGCTCGGTGCCCGCGTAGTCGGCGAACGGCGTCAGTGTGGCGCAGGCCAGCAGGAAGACGATGGTCAGCGAGGCCAGCAGGATGTTCAGCGCAATCTCGTTGGGCGTCTTCTGCCGGGCCGCGCCCTCGACCAGGTTGATCATCCGGTCGATGAAGGTCTCGCCGGGCTTGGTGGTGATCCGGACGACGATGCGGTCGGAGAGGACCTTCGTGCCGCCGGTGACGGCACTGCGGTCGCCGCCCGACTCGCGGATGACGGGCGCCGACTCGCCGGTGATCGCCGACTCGTCGACCGAGGCGACCCCCTCGACGACGTCGCCGTCGCCGGGGATGACGTCCCCGGCCTCGCAGACCACCAGGTCGCCGACGCGCAGCTTGGTGCCGGGGACGGTGGTCCCGTCGACGCGGCGGGCGACGGTGTCGGTCTTGGCCCGGCGCAGGGTGTCGGCCTGCGCCTTGCCCCGGCCCTCGGCGACCGCCTCCGCCAGGTTGGCGAAGATCACGGTGAGCCAGAGCCAGGCGCTGATGGTCCAGCCGAACCAGTCGCCGGGGTCCAGGAAGGAGAAGGCGGTGGTCAGGACGGAGCCGACCAGGACCACGAACATGACGGGCGACTTGACCATCACGCGGGGGTCGAGCTTGCGGAAGGCGTCCGGCAGCGAGGTGAGCAGTTGCCTCGGGTCGAAGAGGCCGGTGCCGGCCCGGCCCTCGTGGGGTGTGTGCCCGGTGGGTGCGTCGCTGTGCGGCGCCCGGGACGGGGTGGGGCCCGGGTCGGGGCTCGGGGTGGGCGTCGGGGTGGCTGTGGACATCGCGTCCTCGTGCTCGTGCGTGTCGGAGGTCATGCCGCCAGCCCTTCGGCGAGCGGACCCAGGGCGAGTGCCGGGAAGTAGGTGAGGCCGGTGACGATGAGGATGGCGCCCACCAGCAGGCCGGTGAACAGCGGTTTCTCGGTGCGCAGGGTGCCCGCGGTGGCCGGGACGGGCTGCTGCCCGGCGAGCGAGCCGGCCAACGCCAGGACGAACACCATCGGCAGGAAGCGGCCGAGCAGCATGGCGAGGCCCAGGGTGGTGTTGAACCACTGGGTGTCGGCGTTGAGGCCGGCGAAGGCCGAGCCGTTGTTGTTCGCCGCGGAGGTGTAGGCGTACAGGATCTCGGAGAAGCCGTGCGCGCCGCTGTTGGTCATCGAGTTGCCCGGGGTGGGCAGGGCCAGCGCCAGGGCGGTGAAGGTCAGTACGAGTGCCGGGGTGATGAGGATGTAGCAGGCGGCGTACTTGATCTCGCGGGTGCCGATCTTCTTGCCCAGGTACTCGGGGGTGCGGCCGACCATCAGGCCGGCGATGAACACCGCGATGACCGCCATGACCAGCATGCCGTAGAGCCCGGAGCCGACGCCGCCGGGCGCGATCTCGCCCAGCATCATGCCGAGCAGGGTGATACCGCCGCCGAGGCCGGTGAAGGAGGAGTGGAAGGAGTCCACCGCGCCGGTGGAGGTGAGGGTGGTGGACACCGCGAAGATCGACGAGCCGCCGATGCCGAAGCGCAGCTCCTTGCCCTCCATCGCCCCGCCCGCGATCTCCAGGGCCGGGCCCTGGTGAGCGAACTCGGTCCACATCATCAGGGCGGTGAAGGCGACCCAGATGGTGCCCATGGTCGCGAGGATCGCGTAGCCCTGGCGCACCGAGCCGACCATGAGGCCGAAGGTCCGGGTGAGGGCGACCGGGATGAGCAGGATCAGGAAGATCTCGAAGAGGTTGGTGAAGGGGGTGGGGTTCTCGAAGGGGTGGGCGCTGTTGGCGTTGAAGTAGCCGCCGCCGTTGGTGCCCAGTTCCTTGATGGCCTCCTGCGAGGCGACCGCGCCGCCGTTCCACTGCTGCGAGCCGCCGGTGAACTGGCCGACCTCGTGGATGCCGGAGAAGTTCTGGAGCACCCCGCAGGCCACCAGGACGACCGCCGCGAGGGCCGCGACCGGCACCAGGACGCGGACGACGCCGCGGACCAGGTCGGCCCAGAAGTTGCCCAGCTCGCCGGTGCGGGACCGGGCGAAACCGCGGACCAGGGCGACGGCGACGGCGATGCCGACGGCCGCGGAGACGAAGTTCTGCACGGCCAGGCCGGCGGTCTGCACGACGTGGCCCATGGCCTGTTCGCCGTAGTACGACTGCCAGTTGGTGTTGGCCACGAAGGAGGCGGCGGTGTTGAACGCCTGGTCCGGGTCGATGGCGGCGAAGCCCAGGGAGCCGGGCAGCACGCCCTGGAGCCGCTGGAGGAGGTAGAGGAAGAGCACGCCGGCCAGGGAGAAGGCGAGGACGCCGCGCAGGTACGCGGGCCAGCGCATCTCCGTGTCCGGGTCGGCACCGATGCCCTTGTAGATCCACTTCTCGATCCGCAGGTGCTTGGGCGAGGAGTAGACCTTGGCCAGGTAGGTGCCGAGGGGTATGTAGGCGAGCGCCAGGGCGGCCATGAGGGCGAGCATCTGGAGCACGCCGGCGAGGACGGGGCTCATGCGGGGCTCAGAACCTCTCCGGGTAGATCAGGGCGAGGACGAGGTAACCCAGCAGGGCGACGGCCACGATCAGGCCGACGACGTTCTCGGCGGTCACAGCTTCGTCACCCCCTTGGCGACGAGAGCCACGAGCGCGAACACCGCGATCGTGGTGACGACGAAGGCCACGTCGGCCATCGCGAGCTCCTAGTGGAATGCGGGTGGGATGCGGGTGGAACACGGACGGACGAGTGTCCGAGACGTCCAAGAAGAGGAAAGCCCCGCCGTGGCCGGATTCGACCGTTGTTGACGGGTCCCATACGGCGGTACGAACGGCCTTGACGCCTCTCTTACGCCCCCCCCCGACTCCTGCGACGCCGGGGGGCGGGCGGTCCGCGTACGCGAACGGGCGGCGCACTCCGACGTGTCGTCGGGGTACGCCGCCCGGGACGGGACGGGACGGGACGCGCCGCGCGGGCGGCCGGCTGGGTCCCGGGGCTACTTCGGGTCGCGGTCGAACACCGACTTGGACCAGAAGTAGCCGAGGACCACGAGGCCCAGGCACCAGGCGGCGGCGAGCCAGCCGTTGTGGCCGATCTCGGTGCCCAGCAGCAGGCCGCGCAGGGTCTCGATGGCCGGCGTGAAGGGCTGGTACTCGGCGATCGGCTGGAACCAGCCCGGCATGGAGCCGACCGGCACGAACGCGCTCGACAGGAGCGGCAGCAGGATCAGCGGCAGGGCGTTGTTGCTGGCGGCCTCGGCGTTGGGGCTGATCAGGCCCATGCCCACGGCGATCCAGGTGAGCGCCAGGGCGAACAGGGTGAGCAGCGCGAAGGCGGCCAGCCACTCCAGGGCGGTGGCGTCGGTGGACCGGAAGCCGATGGCGAGGGCGACGGCACCGACGAGGACGACGCTGGCCACGGACTGCAGCACGCTGCCGATGACGTGTCCGACGAGGACGGAGCCCCGGTGGATGGCCATGGTGCGGAAGCGGGCGATGATGCCCTCGCTCATGTCCATGGAGACGGAGACCGCGGTGCCGATGACGGTGGAACTGACGGTCATCAGCAGCAGGCCCGGGACCAGATAGGCGAGGTAGTCGGAGCGGTCGCCGCCGCCGATGCCCGCGCTCATCGCGTCGCCGAAGATGTAGACGAACAGCAGGAGCAGCATGATCGGCGTGAGCAGCAGGTTCAGGGTGAGCGACGGGTAGCGGCGCGCGTGCAGCAGGTTGCGGCGCAGCATCGTGGACGAGTCGCGCACGGCGAGGGAGAGGGAACTCATCGGACGGCCTCCTTGGGCTGGTCGGTCCCGCCGGTCCCGCCGGCGCCGCCGGTCAGGGCGAAGAACACGTCGTCGAGGTCGGGGGTGTGCACGGTCAGTTCGTCGGCCTCGATGCCGGCCGAGTCCAGCCGGTCGAGGAGCGTGCGCAGTTCACGCTGGCTGCCTCCCGAGGCGGTCTGCAGCACGAGTGCCTCGTCGTCGCGGGTCGCCGGGTCCAGGGCGAGGGCGGCGGCCTGGTAGGAGACCGGGTCGGTGAAGCGGAGCCGGACGTGGCCGCCGGGGACGAGGCGCTTGAGTTCGGCGGCGGTGCCCTCGGCGGCGATCTTCCCGTCGTTCAGGACGGCGATGCGGTCGGCGAGTTCGTCGGCCTCCTCCAGGTACTGCGTGGTGAGGAAGACGGTCACGCCGTCGGCGACCAGCTCGCGGATGATGCCCCACATGTTGTGCCGGGAACGCGGGTCCAGACCGGTGGTGGGCTCGTCCAGGAAGATGATCCGCGGGCTGCCGACCAGCGTCATGGCGATGTCCAGGCGGCGCTTCATACCGCCCGAGTAGGTCGAGGCGGGCTTCTTCGCCGCCTCCACCAGGTCGAAGCGCTCCAGCAGTTCGGCGGTCACCCGCCGCCCCTCCTGCTTGGACAGGTGGTGCAGGTCCGCCATGAGGAGCATGTTCTCCTCACCGGTGATCAGACCGTCCACGGCGGAGAACTGCCCGGTGACAGCGATCGCGGCACGCACCGCCTGCGGGTCGGCTGCGAGGTCGTGACCGGCGACCTGGGCCTGCCCGCCGTCCGCGGAGATGAGGGTGGAGAGGATCTTCACGGCGGTGGTCTTCCCGGCGCCGTTCGGACCGAGCAGCGCGAACACGGTGCCGGCCGGGATGCGGAGATCGATGCCGTCGAGGACGGTCTTGTCGCCGTACGACTTGCGCAGTCCGAGGGCGGAGACGGCGACCGGCGACGGACGGCCGTCCCCCGACCTGGGCATGGGCATGACAGATGAAGGCATGGAGCCCTCCCGTTCGAGGGGTGAGGTGACTGGGGCCAGTGAGGTGCCTGGGGCCACTGAGGTGCCTGGGCGGATGACTGCTGGGCGGGGCCGGTCCTCAGGCGCGGGCGCGGAGGACGTCGATGTTGCCCCAGTTGGTCCGTGCGTGGACCTTGACGGTCTCCTCGGCCCGCTCCGGCGCCTCGGACGCGGCGAGCGCGTTGCGCACGTGCCCGCGCTGCGACCTGACGTCGAGCCAGGCGGCGGTGCCCTCGCGGACACCGACCTCGATGGAGCCGTTGGAGCTGTCCAACCGCACCGTGCCGCGGGCGACTTCGGCGACGCGCAGGAGGCCGTTGGTCGTGGTGCCGGTGACCGACGCCTCGGCGCGGGCGATCTCCACGGCACCGTTGGCGCCGTTCACCCGCAGCTCGCCGGTCACGGCGCCGACGACCGTGGTGCCGTGCGAGTTCTTCAGGACGGCGGGGCCGTCGACGAGTCCGACGCGGACGTTGCCGGTACTGCTGACGATCTCGGCCGCGCCCTCGACCCGGTCGACGGTGACCGAGCCGTGCGACGCCTTCAGGTACAGCGGGCCGGTCGTGCCGAGCCGGACGTCGCCCGCCAAGGATGTGACCCGGACCTCGCCGAGCCGGCCCTCGCCGATCACCCTGGCCGCGGCGGTGGTCACGTCGGTGTGCGAACCCGCGGGCAGTTCCACCGTCACGTCGACGGTGCCGCCGCGCCCGAGCAGGTTGGCCTTGGGCGTGGTGACGGTCAGGGTGCCGCCCGAGAGGGCGACCTCGGTCTGATCGGCCGTCCGCACGTCCAGGTCCTTCTTCGGGTCACGGGGGCGCACCTCGACCACGGTGTCGCCGCGCTCGCCCGCGGTGAACTGGAGGGATCCCGCGTACACGTAGGCGGTGACCGAAATCGGTTCGGGAGTGTCGAAAGAAGGCATGGCTGTCCCCGTCCTCTGAGTCTTCGGGCGTCCCCGCTGGTGGGACGTGGTGTCGGTGTCGGTGCCGCTGGGGTGGTGCGGGGTGCGGTGGTGCCGGTGGGGCTAGCGCGCCCAGCCCGTGAAGCTGCGGCCGACGGTGGGGGCCTTCTCCGGCGCGAGGGGCCCGGTGCCACCCTCGACCGCGGCCGACACGGTGCGCACCAGCCACGCGTTGACCGACAGGCCCTCGCGGGCCGCGGCGTCCTCGGCCCGCGCCTTGAGGTGGGCCGGCAGGCGCAGGTTGACGCGGGCGGTCCCGCCCTCGTCACCGTCGGCCGGGGCCGGGGCCGGGGCCTTCTGGTAGTCGACGGGCGCGGCCGGCGCCGCGAGTGCGCCGTCGTCGGCGGGGGGACGGGTCACCACGAAGTCGGGGTCGATTCCGCGCAGCCGTACGTCGACCGAGCCCGGGGCGAGTTCACGGGTGATCTCGTCCATCGCGGCGGAGAGCACGTTGAGCATGGTCAGCCGGGTCGCCGACTCCAGGGGAGCGGTCAGCCGCTCGGCCAGCTCGCGGGCTTCGTCGCCGCCGGCCTCGGCGGCCACCGCGAGTTCGCGGCGGAGAGTGTCGACGTACGGGGTGAGGTCCATGACGCCATCATGGCATCACCTTGGCGCCATACGCAAGCAGGTGGGCGCCATTCTATGACGACGCACATCGGCACGGCTCTGACGTGCAGAAATGCGCGACTTCCAGACGAAGAAGGGCGGCACGGAGCCTTCATCCACCCCCCAGGGAAGCCGGAGTGGCACCCGATGGCGCCAGGTGACGCCAGGCGGGCGACCGGTGGCGCCAGGTGTGCGACCGGTGGCGCCGGATGTGCGACCGGTGGCGCCAGATGTGCGCCGACGGGCGACCGGTGGCGCCAGGTGTACGGCTGGCGCCAGGTGTACAGCTGGCGCCACCTGATGGCCGTCGGGTGGCATGGGGTGGCACCGGGCGATACCGGCGGCACGGGCGGTACTGGGCGAGGTCCGATCCTGACGCCGTTCCGCGCCACGAGGTCAGGCGCGGCCGTACTCCGCCAGGGCGGGGGCGAGCAGGTCGAAGGCGCGGGGGGCCTCCCGCGTCAGCACCTCCGCGATCTCCGGGTTCGTGCGGCCCGTCAGGGTCAGTTCCTGGATACGGGTGAACAGGACGCGGTGGACCGCGCCCAGCAGGGCCGCGGCCGTACGCGGCGCGATGTCGTCGGGCGCGGTGGCCGTCGTCTCGGCCAAGGCCGCGGCCAGCGCCTCCTCGCGGCGGTCGTGGAGGCCGCGCAGGCAGGCGGTGAGCGTGGGACTGTCGTCGATCATGCGCGTGAACGCCGGGCCGGCGAAGCCCGCGACGGGGTCCTGGTCGGCGACCGCCGCCAGGAAGGCGCGCCGCAGGGCCGCCAGAGGCGTCTCGCCCGGAGCACGCGCGGTCACGGTGGCCGCCGGCGCGGCGACGAACTCCTCCTGGTGGTCGAGGGCCAGGTCCTCCTTGTGCGGGAAGTAGTTCGTCACCGTCTTCTTGGCGACACGGGCGGCCTCGGCGATCTCGGCGATCGTCGTGCGCTCGAACCCCTGCTCGATGAAGAGCCGGGTCGCCTGGTCGGAGATCAGTTGCCGCGTCTCGCGCTTCTTGGTCTCGCGCAGACCCAGCGCCGGTGCCGTAGAGGGTTCCATGGGGCAATCTTACCCCCGTACGATTTTTATGTTGACAGGCAACACAGCCTCTGCGTAAAGTTAGTACGGATGAACAATTCTTCCGAAGGCAATGAAGAGTCCGTCACCGCCGCCGCTCCCGATCCGGGCGTCGTCCACCCGCTCGCGCAGCACCCACGGGTCGTCCTCCTCAAGCCGCTCGTCACCGACGAGCGCATCCAGGTCGGCGACTTCACCTACTACGACGATCCCGACGACGCCACCGCCTTCGAGACCCGCAACGTGCTCTACGCCTACGGTCCGGAGAAGCTGATCATCGGCAAGTACTGCGCGATCGCCTCCGGCACCCGGTTCCTGATGGCGGGGGCCGAGCACCCCACGATGGGCGTCTCCACCTTCCCGTTCACCATGTTCGGCGGAGCCTGGGCCGAGGCCACGCTCGACCTGGTCACCGGCATGCCCAGCCGCGGCGACACGGTCGTCGGCAACGACGTCTGGTTCGGTTACGGCGCCACCGTCATGCCCGGGGTGCGCATCGGGGACGGGGCGATCGTCGCCGCCGGGACGGTCGTCACCGGCGACGTCCCGCCGTACACCGTCGTGGGCGGGAACCCGGCCCGGCCGATCCGCACCCGGTACGACGCCGACGACATCGCCCGCCTCCAGCGGGCCGCGTGGTGGGACTGGCCGGTCGGCCTGGTCACCCGCCACGTCCGGACGATCATGTCGGGCAGCCCTGCCGACATCGAGACCATCGCGGCCAAGGAGCTGCCCTGACCGAACTCCAGACCGTGCTCCTGACCGAACTCCTGACCGACCCCCTGCCCGATCCCCCGACCGGCGTCCTGACCGACCCGGGCCGTACCGCAGGCCGCCCCGCCGAAGGTTCGACGGAAGGACCCCGCTTGTCCGAGCAGACGCACTCCCCCGGCCTCTCCGGCTCCCCGGCCTCCGACGCGGCCGCCGCCGAGTTCGACCGGCAGGTCCGCACGCTCACGACGCTCGGCTACCCGGCTTTCTCCGGCCGCACCCCGGAACAGTTCGCCGACCTGGTCGCGCCGCTGCGCGCCGAGGCCATGGCCCACGCGAGCACCTGCGAGGGCGCGGGGGACGCCGCGTCCGATCCGGCGGTCTCCGGCCGGGTGCCCTTCGTCCTGGTCGTCAGCCGTGAACTCGCGCCGGTCGAGCGGACCATGCCGCTTACCACCCTCCACGGCGGCCGGCTGCCCGGCTTCGTCGACCGCACCTTCGAGCCAGGCTCCCTGGAGCGGTTCGTCGCGACCGACGAGGCCCGGCCGCCCGGCCGGGACGGCGTGCACCTGCTCCTCGACGTCGAGCGCGGCGAGGAGTTCTGCGGGGCCGTGCCCAACGACGCGATGGCCGCCGTCGCCGAGCGGGGCCGCACCCTGCTCACCATCGAGGAGGGCATCGCCCTGATGACGCACGCCCCACAGGTCCTGGTCAAGAACAAGTGCTTCTCACTGGGCGGTTCGCGGTCCGGCGACCGCCGGGTCCCGGCGATCTGGATCAGCCAGAAGGCACCGAAGCTCGGCTGGTGCTGGGCGGGCAACCCGCACACCTGGCTCGGCATGGCATCCGCCGGCTCCCGCCGTGCCTGAGCGGGCGCCCGGCGTACCGGACCGGGACCTCGACACGGTCCGACGCCGCGTCACCCCATGAGACCGGTGCGACCAGCGTGACCGTTGCGACGGGTGCTACGAATGCGACGAGTGCCACGGATGCGACGGGTGCGACCGGCGTGCCCCGGTCACCCGGCGCCGCCCGGCACGGACGCCGGTCGCCTCCTGGGCAGCAGCCCTCCGTCGGCCGCGTCCCGTCGGCTCGCCACCGTCAGGGTGAGGGTCACCGCGAGCGAGGCGAGGGCCATCACGGTCATCGCCGTCGCCGGTGAGGTGAGCTGGGCGACCAGGCCCGCCAGGGCCGCGGCCACGCCCTGCATGGTGAGCATCCCGGCGGAGTGCAGGCCGAGGGCGTGGCCGGACAGCTCGTCCGGGGTGAGGGCGACCAGCCGTTCCTGCTGCACCAGGCTCGCGCCGAAGCCGACGGAGGCGAGCGCGACCAGCACGGCCGTCAGCGGCAGCGGCGGGCGCAGGAAGAGCACGAGGTACGGCGCCGCCAGCAGCACCAGCAGCGGGATGCCGAGGCGGGGGCGGAGCCGGGCCGGCAGCAGGCGGCCGACCGTCACGTCCCCGGCCAGCATGCCCAGGGCGGCGCAGGCGAAGAGCGTGCCCGCGGCGCGCGGGTCGTAGGAGACGTACAGCGCCTCGCAGCCGACGACGAGGCCGTTGGGGATCCACAGCGCGAGGTAGACGTGCCGGCGCGGCGCGGACGACCACAGCAGGGCGTTGGTGCGGCGGGTGACGGCCACGGAGGGGCGCCCGGAGGCGCGCGGCGGACGGCGGGTCAGCAGCAGGGCGAGGCCGGCCGCGGCGCCGTAGAGACCGGCCGCGAGCAGCAGGCACAGGCGCGGCGACAGCAGCGCCACCAGGACGCCGCCGGTCGCGTATCCGGCGATCTGGGTGATGCCGCTCATCATGTTGAACAGCGAACGCCCGGCCAGGTAGCCGTCCTTGGAGAGGATCTCGTTGAGCAGCCCCCAGCGGACGCCGCCGCCGAGGGAGGAGATCAGGCCCTGGGCGAGGACGACGGCGAACATCGCCCACACCGGCAGCCCGGGCAGCGCGAGGGCCGCGGTGGCGACGGCGAAGGCGAGCGAGATACCCGCCAGTGTCGCGCGCGGCGCCAGCCGGTCGGCGCCGGAGAGGAAGAACGTGGCGCCCAGCACCTGGGCCAGTGCGGGGCCGAACATGCTCACCGCGGACAGCAGCGGTGAACCGGTCGCCCGGAACACCAGGGTGCCGAGCGCCAGGCCGCTCACCGTCTGGGCGGCGATGCCCGCCGAGGAGGAGAGGAAGAGGGGGCTGAACTCCGGGGTGCGGAACAGGTCCGCGTAGCTTCTGCGGCTCGTGTCTGGCATGCGGGGAGTCTGGGGCGGGCCGGAAGCGGGTCGTTATTGTTTCGCGCGTGCGCGAAAGGTGACGGGACGGGCGGGACGGGAAGCGCGGAGGGGGCGGGCCGGATGGGCTGGTGGCACCTCAACGCCGACACGCTCGCCCGCAGCCGGTTCGTCGTCTCGCCGCTCGCCGAGACCTTCGCCTGCCTGAAGCTGCTGCACGCCGAGGCGCCCGCCCACCCGGGCGAGCGGGCCTGGCTGGACGCCCATCTGCCCGGCTACCGGCGCCGTCTCGCGGACGACCCGGTGACCGCGCTGCTGGTCCGCTCGGGACTCGGCCGGGAGTGGATCGCCGACTTCTTCACGCCGACGCCGCGTGAGGACGAGACCTTCGAGGAGGGCGTCGCCCGGGTCCGCGCGGTCCGTCCCGACGCGGCCCGCGCCCATCTCCGCGTCTCCCTGGCCGGCCCGCTCCCCGCCGCCCTGGACCGCGACGACCTGACCGAACGCGCCGCCGCGCTGCTGGAGTACGTCTGGGCCGAGACCGTACGCCCCGACTGGGACCGGCGCCGCCGCGTCCTGGAGGCGGACGTCGTCGCGCGGACCGCGCAGGTGAGCCGGGGCGGCTGGGCGGCGGTGCTGGACGCCCTGCGGCCGGGCACCCGCTGGCTCGGCGACAGCCGGCTCCAGGTCAACCTGCACGAGTATCCGCCGCGCGAGCTGTCCGGGGCGGCGCTGATCCTCGTACCGATCACGCCGCAGCGGCACGGCTGGGTGTCGTGGGAGGACGGGGGCGCCGGGCGGTACGCGGTGGTCTACCCGTGCGCCGGTGCCCTCGCGGACGGCGGTGCCCGGCCGGTGCCCGCGGCGCTGGGCGCGCTGCTCGGGCCGGCCCGGGCGGCGGTGCTGGTGCTGCTGCGCTCCCCCATGAGCACCAGCCAACTGGTCGGGGTGACCGGGCAGGGCCTCGGTTCGGTCGGGCGACACCTGCGGGTGCTGCTGGACGCGGGGCTGGTGGCACGCCGGCGGGCGGGCCGGTCGGTGCTGTACTCGCGGACGGCGGCCGGGGAGGTACTCGTCGAGGCGGGCGAGCGGGGCGGGTAGGCGGGGCGGGTGAGGGGTGCGGAGTTCGTGGGGCGGCTGTTCGGGGGGAGCCGTAAAGCGCCTAGCATCCGGGCATGACGACCTCACAGAACGCGCACCCCGACGACAGCCTCCCCCTCGGCGTGGAGATCGGCGCCCTCCAGGGCGGGTCCGCCGGCCTCTCCCAGTACGCCGGCCAGGTCGTACTGGTGGTCAACGTGGCCTCCAAGTGCGGCCTCACCCCGCAGTACTCCGGACTGGAGCGGCTGCACGAGCGGTACGCCGAGCAGGGCTTCACCGTGCTCGGTGTGCCGTGCAACCAGTTCATGGGCCAGGAGCCGGGCAGCGCCGACGAGATCGCCGAGTTCTGCTCGGCGACGTACGGCGTCACCTTCCCGATGACCGAGAAGGTGGAGGTCAACGGGGAGGGCCGGCACCCGCTGTACGACCGGCTGACCGGGTTCGCCGACGCGGAGGGGCACAGCGGGGACATCCGCTGGAACTTCGAGAAGTTCCTGATCGGACGGGACGGCAAGGTCGCCGCCCGCTTCTCGCCGCAGACCGAACCGGAGTCGGCCGAGGTCGTGGCCGCCGTGGAGGCACGGCTGGCGGGCTGAGGGGCCCACTTCTGGGCCCACTGCTTGACCTTGCCCCTGGGGCAGACCCGAGCGTCGACGTCGCCGGGCGGAACAGGCCGCCCGGTGACGGAGGATGGCGACGTGGACGACGCGCGCGACGACGAGGTGCTGACCATCGGTGCGTTCGCCGCACGGGCCCGGCTGTCGGCCAAGGCGCTGCGGCTGTACGACCGGCTGGGCCTGCTGGTGCCGGCCCACGTGGACGAGGCCACCGGCTACCGCTACTACCGCACCGGCCAGATCGAACGCGCCCGGCTCGTGGCCCTGCTGCGCCAGCTGGACATGCCGTTGGCGCGGGTCGCGGAGGTGGTCCGGGCGGACGGGCCGGAAGCGGCCGGTCTGCTCGACGGCTACTGGGCCGGGGTCGAGGCGCGGGTCGCCGGGCAGCGGACGCTCGCCGGCTACCTCCGTGGACGTCTTTCGGGGAGGAGCTCCGAGGTGTACGGAACGTTCGTGGTCGAGACGGTGGACGTGCCCGAGCAGGTGCTGATCAGCGAGACCCGGCACACGCTGGCGGACGAGCTGCCGGCGTGGATCGGGGCCTCGCTGGGGCGGCTGGAGGAGGCGGCCCGGGGGTGCGGGGGTGTGACGGCGGCGCCGTTCGTCGTCTATCACGCGGAGGTGTCGATGGAGAGCGACGGCCCGGCGGAGTCGTGCGTGCCGGTCGCCGACGCGGCGGCGGCGCGGGCGTGGAGCGAGGAGCGGGGGCGGGCCTGGCAGTCGCGGGTGCGGGTGGAGCCGGCCCGGCGGCTGGCCTACACCCGGATCACCAAGGCGCAGGTGGCCCATCCGCAGATCCTGGCCGCCTTCGAGGCGGTGGAGGAGTGGATCGCGGCGCGGGGTCTGACGGTGGCAGGGCCGTGCCGCGAGGTGTACTTCGCCGACTGGGAGGCGGCGGGCCCCGAGGACCCGGTGTGCGACGTGGCGTTCCCCGTCGCATGAGGCGCGTGCGGGGAGTGCGGCGCGTGCGGCGCGGAACGGTCCGGGACTGAACAGAGCCCTCTCGGCAAGGTCGGCGAACTGGTCGAGAGGGCTCCGTCGGCGATGCCGGCGGACGGCGTGCGGAGCGGTTACTCCTTGACCGAGGTCACGAAGGCGTTCCACGCGTCGGCGGGGAACGCCAGGACCGGGCCGTCGGTGACCTTGGAGTCGCGGACGGCGAGCGCCGCCACGACCGGTGACCGGACCTCGACGCACGCGCCGTTTCCTCCGGAGTAGGAGGACTTGGTCCACGATTCCTGGGCGCCCTGAAGAATTGCCATGTCTGCTCCGATGGCGAGTGCTGAGTGCGGTTTACGCCAATGACGCTTGATCTTTGGCGTGATCGACGCTACTCGCTGACCTCACCGAGCGGAGGAGCCATTCACCCGACCGGATGGCATATTCCAGTGACTCTTCCAGTCGGACCTGCCAGGGGTGTAGCATCCGCCGCCGTCCGCCGTCGGGTTCAGCGCGCGTACTCCTTCGCCACGTCCTCGATGCGCTGGCGCGACTGCTCGACGTTCAGGGCCTGGGCCCGCAGGTGCTCGTACATCACCGTGTACTTCTGCACGTCCTGCGCCTTCTCCAGGTACAGGTCGCTGGTGACGCCCTCGATGTAGACGACGCTGGAGTCGGCCGTGTCGGCGAACTCCAGGATCGAGTACTGCCCGTTGATGCCGGGATGCGCCCCGACGTCGAACGGCAGCACCTGCACGGTGATGTGGGGCAGCTGCGACATCTCGGCGACGTGCTCCAGCTGCTCGCGCATCACCTGCCTGCTGCCCACCTCGCGGCGCAGACACGCCTCGTCGAGGACCACCCACAGCCGCAGCGGGTTGTTCTCGGCGGAGATGCGCTCCTGGCGCCGTATCCGGACCTGCACCTGTTTCTCGATGTCGGCGACCGACGTCTCGGGCAGGGCCCCCTGGATGAGCGCCTCGGCGTACGGCCGGGTCTGCAACAGGCCGGTGATGATCTGGGGTTCGTACGTCCGCAGCGACTCCGCGTCGGTCTCCAGACCGATGTAGACGCTGTACGGGATGTCGCCGAAGGCGTGCCACCAGCCCTGCTGGCGCGAGTCCTTGGCCATCTGCATCAGCGAGTCGACGATCCGCTGGTCCTCGACCTCGTAGACCCCGCACAGGTCGCGGACGTCGCGCTGGCTGATGCTGCGCCGGCCGTTCTCCAGGCGGCTGATCTTCGACTGCGAGACCAGCAGCCGCTCCGCCACCTCCTCGGCCGTCATGCCCTTGAGCTCGCGGAGCCGGCGCAGCTCCTGGCCCAGCCGGCGTCGCCTGACGGTGGGATTGACATTGGACGCCACGGGACGTGCACCTCCGGCTGCGTGACTCATAGCTGCCACTTTGCGTATCTGCTGCTGAGCAGACTGCCACCAAGGTGCTTTCTACCGCTGGGAAACGGTCGATATGCGCCGCGTACACGCCAGTTCGGGGCGCCACCCTCACACATGGCCGCGCGGGGCGGCGGGACCGGGCCGCCGTCCGGACGTGCCGGACGCGCGGTCGGCCCCACCGCCCCGCGCGAACCCGCGGCTCCCGTAACCGGGTCTCGGGGACTGGTGGTGCGGCGGTGCGGTGCGTGGTGGTACGTGGTGGTGCGTGGTCGCGGTGGGGTGTGGCTCAGTGGGCCACCGCGCGCGCCATGGACCCGTGGCGTGGTTGCGCCGGAACACCGCGGGCGGGTTCCTGGACGGACCTGGCTCCCGGTCCCGCGGCCTGGCGGCCGGCCGGGGCCGGGCTGCGGCGCGGCTGGGCCGCCGCGCCGTTCTGGACGTCCATCACCGCGTGCGCCACCAGGCCGCCCATGGGGTCGTGCCGGATGAGGTCCCGCAGGCGGGACCGCGACGAGCGTCCTTCGTTGCCCGGGTAGAGGTGCTTGCCGAGACCGACCGCGTGGGCCAGCGCGGCGAGCGCCGCGGTCCGCGGATCCGGCGGTACGCCGGTGCGGATCGCCGAGTCCAGCCGGGCCTTGATCTCCCTGCTGATCGCCGTGTCCGTCGCCTGGTAGCGAGTCGTCGGCAGCACCCCGCACATCTGGCCCTCCACGGCATGCACCATGCCGCATCGCTCCAGATGCGAGAGGTAGGTCTGACGCAGCCCCAGGCGGGGCCCGCCGATCCAGTTGACCGCCCGTACGGGAGCGCCACGCCTTCGCAGCAACTCCAACGCGCAGTCGAGTGTTGGATCTCCTGTCGGCCGTGGTGCCACCACGGCGATACGATCCCCGTCTGGGGCTATCCGTCCGGCCAGCGCCAGCTCCACCAGCTGTGCTCCGGCCAGACCGAGGTCGAGCGACTGCGGCTGCGCGGTGGTACCCGTGGTCGGGTCCAACGCCAGCAGCAGAAGCTCCTCCGGAAGTGTTCTGCGGCTCCTGCCCATCCATGCCTCCCCGCGTGGATGACAGACAGGGTGACCCCTCTCACATTGGTCTGTCGAGGGTGCGTGACCGGTTCGTAGTGGAACCAGTAGGTATGTCGTTCTCGTCTACCGCGTGGGTTCCCCCCGTACACAGGACACTGGTACATGGTTTCGGTACGGGATCGGCAGCGCGCACGCGACGTGCGGCGCATGGAGGAGGCATCGGTGGCGGGCGAGTCCCCCGACAGGTCGAAGCAGCGCGAGTCGTCGGAAGAACCGACGTCGGGGAGCGCGGGTCCGGTTCCCGAAGCCAGGACCGAGGCGGGCGAGCCGCGTGATCCGCGGCTGACGGTGGCCCGGGAGGACGCGAAGCCGTCGGCGTCCGCCGGGTCGGCCGGGTCCGGCGCGTCCCGTGGCGGCGTCGATACGGCGACCCGGGTGCTGTCGGTCCGCGAGGCGGAGGACGACGGGGCGGAGGACGCCGCCGAGGACGAGGCCGACGCGGAGGCAGGCAAGGCCGGGAAGGCCGCGGACGCCGGGGACGCCGGGGACGCCGGTCCGGAGAGCACCGGCGAGGACGAGCCCGCCAAGGACAAGCCCGCCGAGGCGTCCGGCACCGACCGCGCTGAGCCCGCCGAGGCCGCCGAGCCCGCCGCGTCGAGCGACGGCCGCCTGCGTGACGTAGTCGCGGCGTGGGTGGCGACCGCCGAGGAGCGGGCCGCCGCGAACGCGCGAGACGACGAGGACGCGGAGGGACCGGCGGACGCCGCGAAGCCCGCCGAGGACGCCGAAGACACCACGACGGACGCCGAGGACGCCCAGGGCACCCCCGAGGACACCGCCTCCGACGCCGAGGACACCCCCAAGGACGCCCAGGACACCCCTGTGGACGCCGAGGACTCCCAGGACGCCGACGCCGCCAAGGACACCCCCAAGGACGCCGACGACGACTCCGACGGCGGCGACGCCCCCGAGGCGGTCACCGCCGCGGACGACGGGACGGACTCCCCCGCGGACGAGGACGACGACCAGGGCGGCGACCGGAGCGGCGACGCCGACGACGGCGGGCGGCGCGTCGATCAGCCCACCGCCGTCTTCAAGGCCCCGCGCCCGTCCGAGCCCGCCGTGGACCAGCCGACGACCATGCTGAAACTGGGTGACGCCACCACACCCGAGAAGACCGGCAAGGGCGCCGAGACCGACGCCGAGCGGACCAGCAAGTTCGTCGCGCTCCGGCACCCGGACGACCCGGCGACGCGCAAGCCCCCGCAGCCGGCGAAGCCGCCCATGGCACCGGACGAGGACCCCAAGGCCGCTTCCCGGGCGCCGCGGGCGCCGCGCACCGGGGTCACCGCCGCCGTGCCGCAGGTGGGGCCCGAGCGGACCACGCAGCAGCCGCTGCCGCCGAAGCCGCCGCTGGACCTGCTGGCGGAGCTGACGAACACCCCGCCGCCCCCGGAGACCCCGCTCCGCACGACGGTGCGCCGGGTCAAGATCTGGACGCCGCTGGTCATCCTGCTGCTGATCGTGCTCGGCGTCGTGCAGTCCATGCGCCCGCTGCCCGAGCCGACGCTCGACCTCACGGCGCGGGAGAGCTTCACGTTCGAGGGCGGCAAGCCCCAGATCCCGTGGCCGTCCAGCGGCCAGGCGGCGCTCGACGTGCAGGGCATCGGCACGTTCGGCTCGTCCGGCGAGCAGAAGCCGGTGCCGATCGCGAGCGTGGCCAAGGTCATGACCGCGTACGTCGTGCTGCGCGACCACCCGCTGGAGAGCGGCGCCGAGGGCCCGATGATCGGGATCGACCGGGCGGCCGAGGAGCAGTCGGACGCGGGCCAGGAGTCGACGGTCCACGTGTACGAGGGCGACAAGATCTCCCAGCGTGAGGCCCTGGAGGCCATCCTGATCGCGTCCGCGAACAACGTGGCCCGGCTCCTCGCCCGCTGGGACGCGGGGTCGGAGAAGGCGTTCGTGGAGAAGATGAACGCCGCCGCCAAGGACCTCGGCATGACGAACACGACGTACACCGACCCGTCGGGGCTGGACAACACGACGGTGAGCACGGCCGTGGACCAGGTGAAGCTGGCCAAGGAGGCGATGAAGTCCGCCGCGTTCCGTGAGGTCGCCGCGCAGATGTCGTACGACGACTACAAGGGCCGGAACCACTCCAACTGGAACCACCTGGTCGGCTCCAACGGCGTCGTCGGCATCAAGACCGGCACCACCTCCTCCGCCCTCGGCAACCTCGTCTTCGCGGCGAAGAAGGAGGTCGGCGGCGAGACCCGGACCATCGTCGGGGCCGTGGTGCGCCAGCCGGCGGGCGGCAAGGACAACACCATCCTCGGCGCCGCGCTGGACTCCAGCGACCAGCTGATCCGGGCCGCGCAGGACACGCTGGAGTCGTCGACGATCCTGAAGAAGGGGAGCGTCGTCGGGTACGTCGACGACGGTCTCGGAGGCCGTACGCCGGTCGTCGCCACGAAGGACGTGAAGGCCGTCGGCTGGCCGGGCCTGACGGTGAAGCTGACGTTCGAGGCGGACGAGGTGCCGCACACGGCCGCGGCCGGCACGAAGGTCGGCACGCTCACCGTGGGCGACGGGGGCGCCGCCGGGGCCGTGAAGGTGCCGGTCGCCCTCCAGGACGACCTGGTGGAGCCGGCCTTCACGGACAAGCTGACCCGCCTGGGCTGACGGCCGGCCCGTCCGGGCCGCACCGGCACCCCCGCCCGCGAACGCCCCCGCGACCGCCCGGTCGCGGGGGCGTTCGCGTCCCGGACGGCCCACAAGAGCCCCACCGGGCCCGACAGGGCCCCACAAGGCCCCTGAGGGCCCCTGGGAGCGCCGGGAGGGGCCCTCAGGGGAGGGGAGCCACGCCGTGGGGGCGCGTGCTAGCGTCACGAAACGGGGCAGGTCGCCGGTCGCGGGAACGGGACACGGCCGAAAGCGGAAGACGGGACACGGGGAGTGCCTTCAGGTGGCCACTGCGGAGCCGACACGCGCCGACGACGCCGATCCGGGCCCGGGAGCCGGCTCGCGACCACGCGTACCCGCTCCCCGCGAGGGCGGCGGGGAGGGCTCGCGGCCCAAGGGGCCCGGTCGTGAACCGGCTGGTGAACCGGCGTCCTCGGCCGTGAGGGCCGCCTTCCTCGCCCTGCGCGAGCGCATGCTGCGCCACCCGGTGCTGTCCGTGACCGCCCTGGCCGGGCTCCTCCACATCGCCTGGTTCTTCACGTTCGCGAACAGTGGCGGCGATCTCGCCGCGCAGGACGCGTGGGCGGAGTTCGTCGGCCGGCACCCGGACTCGGCGTACAACCTCGCCTGGTACGGCGGCATGCACCCGGTGTCGTACAGCGTGGTCTCGCCGTACCTGATGTCGTTGCTCGGCGTGCGGACGACGATGATGATCGCCGGGACGCTGTCGGCCGGGCTGCTGACGATGATCCTGATCCGCAGCCGGGCGGTCCGCAATCCGCTGTGGGCGTCGCTGGCGGGCCTGTTCGGGCTGCTGGGCAACGCGGCGTCGGGGCGGGTGACGTTCGGGCTGGGCATGATGTTCGGTCTCGGCGCGGTCGCCGCGGTGTTCTGCTGGCCGTACCGCTGGCGGTACGAGCGCTGGGCCAAGGGGCTGTGCGCGGCGCCGCTGGCCGCGCTGGCCACGATGGCCTCGCCGGTCGCGGGCCTGTTCGTGGGTCTGGTGGCGGTGGCCCTGTTCCTCCAGAAGCGCCGTCCGGGTGCCTGGTCGCTGGGGCTGGCCCCGGCCGTGGTCGTGGCGCTGTCGGCGTGGCTGTTCCCCTTCTCCGGGACGCAGCCGATGTCCTTCGGCTCGGCGGCCCTGCCGGTGGTGTACGCGGGCCTGGTGTGCGTGTTCGTGCCGCGCGCCTGGGTCACCGTGCGGATCACGTCGGCGGTCTACGGCCTGTCCGTGCTGCTGGTCTGGGTGATCAGCTCGCAGATCGGCTCCAACATCACGCGGCTGGCGATGCTCTTCGCCGGGGCGGCGCTGGTGGCCGCGCTGCCGTTCACGGTGCCGCGCTCGCGCAAGTGGTACGCGCTCGTGGTCTCGATCGTCGGGTTCGTCGGCTGGATCGGCTTCAAGTCCGCCGACGACGTCGTCCACACGCAGCCGACCGCGTCCTGGGCGCGTGAGCTGGCGCCGCTCGTGAACGAGCTGCAGGAGGTCGGCGCGGAGAAGGGGCGGGTCGAGGTGGTCCCCGCGCGCTCGCACCGGGAGGCCTCGGCGCTCGCGCCGTACGTGAACCTCGCCCGCGGCTGGAACCGCCAGGCCGACATGAAGCGCAACCCGCTCTTCTACGACGACACCCTCAACTCGGCGAACTACCACGAGTGGCTGAAGCGCTGGGCCGTGCACTTCGTGGTGCTGCCCAAGGGCGAGCCGGACGGGGACGGCGGCCAGCGCGAGCGGGAGCTGGTGCAGCGGGGCCTGCCGTACCTGAAGCAGATCTGGGGCGACGCCAACTGGCAGCTCTTCCAGGTGACCGACCCGACGCCGCTGGCGGAGCCGCACGCGGTCGTCCAGCGGGCCGAGCAGGGCGAGTGGACGATCGACGTGAGGCAGCCCGGCCGCGTCCTGATCCGGATGCCGTACTCGCCGTGGCTGAGCATCGTCGACGCCGAGGGCAAGCAGCTCGAAGCGCCCCAGGAGACGGAGGCCTCCAAGAACGCCCCGGAGGGCACGCCGAAGACGTACGACAACGTCAACGGCTGTCTGATGGAGACGGAGGAGACCGCCGAGGGCGACACGTGGACGACGCTGATCGCGCCCGAGGCGGGCACGTACCGGCTGGCGGCGCCGTACGCGCTGTCGCGCGGGACGCCCTGCCCGGACGAGCTGAGGTAGGCCCCGGGCGCCCATCCGGGCGCCTCCGGGCACCCATCGGACGCCCATCGGAAACACTCACCGAACCGTTCATGTAGGTGAACCGAGGTCAGCAAGCCGAACCTTTTTACTTCCTCTTGACCTTCCCCTTCCTTGTCGTGCCCGCGTCGGCGCAACCACGATGAGCGGGCACTTCGCGGCCTGCCCCGTCCTCACCCCGCTCGTGCGAAGTGCCAGCCAGCTGAGCGGAGTTCACAAGGCGGACCCCGGAAGGGGGCACATGAACGGTCTCGACTGGTCCGTGCTCATCGGCTACTTCGCCGTCATGGTGGCGATCGGCGTGTGGTCGCACAAACGCGTGGACAACGTCAGCGACTTCTTCACGGCCGGCGGCAAGATGCCCTGGTGGCTGTCCGGCATCTCGCACCACATGTCGGGCTACAGCGCGGTGATGTTCACCGGGTACGCGGGCATCGCCTACACCTACGGCGTGACGTCCTTCGTGACGTGGTCCTTCCCGATCGCGCTCGGCATCGCCATCGGCTCCAAGCTGTTCGCGCCGCGCATCAACCGGCTGCGCTCGCGACTGCACGTGGCGTCGCCCCTGGAGTACCTGAAGAACCGGTACGACCTGCGCACCCAGCAGGCCCTGGCCTGGTCCGGCATGCTGCTGAAGATCGTGGACGTGGCCGCGAAGTGGGCGGCCATCGCCACGCTGCTGTCGGTCTTCACCGGCATCTCCCTGAACCAGGGCATCCTGATCACCGGCGTCGTCACGGGCGTCTACTGCACGATCGGCGGCCTGTGGGCGGACGCGCTGACGGAGCTGGGCCAGTTCGTCATCCAGCTGCTGGCCGGCGTCGCGATGTTCGTGGCCGTCGTCGTGAAGCTCGGCGACTACGGCGGCTTCTTCGGCGTCTGGGACGAGCCCGCCCTCGACGGCCACGCGAAGCCGCTGGTCGGCCCGTACGGCACGGTGTTCCTGCTCGCCTTCCTCTTCATCAAGCTCTTCGAGTACAACGGCGGCATGCTCAACCAGGCCCAGCGCTACATGGCCACGAGCAACGCCCGCGAGGCCACCCGGTCGGCGCGGCTGTCGGCGGTGCTGTGGCTGGTCTGGCCGCTGGTGCTGTTCTTCCCGATGTGGATGTCGCCGCTGCTGGTGGAGTCGCAGAAACCGGACGGTTCCGACTCGTACGCCCTGATGACCGAGCAGTTGCTGCCGCACGGTCTGCTGGGCCTGGTCATCGTCGGCTTCTTCTCGCACACCATGGCCATGTGCTCCTCGGACGCCAACGCCATCGCCGCGGTGTTCACCCGTGACGTGGCGCCGGTGCTCTCGGCGCGGGCCCGGGGCTGGAGCGAGCGGGCCGGGCTGATGGCGGCGCGGCTGGCGACGGTCGTCTTCCTGGGGCTGTCGATGGCGGTGGCGACGCAGGTCGACTCGCCGACGTTCAAGGACATCATCACCGTCGTCATCAAGTGGGTCGCCGGGCTGATGGGCCCGATCGCGATCCCGATGATGCTGGGTCTGCTGCGGCCCTTCCGCCGTTCGGGTCCGACGGCCGCGCTCACCAGCTGGGCGACGGGTCTGCTCGCCTTCTGGCTGGTCAACTACCCGATCCACTGGAACGTGGAGGGCGGGGTCCCGCTGGAGTACCAGGTGTCGATCCCGCTGGCCGTGTCGCTGGTCCTGTACGTCCTGATCGGCTACCTGAAGCCGGAGGACACCCCGGAGCGGCTCGCCATCATCGAGCGGCTCAACACGGACGACGACGCCTCCGGCGCGGCGGCCGCCGTCCCGGCGCCGGCCGGCGGGGTGGAGGACACAGCGGGACGCAGCAGGGTGGGCGACTAGGGCACGACCGGCCGGCGCCCCGGACGATCGGGGCGCCGGACGACCGGGGCGCCGGCCCGGATGCCGGTACGGGTGCCGGTACGGGTCAGACTTCCTGGATGCGGACCTGGTTGCCGGCCGGGTCCCGGACGGCGCAGTCGCGCACGCCGTACGGCTGCTCGGTCGGCTCCTGGACGATCTCGGCACCGGCGGCCCTCACCCGCTCGAAGACGCCGTCGAGGTCCTTGGTCGCCAGGAGGATCCAGCCGTAGGTGCCCTTGGCCATCATCTCGGCGACGGTGCGGCGCTCGGCGTCGGTGATGCCGGGGTCGACGGCGGGCGGCGCGAGGAGCAGCGAGGTGCCGGGCCGGTCGGCCGGGCCGACGGTGATCCAGCGCATCGCGCCCTGCCCGACGTCCTTGCGCACCTCGAAGCCGAGGACGTCCCGGTAGAAGGCGAGTGCCGCGTCCGGGTCGTCGTGCGGGAGCACGGTGGTGTGAATGCTGAGGTCCATGGCGGTCACGCTAGCGGCGGAGGCCGTCCCTACGCGCGCGGATACCGGGCCAGCCAGCCGGGGGACGAGCCCGCCGGGCCGTGGAGGGCGGGGCCCTGGGTCATCTCCATGGCGAAGTCGTCGGCCAGTTCCAGGATGGTCGGGCGGCCCTCCAGCTCGGCCAGCCAGGCGGGCGGGAGCGCCGTCTCGCCGTGCAGCGCGCCGAGCAGTCCGCCCGTCAGGGCGCCGCACGCGGAGGAGGGGCCGCCGTGGTTGACGGCGAGCCGCAGGCCGTGCCGTACGTCCTCGCCGACGAGCGCGCAGTACACGGCGGCGGCGACGATCCCTTCCGCCGTCGCCCCGCCGATCAGCTCGGTCACCCGGTCCGCCGTGGGCAGCCCCTGGCGCACGGCGCCCAGCGCGTGCTGCAGGGCGGCCGTCACGGCCTCGTGTCCCGGCCGGGCGGCGAGCAGGGCGAGCGCCCGCTGCACGGCCGCGTCCAGGCTCTCGCCGCGCGCCAGCCCGTGCACGATCACGGCGTACGCGCCCGCCGCCAGGTAGCCGCCGGGGTGGCCGTGGGTCTGCGCCGCGCACTCCACGGCGAGCTGGACGACCAGGTTCGGCTCCCAGCCGACGAGCAGCCCGAACGGCGCCGAGCGGGCCGCGGCCTCGGCTCCGCGCTCGCCGGGGTTCTTGGGCGCCTCGGGCGTACCCATCGTCTCGTCGCCCAGCCCGAGCAGCAGGGCGCGGGGCGCGTCCCGGCGGGCGTACAGCCACTCCTCGCGGGCCAGCCAGCCGTCCTCCTTGCGTCGCAGGTCGGGCCCCCAGTCACGCTGGGTGGCGACCCAGCGCCGGTACGCCCGGTGCAGGTCGGTCGGCGGGTGCCACGCGCCGGTGTCCCGGCGTACCTGGGCGCGGATCAGCCCGTCCACGGAGAACAGGGTGAGCTGGGTGAGGTGGGTGACCGCGCCGCGCCGGCCGTGGGCGGGGGCCGGGTCGGTGAGGCCCGCCGCGCCGTGGGTCTCGCGGATGGCGTCGAGGTCCAGCCGGTCGACCGGGGCCCCGAAGGCGTCGCCGACGGCCGCCCCGAGCAGCGTCCCGCGCACCCGGCTGCGGAAGTCCTGCTGCTCGGCACGTCCCCAGACGGCACCGGCTGTCGAGCCCACCCGGACCTCCCCTCGACACCGACACGGCCCGTTCGTACGACGCCCAGCACTGTATTCGAACGGAAGTGATCGGATCAGGGCCGTGGCGTGTGGAAACGTTCACGTACCGCCCCCCGGACGGAGTGCTGCGGGCCGGGACGGTGCTCGCGGTCGTCCGGAGGGTGACTGTGTGAGCCGAAAAGCGTGAGCAGTCCGGCCGTGAGTGTCATCGGGCTGCTCGGATGAGCCCGTGGAGGACACTTCGCCGTCGGGTGTTCACGCTTTATGCGGCTGCCTGCCTCTCCGCGAGGGCCTCGCGGCAGTCGCGGCAATGGCCGGGGAGCGGGGAGCGGAAGGCGCGGTCGCAGTCCTCGCAGGTCTGGAGCGGGTCGGGGCGGGGCGCGGGAGCGGCGGGCCTGGTCACGGGCAGGGCAGGGGGGAGGTCGGCGGTGAGTCGTCGCTCCAGGAAGGCCGCCGGGCGGCGGATCGGGTCCTGGGGCAGGCCGGAGGTCAGGGTCCGCACCACCGCGCTCCCGGGCACGCCGCGCTCCAGCCAGACGGTCACCAGGGGCGCGAGCCGCCGGACGTCCCGTTCGGACAGCAGCAGGCGGGGGTCATGGACCCGGAGACGGACGAGTAGCCGAGCCGCGGCACCCCACCCGCCCTCCGGCACCGGGACACCACCGCCCGCACCCGACGACGCCGGGGCGCGGTCGGCGTCCGCTCCCGGGGCGGCGAAGCCGGGCGTGGGCGGCGAGGGGGGCGACACGGCAGGTGACCGTGCGGCCACCAGGAGCGCGCGGGGCTTGTTGCGGGAGACCGTCCGGGTCACGACCCGGCCCGATGGAAGACGCTCCTTGGTGCGTGCGAGGTAACCGTGCTCCTCCAGCTCCCGCAGGGCGGCGGCGATGCGGATCTCGCCCTCGGGGAACCTGCCCGCCAGCGCCTTGATCCCGACCGGGGCCCCGGCGGGCAGCGACTGGATGTGGACGGCCAGGCCGATCGCCGTCAGCGACAGCTCGCGGTGCTGGAGGAGGTGGTTGCCGACCACGGTGAAGTGATCATGGTGGGGGTGGTTCTCGTGCTCGACGCCACCGGGGTGACGGCCGGACGCCGGACGCGCCTGCGCGCTAGGGTTCTGCTCAGTCATCAGGAAGGGTCCACTTCCTCGGTGATCAGGCCCTCGCAGTGGGATGCCAGTCCCGGCGGGGGCCGAATCATGTCTGGGTACGTTGCGGCAGACGCTGCACCATGAACGCCTCGCCGCGCCAGCCGAGTTGAGGTCTTTCACTCCGGAGAGTGATCGACGGGGACGGCAGGGGCTGGTTCGGTTCTTTCCCCGGTTCTTTGGTCTTTGGCGTCGCGTCCGACCGGGTCACGTCCGGCCGCGACCCGGTGACACCTCGGCCCAGACGGTCTTGGCCGGGGCCGGCCCCTCGTCGACGCCCCAGCGGTCCGCGTACGCCGCCACGAGGCACAGTCCCCGCCCGGTTTCCGCGCCCTCGGGGGCCGGGTCGGGGAGACGCGGGACCCGGTCACCCCGGGCGTCCGTGACCTCAATGCGGAGGGTGCCGCCGGGGAGCATCCGCAGGGCCAGCCGGAAGTCCCGCCCCGGCACCCGGCCGTGCAGCACGGCGTTCGCCGCCAGCTCGGCGACGATCTGCACGGCCTCCCCCGGCGGCACTCCCCAGTCGTCGAGTTGGCGCTCCGCGAGCAGGCGCGCGAGCCGGGCGCCCCTGCGCGTGGCGGACAACTGGACCACGAAGTGCGGTGGGTTCGGGGCGAGAGAGGAGTCCATTTTCTGCATCACGTCACCCAGCGTGGCCGCCCGTCCCTACCCTGAACAGCAACGACCTCGGTACCGAGCGTGACTGTCCGGGTGCCCGCCGTGGTCGTACGGGTCGTACGCCGGAAGGGGAAGACATGGAGGACGAGGAGGCCGCGGCCGTACTGAAGGCGGTCGGGCGGCAGATCAAGGTATGGCGCGAGGCTGCGGACATGCGACAGGCCGAGTTGGGCGCCGCCATCGGGTACAGCGAGGAGATGGTCTCTTCGGTGGAGCGCGCGCGGAGGATTCCCAAGGCGGACTTCCTGGACAAGGCCGACGAGGTGTTGCGGGCGGGCGGGAAGCTCGCGGCGATGAAGGAGGACGTGGAGAAGGCGCGGTATCCGAAGCTGGTCCGGGACCTGACCAAGCTGGAGGCCGAGTCCGTCGAGATGGGCGCCTACGCCAGCCACCACGTACACGGCCTGCTCCAGACACCGGAGTACGCGGAGGCGCTGTACTCCATGCGGCGGCCCGCTTACACCGATGACGAGATCGAACGTCACGTCGCCGGGCGCATGGCGCGGAAGGTCGTCTTCGAGCCCCAGCCCCGGAGGACGATCACCTTTGTGCTGGAGGAGGTGACATTGCGACGGCCTTACGGGGGAACAATGGTGCTGCGCCGTCAGCTCGAGCACCTGCTTGAGATTGCCGCGTTGCGACATGTCGAACTCCAGGTGATGCCTACGGACCGGCAGGAACACGCGGGTGTGATGGGTTCGTTCCGACTGCTGAAGCTCCGGGACGGCAAGACGCTCGGGCACTCGGAGGGTCAGCTGTACAGCCGGGTGATCCACGATCCTCGGGAGGTCCAGATCCTCGAACTGCGCTATGGCATGATCCGGGCGCAGGCTCTCACCCCCCGGGAGTCGCTGGCCTTCATCGAGAAAGTGCTGGGAGAAGAGGCATGACCTCACTGGAGTGGTTCAAGAGCAGCTACAGCGGCAACGACGGCCCCGACTGCGTCGAGGTCGCCATACCCCCCGCCGACACCACCGTCCACGTCCGCGACTCCAAGAACCCCGAAGCCGCGCACCTCTCCTTCACCGACGCCTCCTGGACCGCCTTCGTCGGAGCCGTCGGAGACAAGACATGACCCCCACGCTGAAGTGGTTCAAGAGCAGCTACAGCAGCAACGACGGCCCTGATTGCGTGGAGGTCGCCATAGCCTCCCTCACCCCCGCCGTCCACGTCCGCGACTCCAAGGACACGACCCGCCCGCCGCTCTCCTTCACCGGCGTGTCCTGGACCGCGTTCGTCGGAGCCGTCGGAGACAAGTCATGACCCACGCGCTGAAGTGGTTCAAGAGCAGTCACAGCGGCAGCGACGAGCCCGATTGCGTCGAGGTCGCCGTGACCTCCGTCGACACCACTGTCCACGTCCGCGACTCCAAGGCCCCCGGCACCGCCCGTCTGACGTTCGCCGACGCCTCCTGGTCCGCGTTCGTGCACGCCGTGTACATGATCCGTTAGCGGCGTGCCCGTTCGGTCGATGAACGATCTCGGCCATGACGAACAAGACACGTGTCACCCTGGCCTGCGCCCTGTCGGCCGCCGCGCTGCTCACCGGTGTCGTGGCCCCGGCCGCCTCGGCCGCCCCCGCCGCTCACGGCCACGCGCACCCCGGTCACTCCGCGCGGCAGATACCGTTCACCGCCGCCGAGGTGACCGCGCGGGACGACGGCACGTACACGATCACGTGGAACGCCCCCGGCGTCCGCGAGGTCGCCGTGCGGGCGGGCGGGCGTACCGTCGCGACGGGCAAGTCGGCCGGGAAGGTCACCGTGTCCGGGCTGCCCGCGGCCGACCGGCAGTGGTTCGACCTGGTCCCCGACCGGGGGCAGCGGCTGCGGCTCGCCGACCGGCTGATCGAGCTGGACGGCGCGGTCAACTTCCGGGACGCGGGCGGCTACCGCACCAAGGACGGACAGTGGGTGCGCATGGGCGCCGTGTACCGCACCGACTCCCTGGACAAGCTCACCGACGCCGACCTGGCCAAGCTGAAGCGGCTCGGCATCTCCGTCGACTACGACCTGCGCTCCGCGTCCGAGCGCGCGTCGGCCCCGGACCGCATCCCCGCCGGGGTGCGGTACGTCGTCGCGGACGTCCTCGGCGACGACTCCCCCGTCTTCACCATGCCGACGACGGCCGCCGAGGCCGAGCAGATGATGATCGACGGCGAGAGGACCATGGTCAGCGGCGCGAACGCGAAGGCCGCCTACTCCACCGTGTTCTCCGGCCTCGCCCGCGACGCCGACGGCACCCTGTACCACTGCACCGCGGGCAAGGACCGTACCGGCTGGGCCAGTGCCGCCCTGCTCACCGCGCTCGGTGTGCCGCGCGAGACGGTCATGGCGGACTACCTGGCGTCCAACGAGTACCGTGCCGAGGCCAACGCCGCCGCCCTCGCCTCCATGCCCGCGCAGCAGGCCGCGGTCTACAAGCCGATGCTCGACGTGCGCGCCGCGTACCTGAACTCCGGTTTCGACGAAGTCGAGGACGCTTACGGCTCGTTCGCCGCGTACGAGAAGAAGGCGCTGGGCCTGGACGGGCGGGAGCTGCGCCGGCTCAAGGCGGATCTTCTGGTGGGCTGACCGGGAGCAGCATGGGGAAGGGAGAGGTCATGACCACCACCAGACACCCCCTTTCCCTCGCCGCGACCGTCCTCACCGGCGTGCTCGCCCTCTACATCGCCCTCGTCGCCTTCGGGAACATCACGGACTTCGGGACCAACCAGCAGTTCGTGCGGCACGTCCTCGCGATGGACACGACGTTCAAGGACGACGACCTGATGTGGCGGGCGATCACGAACAAGGGCGTCCAGGACGCCGCGTACGTCGCGATCATCGTGTGGGAGACGGTCGCCGCGCTCGTGCTGATCTACGCGACCTGGCTGTGGATACGCCGGGACCACCCGGCCGCGCGGCGCATGACCACGTACGGTTCGCTGATGCTGATGCTGCTGTTCGGGGCCGGGTTCATCGGGATCGGCGGCGAGTGGTTCTCGATGTGGCAGTCGGCGGACTGGAACGGCCTGGAGGCCGCGACCCGGGTGTTCCTGATCAGCGGGGTCGTGCTGATCGTCGCCCACCTGCCCGGCGAGCACCGGCAGGCGGAGGCTAGCCGACGACCGTGACCTTCGTGCCGGCGGTCGCGAACTCCCAGACCGCCGTGCCGTCGGCCTTGCTCAGCCGTATGCCGCCCGTCTTCGCACCGGAGGCGGGCGGAGGGGGCGAGGAGCCGTCGACGGCGTTGGAGAAGGCCACCGAGACGCCGTCCTCCAGGGCGAAGTAGACGATCTGCTCGATCCGGACACCGTCCGAGCCGGTCGTCGCGCCCTCGGTGCGGGTGCCGACCGTGTAGGTGCCGGGCTCGGGGTCGACCGTGCCCGGCCACACCGTGAACGTCCGGCGCGCGGCGTCGCTGGCGTCGACCAGCCAGACCCGCTTCTGGTCGAGCGAGTAGACGATGCGCCGGCCGGTCCCGGAGCCGTCCGGCACCCGGGCCGGGGCGGTCTCCTCCGGCGTCGGCTTCGCGTCCGCCGACACCGAGGGGCCGGGCCTGACGGCCGCCGCCGTGGGGTGGGGGCCCTGGTCCGCCTGTACGGCCAGGACGCTCACCGCCGCTATCGCCCCCACGGTCAGACCGGAGACCCAGGCCCATGAGGGAAGTCGGGCTGGCACGGGCACGCATCTCCTCAGCTACGAGAACCCCGACACACCGGGGGCCCGATCATCGTACTGCGGGCGGCCCGTGCCCCGGCCCGGACGTCAGTCCAGCACCGGCAGCAGCTCCGGCAGGTGACCGTCCGACGCCGCCGCCGCCCGCTGCCGCTCCTCGGGGACCGGGCCGTACAGCGTGGTCCGGGGCTTCGCCGGGCGGCCCGCCGCGTCCGCGACCGCGATCAGGTCCTTGACCGACTTGTACGAGCCGTAGGAGGAGCCCGCCATGCGGGAGATCGTCTCCTCCATCAGCGTGCCGCCGAGGTCGTTGGCGCCGGAGCGGAGCATCTCCGCCGCCCCCTCGGTGCCCAGTTTCACCCAGCTTGTCTGGATGTTGGGGATGTGCGGGTGGAGGAGGAGGCGGGCCATCGCCGTGACCGCGCGGTTGTCGCGCGGGGACGGGCCGGGCCGTGCGATGCCCGCCAGGTAGACGGGCGCGTTGGTGTGGATGAAGGGGAGCGTCACGAACTCCGTGAAGCCGCCCGTGCGCTGCTGGACGCCGGCGAGGGTGCGCAGGTGGCCGAGCCAGTGGCGGGGCTGGTCGACGTGGCCGTACATCATCGTGGAGGAGGAGCGGATGCCCAGTTCGTGGGCCGTCTCGATGACCTCGATCCACGTCGCCGTGGGCAGCTTGCCCTTGGTGAGGATCCAGCGGACCTCGTCGTCGAGGATCTCGGCGGCCGTGCCCGGGACGGAGTCCAGCCCCGCCTCCTTGGCCGCGCTCAGCCACTCGCGGATCGACAGGCCGGTGCGCGTCGCGCCGTTGACGACCTCCATGGGCGAGAAGGCGTGCACGTGCATGCCCGGGACGCGCTCCTTGACCGCCCTCGCGATGTCGAAGTACGCGGTGCCCGGCAGGTCCGGGTGGATGCCGCCCTGCATGCAGACCTCGACCGCGCCGACCTCCCACGCCTGCTGCGCGCGGTCGGCGACCTGCTCCAGGGAGAGCGTGTAGGCGTCGGCGTCGGTGCGGCGCTGGGCGAAGGCGCAGAAGCGGCAGCCGGTGTAGCAGACGTTGGTGAAGTTGATGTTGCGGGTCACGATGTACGTGACGTCGTCGCCGACCGCCGTGCGGCGGACGTCGTCCGCGATCCGGCACAGGGCGTCCAGCGCCGGGCCGTCGGCGTGCAGCAGGGCCAGCGCCTCGTCGTCGGTCAGCCTGGTCGGGTCGTCGGCGGCCGTCGCCAGCGCGGCGCGTACGTCGGTGTCGATGCGCTCGGGGGCCATGCCGGGGGCGGCGGCCTCGCGCAGGGCGCCCCAGTCGCCGTACACCTCGTCGAAGTCGTCGCGGCGGTCCGAGGTGCGGCCCTCGGTGTCGATGGAGGCGTGCAGGTCGGTGCGGCCGGTGGCGGTGAACACCTCGTCCGGTTCCTGCCAGGGGTGCCCCTCGACCACGGCGTCCGCGCGCGCCAGGCCCGTCGCCGGGTCGGCGAGCGCGGCCACGTGCGGGCGCAGGCGCGGGTCCAGCCAGGGTTCGCCGCGCCGGACGAACTCCGGGTAGACGCAGAGGCGCTCGCGCAGAGTGAAGCCGGCCGCCCGGGACTTCTCGGCGAGTTCGTCGATGCGCGGCCAGGGGCGTTCGGGGTTGACGTGGTCGATGGTGAGCGGGGAGACGCCGCCCCAGTCGTCGATACCGGCGCCGATCAGCCGTTCGTACTCGGAGTCCACCAGGTTCGGGGGCGCCTGGAGGCAGGCGGACGGGCCCATGATGTGCCGGGCGACCGCCACCGTGGCGACGAGTTCGTCCAGTTCCGCGTCGGGCATGCCGCGCATCGCCGTGTCCGGCTTGGCGCGGAAGTTCTGGATGATCAGTTCCTGGATGCCGTGGTAGGCCCGGGAGACGCGGCGGAGCGCGAAGAGGGACTCGGCCCGCTCCTCGTACGTCTCGCCGATGCCGATGAGGAGGCCGGAGGTGAAGGGGACGGAGGAGCGGCCGGCGTCCTCCAGGACGCGCAGCCGGACGGCCGGTTCCTTGTCCGGGGAGCCGTGGTGGGGGCCGCCGGGCTCGGACCACAGGCGGGTCGCGGTGGTCTCCAGCATCATGCCCATGGACGGCGCGACGGGCTTGAGCCGCTGGAAGTCCGTCCAGGTCAGGACGCCCGGGTTGAGGTGCGGGAGCAGCCCCGTCTCCTCCAGGACGCGGATCGAGATCGCGCGGACGTAGGCGATCGTGTCGTCGTAGCCGTGCGCGTCCAGCCACTCCCTGGCCTCCGGCCAGCGGTCCTCGGGCTTGTCGCCGAGGGTGATCAGGGCTTCCTTGCAGCCGAGGGCCGCGCCCTTGCGGGCGATGTCGAGGACCTCGTCCGGCGACATGAACATCCCGTGGCCGTCCCGGCGCAGCTTGCCGGGGACGGTGACGAAGGTGCAGTAGTGGCACTTGTCCCGGCACAGCCGGGTCAGCGGGATGAAGACGCTCTTCGAGTACGTGATGACGCCCGGCCGGCCGGCGGCCTCCAGGCCCGCGTCCCGGACCCGGGCGGCGGACGCGGCGAGGTCGTCGAGGTGCTCGCCGCGCGCCTGGAGGAGCACCGCGGCCTCGGACGCGTCGAGGGCGACGCCGTCCCGGGCGCGTTTGAGGGCGCGACGCAGGGAGTTCTCGGTGGGGCCGGTGGGGTCGGCGGGTCCGGTTCCGGAGGTCGCGGAAGTCGTCATCCTTCGAGCATACGAGCGGGGTGATCGGGACGCGGCGCCCGTCCGGCCGCCCCACCGGACGGCCGCCCGCTCTCAATCCTCTCTCTATCCTCTCGCTATCCTCCGAACCCCTTTCCTTGCACGGGAGTTCACGGCTCAATACGAGGGTTGCACGCACCACCCTGCACCACCCATGTCCGTCACCCACGACACCTTGGGAGCAGCAGCATGTGCGAGGACGACCACGCCGGGATCGGCAGACGCGCGGTGTTCGTGACGGGAGCCGCCGCCGCGCTCACGTTGGGAACCGTGACCTTCGCCTCGGCGGCACCCCGGGAGCGGCGGACCAGGACGGTGCGCGGCACCCTGCCCACCGGTTCGCCCGACTTCGTGTACGTCCCCGTCGAAGTCCCGGCCGGGGTCCGGGAGATCCACGTCGCCTACGCCTACGACCGTCCCGCCGTCCCGGCCGGCACGGCGGGCAACGCCCTCGACATCGGCCTGTTCGACGAGCGCGGCACCGGCCTGGGCGGCCGGGGCTTCCGCGGCTGGTCGGGCGGCGCGCGCACGGAGTTCTTCGTCCGCGCGGACGACGCGACGCCCGGCTACCTTCCCGGCCCGGTGCGGCCGGGCACCTGGCACGTGGCGCTCGGCCCGTACACGGTGGCTCCGCAGGGGCTGGCGTACGAGATCACGATCACGCTGACGTACGGCGAGCAGGCGCGGACCGTGCCGCCGGTGTACCCGCCCGCGCGGGCCAAGGGGCGGGGCCGGGCCTGGTACCGGGGCGACTGCCACCTGCACTCCGTGTACTCCGACGGCCGCTACACGCTCGCCGAGATCGCGTCCCTCGCCCGCCGGGCGGGCCTGGACTTCATCAACTCCTCGGAGCACAACACGCACTCCGCGCACGCGCACTGGGCCGAGGTGGCGGGCGACGACCTGCTGGTCCTGCTGGGCGAGGAGGTGACGACCCGCAACGGGCACGTCGTCGCGCTCGGCACCGACCCGGGCACCTTCGTCGACTGGCGCTACCGGGCCCGTGACAACCGCTTCGGCCGGTTCGCCCGGCAGATCCGCCGCGCCGGCGGCCTGGTCGTCCCGGCCCACCCGCACGCCACCTGCATCGGCTGCAACTGGAAGTTCGGGTTCGGGGAGGCGGACGCGGTCGAGGTGTGGAACGGCGCCTACACGCCCGACGACGAGGTGGCGCTGGCCGACTGGGACGGCATGCTGGCCGCCTCGGTGCGGGACGGGCGCGGCGAGGGTGGCTGGATCCCGGCGATGGGCAGCAGCGACTCCCACCGCGCGCCGGACGTGATCGGGCGCCCGCAGACCGTCGTCCTCGCCGACGACCTGACCCGGGAGGCGATCCTGGAGGGCATCCGGGCGGGGCGGTCGTACGTCGCCGAGTCGGCGAAGGTGTCGCTGGCGTTCACCGCGTCCGGCGGCCGGGGCGAGCACGCCGGGATCGGCGAGCGGCTGCGCGTGGACGGCGACACCCCGGTCACCGTGCGCCTGGAGGTGACGGGCGCCCCGCGCTGCACGGTCCGGTTCGTCACGGACCAGGGGGTGCTGTTCACGAGCGCGCCGCTGCCGGTGTCCGGTGCGGGCGTCGTCGAGTGGCGGACGACCGCCTCGTACGCGGCGTACGTCCGGGCCGAAGTGCGGCACGAGGCGGCGGCGGGCCCGGTGCCGGGGGCGCTCGCGGCGTTCACGAATCCCGTGTTCCTGGGGTCGCGGTAGGTCCACGGCGGGCCGGCCGGGAGAAGGCGCCCTCGCGGACGGGGCACGGCGTCCTCGCGCGCGGTCCGTCAGCTCCCGGCCAGGTCCGCGACGACCGCCGCGTGGTCGGAGGGCCATACGCCGTCCAAGGGACCGTCGCCCGCCCGCCGTACGGCACGGACCCGGCCGAGTCCGTCCGGTCCGGGCGGGCCCACGCAGACGTAGTCGATCCGCGCGCCCGGCACCGGCCCGTTCGCGACGTACGGGTTGCCGCCGCCCCAGGTGCCGGACGGGGCCGACGGGTCGGCGTGGTCCCAGGCGTCGCGCAGGGCGGCCCGCCCGCCGGTGAGGAGCCGGATCTCGGCGGAGTCCGCGACGGCGTTGAAGTCCCCGGTCACGACGGGCGGGAAGGGGGTGCCGCGGCCGTGCCCGGCGACGAAGCCGGCGAGCGCGGCGGCCTGTTCGCGGCGCACCGCCGAGGCCTGCCCGCCCGAGTTCAGGTGGGCGGTGAAGAACGGCACCGGGTGGCCGGGCGCGTCCAGGAGGGTGTGGAACGCGAGGCGTCCGTCGTCGAGTTCCGCGGGCGCGGGCAGCCGCAGCGCCGCCCGCTCCACCACGGGCCAGCGGCTGAGCACGGCGGTGCCGATGCCGACCGTGTCGTCCCCGATCCGCCGCTGCCACCGCTCGGGCGCCTCGGAGGCGGCGAAGGCGCAGTGCAGGCCGAGTTCGCCGGCCAGCCACTCGGCGAGGTTCGCGCCGTCGTCGGCGGCCCACACCTCCTGGAGTCCGACGACGTCGGGCCGCAACTCCCGGAGCACGGCGAGGATCGCCTTCTGCCGGTCGGCCCACGGCCCGAACCGCCACCACAGATTCCAGGTCACGACCCGCACGACCGCACCACCCGTCTCCTCGCCCCGCCCTGGCCTTACCTCTGAGATTCTCCGGAGAACATGGAGACACACGAGACGGGAGAGTGAACGAACGGTGTCGAAGCCGAGCGGAGCCGAGAGGAAGTACCGGGCCGTCACGGCCGTGCAGCGCCGCCTCAACGCCGTCCTGCGGCGCCTGCCCGCCCAGACCCTGCTGGAGACCACCGGCCGCGTCTCCGGCCTGCCCCGCCGCACGCCGGTCGGCGGACGCCGGGTCGGCGACTCCTTCTGGCTGGTGTCGGAGTTCGGAGAGCGGTCCCAGTACGTCCGCAACATCCGGGCCGATCCGCGGGTGCGGGTCCGCGTCCGGGGCCGCTGGTACCCGGGGACGGCCCGCCTGCTGCCCGACGACGACCCGATCGCGCGCCTGCGGCGCCTCCCCCGCTTCAACAGCCTCGCGGTACGGGCCATGGGGAGCGGCACCGGGCTGCTGACGGTGCGGGTGGACCTGGAGGGGCGGGAGCAGGTGAGGGACCTGTGAGTGGCGTCTCCCACGGCTGACGCGGTCGGCATGAACAAGGCAAACTGACCTGGTTGCTCAGGATGTCTAGGGGGACTGCATGGACGGTGTACCGCGGATTCCGGAGCAGCGGCGTCTCCGATCCGCCGCGGAACCGGAGGAATCGGCGGCGCTGCGCTTCGGTGTGCTCGGCCCCGTGCGCGCCTGGCGCGGCACCGAGCCGCTGGCCACCGGCTCCCCCCAGCAGCGCGCCCTGCTGGCCGCGCTGCTGCTCCGTGAGGGCCGTACGGCCACGGCCGCCGAGCTGATCGACGCCCTGTGGGGCGAGGAATCGCCGTCGCAGGCGCTGGCGGCGGTCCGCACGTACGCGTCCCGGCTGCGGAAGGTCCTCGACCCCGGCGTCCTGGTGAGCGAGTCGGGCGGGTACGCCGTGCGGGGTCTGGCCGACGGGGCGCTGGACCTGGCCGCGGCCCAGGACCTGGCCGCCGAGGCGGAGAAGGCGCGCGGCGCCGGTGACCTGTGCCACGCCCGCGACGTGCTGCGCCGCGCGCTGGCGCTGTGGGACGGCGAGGTGCTGGCAGGCGTCCCCGGCCCCTACGCGCAGGCGCAACGCGTCCGCCTGGAGGAGTGGCGGCTGCAACTCCTGGAGACCCGCCTCGACATGGACCTGGAGCAGGGCTGCCACGCGGAGGCCGTCTCGGAACTGACGGCCCTCACGGCGGCGCACCCCCTGCGGGAACGCCTGCGGGAACTGCTCATGCTGGCCCTCTACCGCAGCGGCCGCCAGGCCGAGGCGCTCGCCGTCTACGCGGACACGCGGCGCCTGCTCGCCGACGAACTCGGCGTCGACCCGCGCCCCGGCCTCCAGGAACTCCAGCAGCGCATCCTCCAGGCCGACCCGGCGCTGGCCGAACCGCCGGCACCGGCCGCCGCCCGGACGGCACCGCCGCCGGTCCGCCCGGCCCAGCTCCCCGCCACCGTCGCGGACTTCACCGGACGCGTGTCCTTCGTGCGGGAGCTGAGCGACGTCCTGTCCTCGGCGTCCGGGGACGCCGGCGCGGGCCGCGTGATGGCGGTCTCCGCCCTGGCCGGCATCGGCGGCGTCGGCAAGACCACCCTCGCGGTGCACGTCGCCCACCAGGCGCGGGCCGCCTTCCCCGACGGACAGCTCTACGTCGACCTCCAGGGCGCGGGCGCGCGGGCGGCGGAACCGGAGACGGTGCTGGGCGCCTTCCTGCGCGCCCTGGGCACGGCCGACTCCGCCATCCCCGACTCGCTGGAGGAGCGGGCCGCCCTCTACCGCTCGGTCCTGGACGGCCGCCGCGTCCTCGTCCTCCTCGACAACGCCCGGGACGCCGCCCAGGTGCGCCCGCTGCTGCCCGGCACGGAGGGCTGCGCGGCGCTGGTGACCTCGCGGGTGCGGATGGTGGGCCTCGCCGGGGCGCACCTGGTCGACCTGGACGTGATGTCCCCGGAGGAGGCGCTGACGCTCTTCACCCGGATCGTGGGCGAGGAGCGGGTCGCCTCCGAACGGACGGCGGCCCTGGACGTGGTCGGGGCCTGCGGCTTCCTGCCCCTGGCGATCCGCATCGCGGCCTCCCGCCTCGCCGCCCGCCGCACGTGGACGGTCGCGGTCCTCGCCGCGAAACTGGCGGACGAGCGGCGCCGCCTGGACGAGCTGCAGGCCGGCGACCTGGCCGTCGAGGCCACCTTCGAACTGGGCTACGGCCAGCTGGAACCGGCCCAGGCCCGGGCCTTCCGGCTCCTCGGGCTGGCCGACGGCCCGGACCTCTCCCTGCCGGCCGCGGCGGCGGTGCTGGACCTCCCCCCGGAGGACACCGAGGACCTCCTGGAGTCCCTGGTGGACACCTCGCTGCTCGAGTCGGCGGCGCCCGGCCGCTACCGCTTCCACGACCTGGTCCGGCTCTACGCGCGTGCCTGCGCGGAACGCGACGAGCACCCGCCGAGCGAGCGGGGGGCCGCGCTGTCGCGGTTGCTGGACTTCTACCTGGCCACGGCGGCGGGCGTCTACGCCATCGAGCGGCCCGGGGACCGGCTGGTGGACGGCCTGGAGCCGACGGAGTACCCGGGGCTGACGTTCACCGAGGGGTCGGCGGCGCTGGACTGGCTGTACAGCGAGGCGGCGCCGCTGCTGGCCTGCGTACGGCAGTCGGTGGGGACGGACCGGCTGCGGCGCGCGGTGGACCTGCTGTGGGCGGCCAAGGACCTGACGGAGTCCGGGGCCGACTCCCGCCAGTACGAGGCGACGGCCAGGGCGATGTGCGACGCCACCGCCGCCGCCGGGGACCCGCGTGCGCAGGGCAGGGCGCGGACCACCCTCACCAACGTGCTGCTCGTCTCCGGGCGGATCCAGCAGGCGGGCGAGCAGGCGGAGAAGGCCATGGCGCTGGCCCAGTCCGCGCGGGACTCGACCGCCGTCAGCTGGGTCGCCAACGACCGCGGGCTCATCTGCCTGCACCAGGGCCGGTACGCGGACGGGCGGGCGTTCCTGGAGCAGGCCATCGAGGGCTACCGGGCGGCCGGCAACCGGGCCGGCGAGGCGCTCAGCCTGTGCAACCTCTCCCGCGCCCACCTGGGCATGGACAACACCGCGAAGGCGGTGGCCATCGCGCACCGCGGACTGACCGCGCAGCTCGACATCGGCCGGACGATGCGCCTGGCCAACGGCCACTTCACCCTGGGCGTCGCGCTGACCGCGGCCGGCCGGCACGGCGACGCCCTCAGCCAGTTCACCGACGCCCTGCGCATCTTCGAGGAGCACCGGCAGCGGCTGTGGCAGGGCACGACCCACTTCCGGGTCGCCGAGGTGCATCTGGCGGCCCGCCGTCCCGCGCAGGCCGCCCGGCACGCCGAACAGGCCCTCGCGCTCGGCTGCATCGGCGGTGACCGCATGCGGGGCAACGTCCTGACGCTGCTGGGGCGTTCGCTGTCCGCGCTCGGGCAGGCGGACCGTGCCCGGGCCTGCTGGCAGGAGGCCCTCAACCTGTACCAGCAGTGCGGCGCGCCCCAGGCGGCCGAGGTGCGGGCCCTGCTGACCCCGCTGACGGCCGCCTGAGCGACCCGGCTCGCGGGGCGGATACGGGCGTTCAGCGTTCGTTTATCGGCCTCGGGCAGTGTGGTTCCCGTCACCGTCGCGTCGGGGGGCAGGCGGTGACCGGGAGCCCGGGAAGTATCGTGCGGCTCCGAACGCCCGTCCGGCGGCCCGCGGGGGAGCTACCGGGCGGGCGTTGCTCACCCGCCGACTTCGCAGCGAAGGACTGAAGACATGAGCGACCAGACCAAGGACGCGCAGGCCACCACGCAGGACAACGCCATGCCCACGCCGCCGGCGAAGGACACGGCCGTCACCACGCTCGACAACGCCATGCCGACGCCGCCTGCGAAGGACGCCGTCACGACGATGGACAACGCCATGCCGGCGCCGCCCGCGCTGGACCTGGACGGCGACGGCAAGTAGACCGTCCCGCCCCACGGGGGATCGGCCGCGGCGGCGCGGAGGGGGAGCCGCCGCGGCCGACGTGTGTCCGAGGGCAGCGGGCCGACGCGAGCGGGTCACAGGAGCGGACGGCTCCGGTGGCCCGCTCCTGCCCGGCCCGCTCCCGCCCGGCCCGGCTCCCCCCGGCTCACGTCGTGCGGGCCGTCCCCGTGCCCTTCTCCGCGTCCAGGGCGTAGACGCAGCGGTCCTTGCTGCACGCGTACACGATGCCGTCCCGCACCACCGGGGAGCCGGTGATCTCGCCGCCCGTGGCCAGCTTCCAGCGGAGGCGGCCGTCGTCGGCCTTGAGGGTGTAGAGCAGGTGGTCCGTGGAGCCGAAGTGGATGCGTCCCTCGGCGACCGCGGGAGCGCCCACGATGTCGCCGCCCGCCTGGAAACGCCACTTGGGGGTGCCGGTCACCGCGTCCAGGGTGTAGAGGCCCTTGCCGCTGCCCACGTGGACGTGGCCGGCGGCGACCAGGACCGGGTCGGTGGAGGAACGGGCCTCGGTCGCGATCCGCCAGCGGTCGCGGCCGTCGGTGGCGTCGAGGGCGTAGACCGTGCCGAGGTAGTCGGCGAGGTAGACGCCGCCGCCGGTCACCGCGGGGCCCGGCACGAAGACGGGCGGGGCGAGGAAGACCGCCGGGGCCTCGAAGTGCCAGCGGACGTGGCCGGACGCGATCTCCAGGGCCAGCACGCGGGTGCCCGCGCAGACATAGACGTAACCGTCGGGGGCGGGGGCGACCCGGACCGGGACGCCGCCGCAGGAGGCGGCGTCACCGATCGGGTACGACCAGCGCTCGTCGCCGGTCCGGGCGTCCAGGGCGCGCAGCCGGGCGTCCTGCCAGACGTACACCGTGCCGTCGTGGAGCGTCGCGCCCGCCTCCGGGGACTCGAAGTCGGTCTGGCAGCCGGTGATCTCCCACAGCTTCTGGCCGCCCGACGCCTCGTACGCCTGGACGCCGCCGCCGCGGGTGGCGGTGACGACGGTGCCCCGGCCGGCCTGGAGGGAGTACACCCAGGCGTCGGTCCGCACCCGCCACAGGTCGGCGCCCTCGCGGGCGTCCAGGGCGAAGAGGGTCGGGCCGTCGGAGGCGTGGACCCGGCCGTCCGCGACCGCCATCGACCAGGCGACGTCCCGGGTCTTGAAGCGGCGGCGTCCGGTGGCCACGTCCAGGGCGTGCACCTCGAAGGAGGTGACGTAGACCAGGTCCCCGGCGACGGAGGGCGTGCCCCAGACGTCGTTGGACATGCGGAAGCGCCAGGGGCGCCAGCCCGCCGGGGACGCCTCGGGCGGTGCGGCGGGAGCGGCCGATGGCGCCGGTACGGCGGCGTCGGCGCCGTTGACACCGGGGCGGGGGCGGGACCAGGACGCGGCGAGCGCGGACTCCGGCGGGGGCGCCGCGACGGCCGCGGCGCGCATGTCGGCGACGCGCGGTCCCGGCCCGATGGGCACGGGGGCCCCGGCCAGCCGGACCGGGCCGTTGTCGGGGGCGCCGGTGGGCGCGGGCACCGGCGGGGCGTGCACGGGCGGCGCCGGTACGACGGGGTCGTGCGAGGGCGGCGGCGGGAGCGGAGGCGCGGGGACGGCGGGCCGGGCGCCGGCCGGGCCACCGGCACCGGCACCGGCGCCGCCACCGGCCGCACCGCCGCCGCGGCCGCCGGCCGTCGTGGCGAGCTTGGCCACGGCGCGGCCTCCCCGGCGCGTCTCGATCAGGCCCACCGCCCGCTCGGGCAGCCACGCCGACGCCGTACCGCTGTCGTCCGAGCCGGAGCCGAACAGGTGGGGCGCGAGCTGCGCCTGGAGGTCGGCCGGGCCCGGCCGGGCCGTGGCCTCCATCTGCATGCAGGACTCGATGAGCGGGCGCAGCTCGTCGGGGAGGCCTTCGAGGTCGGGGCCCTCGCGCAGCAGCATGAAGACGGTCTCGACCGGGTTGGCACCGTGGAAGGGCGGGTGCCCGGTGGCGGCGAAGACCAGCATCGAGCCGAGCGAGAACACGTCGCTGGCGCCGGTGACGCTGCGGGAGTCCTTCGCCTGCTCCGGGGACATGTAGGCGGGGGTGCCGACGGCGACGTTCGTCATCGTCAGGCGGGTGTTCGAGACGCCGGACGCGATGCCGAAGTCGATCACGCGGGGGCCGTCCTCGACGACGAGGACGTTGGAGGGCTTCAGGTCGCGGTGGACGAGCCCGGCGCCGTGGATCGACTGGAGCGCCTCCGCGACGCCCGCCGCCAGCCAGCGCACCGCCTGGGCCGGCAGCGGCCCGCACTCGTTCACTATCTCCTCGAGGGAGGGTGCGGGGACGTACGCCGTGGCCAGCCACGGGACCGCCGCGCGCGGGTCGGCGTCGACGACCGCCGCCGTGTAGAAGCCGGAGACCGCGCGGGCCGCCTCCACCTCGCGCGTGAAGCGGACGCGGAACAGCTGGTCCTCCGCCAGCTCCGTGCGGACCGTCTTGATCGCCACGCGCCGGCCGGACGCCGAGCGCGCGAGATAGACCAGCCCCATGCCGCCGGCCCCGAGCCGGCCCAGCACCTCGAACGGCCCGATCCGCCGCGGATCGTGCTGCGTCAGCTGATCCACCACTTGCCTGCCACCTCCCCGTACGAGCCGCGCCACCCACATATGCACGCGACCGAAGTGCAGCGTCTCACCACCGCAGCTCCGTGGCGGCACGCACCCTGATTCTTCCTGTCCGAGCCGCTGGTGGCGAACCTGGGGACAATCGGGGTGTCTCGCCCCATCTCGGGCGGTCTCAGCGTCATCTCGGGCGGTCTCAGCGTTGCAGCAGCGCGAACGACGCCCCCTGGTCGTCGGAGACCACGGCCACCCCGCCGTACGACGTCTCGAACGGCGGTACCCGTACCCGTCCGCCGAGCCGGGCCACCGTGCCGAGCGCTGCCTCGGCGTCCCGGACCAGGAAGTGGACGAGGAAGTGCGGCGGCATCTCGGCGGGGAAGACGCCCAGGACCGGGGCGCGGCCGAAGTCGGGGGCCGCGTCCGGGCCGAAGAGGGCGTCGTGGAACAGGTCGCCGTAGAAGGCGTTGGCGGCCTCGGTGTCCCGGGTGTACAGCTCGGCCCAGGCGAAGGTGCCCGGTGCGTGCCGGCGCCCGAAGCCCGGGTGGGTGCCCGGCTGCCAGAGGCCGAAGACGGCGCCCTCGGGGTCGGCGACGAGCGCGGTGGTGCCCAGGCCGCCGACCGGGTGGGGCGGGGTGACGATCTGGCCGCCGCCCGCCCGGATCCGCCCGGCCAGCGCCGCCGCGTCCGGGGTGTGGAAGTACACCGACCACACGGTGGGCATCCGGCCGTCCGTCTTGCGTACGAGCGCGGCGACGGGCTCCCCGTCCAGCCGCGCCCATACGGTCTCCCCCGCCGTCTCCTCCTCCCCTTCCTCCCCCTCCTCGAAGGTCCACCCGAAGAGACCGCCGTAGAAGCGCTTGCCCGCCTCGACATCGGCGAGCTGGGCGTCCACCCAGCAGGGGACGCCTTCCGCGGGGGCGGCGGGGGACTTCCGGGAGGGCGCGGGGGAGGTGGCGGACGGGTCGCTGGATGTCCGTTTCGCGGACGCACCGTTTTCGGCCATGCCGTCAACGTAACCGCGCCGCCCGCACCGCGCAGACCAGGCACACCAGCCTCTCTCCGCCCGCGCACCCCATTTGCAGTCGGCCGAATCGCGCTCGGATCCCCCGTCGGTAAGCTGACGGCATGACAGGACAAGTGCGTACCGTCGACGGCCGCGTGGCCGGTCGACGTGGGCAGGCGACCCGGCAGAAACTGCTCGACTGCCTCAGCGACATGCTCAGCTCCTCCCCCTACCGCGATGTCAAAGTCATCGATGTCGCCCGCAAGGCCGGCACCTCGCCCGCGACCTTCTACCAGTACTTCCCGGACGTCGAGGGCGCCGTCCTGGAGATCGCCGAGGAAACCGCCGCCGAGAGCGCCGGGTTGGCCGAGCTGACGGCCGGCCGCGCGTGGACCGGCAAGGCGGGCTGGCAGACGGCGCAGGAACTCGTCGACGGATTCCTGGAGTTCTGGCGGAAGAACGACGCCATCCTCCGCGTCGTCGACCTGGGCGCGGCCGAGGGCGACAAGCGGTTCTCCAAGCTCCGGATGAAGATCCTGAACTCGGTGAACGCCTCCCTCGCCGACTCCGTCGCCGAGCTGCAGGCCAAGGGCCGGGTCGACAAGGACGTGAACCCGGCGGCCATCGCCGGTTCCCTGGTCGTCATGCTGGCCGCCGCGGCCTCGCACCAGAAGGGGTTCTCCGCCTGGGGCGTCAAGCAGGCGGAACTCAGGCCCAGCCTGGCCCTGTTGACGTACCTGGGCGTCACCGGCAAGAAGCCCGCCAAGTAGCACCGCCGGACAGTACGCCGGGCGGTACGCCCCGCACAGCCTGTCATCCCCGCCGCGCCCCGCGTCGTCCGCGCCGTCCGCGTCGTCCCGCGTCCCGCGTCCCGCGTCCCGCGTCCTGACCCTCGCGCCCCGCCCCGCATCCCCGCGCGTGCCTCGCGCCCCGTGATCCCCGCGCCCACCGCGTTCCGCGGCCCCCGCACCCCGCGCCCCGCGCAGCCGGCGTCCGGCTCCGTCCGGCTCCCCGGACCACCGCCGTACCCCGTGAGGGGAACAGCCCCGCGTCCGGCCGCTGTTGAGCAAAGCACCGACGCCCGTACCCGCTGGAGGAGACCGCGATGGCCCTGACCCGCGAAGAGCGCGAGACGTTCCTGGCCGAACCCCGCATCGCCGCGCTGGCGGTCGACGCGGAGGCGGGCCGCGCCCCGCTGACCGTGCCGATCTGGTACCAGTACGAGCCCGGCGGCGACGTGTGGATCATGACCGGCCTCGACAGCCGCAAGAACCGGCTGATCAAGGCGGCGGGACGGTTCTCCCTGATGGTGGACCGGCTGGAACCGACGATCCGCTACGTGTCGGTGGAGGGGCCGGTCGTCGAGACGGTCCCCGCCACGGAGCGGGACCTGCGGGAGATCTCCGCCCGCTACCTCCCGGCCGACAAGGTCGACGGATACGTCGCCTTCGCCGCCGCCGACCACGGCGAGCAGGTCATCGTGCGCATGCGGCCCGAGCGGTGGGTCTCCTCCGACCTCGGCTCGGTGTGAGAGCTGACGAGAGACCCCGCACAATCGGCCCATGGGAACCGAGCTGCACGAACTGCTGAGGTCACTGCGGGTGTGGGCGCCCGAGGCCACCGAACTGCCGCCCTTCGACCCGGCCACCGCGCCCGGCGACCCGCTGGAGCTGTTCACCCGGTGGTTCGCCGAGGCGGTGGCGGCCGGGCAGACCGAGCCGCACACCATGTCGCTGGCGACCTCGGACGCCCAGGGCCTGCCGGACTCCCGCATCGTGATGCTGCACGGCGCGGACGCGGACGGCTGGTCCTTCGCCACGCACGCCGGCAGCCGCAAGGGCCGCCACCTCGCCGCCCGCCCGTACGCCGCGCTCGTCTTCTACTGGCCGGTGCTGGGCCGGCAGGTGCGCGTCCGCGGCCCCGTCTCCGTCGCCCCGGCGGCCGAGGCGCACGCCGACCTGCACGCGCGGTCGACCGGTGCGGTGGCCGCCGCCCTCACCGGACGGCAGAGCGAGGACCTGGAGTCCCCGGACGCGCTGGACCGCGCCTCGCGGGCGGCCTGGGAGCGGGCCGGGCGGGAGCCGGACGTGCCCGTGCCGACCTGGACGCTGTACCGGCTGCTCCCCGACGAGGTGGAGTTCTTCCAGGGCGACGCCCGCCGCCGCCACGTACGGCTGGCCTACCGGCGGGCCGGGGACGGAGGCTGGGGCACGCGGCTGCTGTGGCCGTGAGCGGGCGGTCGTGAGCGGCGGTCAGCGCACGTCGGGCGCCGGCGGCTCCGGGTCCGTCGCGAGCCGGGCGTGCAGGTGGGCGTCGCGGAACCCGTCGTGCCGGCCGGCCTCGAACATCGCTCCGCGCAGCGTGCCCTCGTAGGCGTATCCGCAGCGTTCGGCGATCCGGCAGGAGGCGGTGTGGCCGTCGGCGTGGCCCAGTTCCAGGCGGTGCAGGCCGAGTTCCGTGAACGCCCAGCGCGAGGCGAGGAGCAGGGCGCGGGTGGCGACGCCCCGGCCGCGGGCCTCGGGGAGCACCCAGTAGCCGACCCGGGCCAGCTTCAGCGGCAGGCTGATCTCGTTGACGCCGAGGTGCCCCAGCGTCGTACCGCTGTCCCCGTCGGTGATCCGGAACGACGCGGACCGGCCCTCCCTGGCCTCCCTGGCCCGGGCGCGCAGCGACTCGCGGGCGCCGGCGAGGTCGCTCCACAGCTTCAGCGGCGTGTTCCAGCGCTGGAAGTCGGGGTCCAGGATGCCGCGCAGCCACGTCTGCGCGTCCGCGTCGGAGCCGGCGTCCCAGGACCGGAGGTGGAGGCCGTGTCCGCGCGGCTCGGTGAGGGTCGGGGCGAGGGTGTGCAGGGATGTGTGGGGCATCGGGCCATTCAAGCCGACGCCCTCGGGGCGGGGCCCGTCGGTTTCCCGGCGGTGTCGAGGCGGTGTCCCGGCGGTCGTGACCGATCCGCAACCGATTCCGGTCTTGACCGAGACCCATCAAGCGAGGGCTTGATTACGCTCGCCGCATGCCCGACTCCCCAGCGTCCACCGACCCGCGTCCCGCCCACCCCGCGGAGCGCCCCGTGTACGTCATCGGCGCCGGTCCCGGTGGCCTCGCCGCCGCCCAGGCCCTGCGGGCGCGCGGCATACGGGCGGTCGTCCTGGAGCGCGCGGACCACGTCGGCGACTCCTGGCGGCGCCACTACGACCGGCTGCGCCTGCACACCACCCGCCGCCTGTCGGCGCTGCCCGGCCTGCCGATGCCGCGCCGCTTCGGCCGGTGGGTGGCCCGGGACGACGTGATCCGGTACCTGGAGAAGTACGCCGAGCACCACCAGCTGGAGATCGTCACCGGCGTCGAGGTCTTCCGCGTCGAGCCCGCGCCCGACGGCACCGGCTGGCTGCTGCACGCCTCCGGCGGCCGCGAACTGACCGGCGCCGCCGTCGTGGTCGCCACCGGCCACAACCACACCCCGCGCGTTCCGCGGTGGCCCGGCCGGGACGCGTACACCGGCGAGTTGCGGCACGCCGCCGAGTACCGGAACGCGTCCCCCTACGCCGGCCGGGACGTCCTGGTCGTCGGCGCCGGCAACACCGGCGCCGAGATCGCCGTGGACCTGGTGGAGGGCGGGGCGGCCCGGGTACGGCTGTCCGTGCGCACCGCGCCGCACATCGTCCGCCGCTCCACGGCCGGCTGGCCCGCCCAGCACAACGGCGTCCTGGCCCGGCGGCTGCCGGCCCGTCTCGTCGACCGGCTGGCCCGGCCGCTGGCCCGGATCAGCACGCCCGACCTGTCGGCCCACGGCCTGCCCCGCCCGGACACCGGCCTGCTCACCCGGGCGTCCGAGGGCGCGATCCCCGTGCAGGACGTCGGCCTGATCGACGCGGTGCGCCGGGGCCGGGTGGAGGTGGTGGCCGCCGTGGCCGGCTTCGAGGACGGCAAGGTACTCCTGGCCGACGGCACCCGCCTCGCACCGGACGCGGTGATCGCGGCCACCGGTTACCTGCGGGGCCTGGAGCCGCTGGTCGGCCACCTGGACGTCCTCGACGCCCGCGGCAGACCGGTCACGCGCGGCCCCCACGCCCCGCACCACGCCCCGGGCCTCTACTTCACCGGCTTCACCAACCCGATCAGCGGCATGCTCCGCGAACTGGCCATCGACGCGGTCCGCATCGCCCGGGCGGTGGAGAAGCGCCACGCGAACCACGTCTCCCGGCTGCCGGGCTGAGCGGCCCGAGCCACGACAGCGCGGCCACGACAGCCCGGCTACGACAGCACGCTCACCGGTTCCGGTCGGCGCCGGATCACCAGGGCCATCAGGGCCGCCGCCGCGCACAGGGCGCCGGAGGCGACCCAGACCACGTCGTAGGAGCCGAACCGGTCGCGGGCGACGCCGCCGAGGAAGGCGACGAGGGCGGCACCGACCTGGTGGGAGGCGAGGACCCAGCCGAAGACGATCGCGCTGTCGTCGCCGTACTGCTCGCGGCACAGAGCGAGGGTGGGCGGGACGGTGGCGACCCAGTCGAGGCCGTAGAAGACGATGAAGAAGATCATCGGCGGGTGGACGCTCGGCGCGAGCAGGAGGGGGAGGAAGAGCAGGGAGACGCCGCGCAGGGCGTAGTAGACGGCGAGCAGGCGGCGCGGTTCGAAGCGGTCGGTGAACCAGCCGGAGGCGATCGTGCCGACCACGTCGAAGACGCCGATCACGGCGAGCAGCGACGCGGCGGTCGTCAGCGGCATGTGGTGGTCGTGGGCGGCGGGGATGAAGTGGGTCTGGATCAGGCCGTTGGTCGAGGCGCCGCAGATCGCGAAGGTGCCGGCCAGCAGCCAGAACGGACCGGTGCGGGCGGCGGAGAAGAGGACCCGCAGGGCGCGGCGGGCGGCGCCCGGCACGGGTGCGGGCTTGGCCACGAACTCCGTGGCGCCGTACGGCTCGAGGCCCACGTCCGCCGGGTGGTCGTGCAGGAGGAGCCACACGAAGGGGACGACGGCGAGGGCGGCCAGCGCGACCGTGACGGCCGCGGGCCGCCAGTCGTACGTCTCGACGATCCAGGACAGCAGCGGCAGGAAGATCAGCTGTCCGGAGGCGGAGGCGGCGGTGAGGACGCCGGTGACCAGTCCGCGCCGCTCGGTGAACCAGCGGTTGGTGACGGTGGCCGCGAAGGCCAGGGCCATCGAGCCGGAGCCGAGGCCGACCAGCAGGCCCCAGCAGAGGATGAGCTGCCAGGCGGATTCCATCCACACGGTCAGGCCCGAGCCCACCGCGATCACGACCAGGGCGACGGCGACCACGCGCCGGATGCCGAAGCGGTCCATGAGCGCGGCGGCGAAGGGCGCGGTGAGCCCGTAGAGCGCGAGGTTGACGGAGACGGCGGCGCCGATGGTGCCGCGCGACCAGCCGAAGTCCTGGTGGAGCGGATCGATGAGGATGCCGGGCAGGGAACGGAAGGCGGCCGCGCCGATGATCGTCACGAAGGTGACGGCGGCGACCCACCAGGCGCGGTGCACCCGGGCGCGGCGGCGCGGGCGGCCGGGCTCCGGCTGGTGTACGGCATCGGCGGCGGCGTCGGTTGTCTGGGTCACGTCATGAGCTTCGGGCACGGGTTCCGCCCGATCGAGTGGCCCGGAAGTCAGGGTTCGCTAGGATCGGGCCATGACGCCGGACCGTACGCCCCCAGCCCCCCGGCGGCACCGCGTCGTCGTCCTCGCCCTCGACGGCCTGCTCCCCTTCGAACTGGGCATCCCGCAGCGCATCTTCGGGCGCGCCCGGGACGAGCACGGACGCCGGCTCTACGAGGTCGTCACCTGCTCGGTCCGTCCGCCGGGGCCCGTCGAGACCGACGCGGACTTCGCGATCCTGGTCGAGAACGGCCCCGAGGCCCTGGAGGAGGCCGACACGATCGTCGTCCCGGCCTCCTACGAGCTGGGCCCGGTGCACGAGAAGGGCGTCCTGACCGAGGAACTGGCCGCCGCGCTCGCCCGCGTCCGGCCCGGCACCCGCCTGGTGGGGATCTGCACCGGCGGGTACGTCCTGGCCGCCGCCGGACTCCTCGACGGCCGCCCGGCGACCACGCACTGGGCCTCCGCCGAGCACTTCCAGGGACTGTTCCCGAAGGTGCGGGTCGACGCCGACGTGCTGTTCGTCGACGACGGCGACGTGCTCACCTCGGCGGGGGTCGCGGCCGGGATCGACCTGTGCGTCCACATCGTGCGCCGGGACCACGGCACGGCCGTCGCCAACGACGTGGCCCGCCGCACCGTCGTACCGCCCCACCGCGACGGCGGGCAGGCGCAGTTCATCGAGCGGCCGGTGCCCGATCCGCAGCAGTCCTCCACGACCGGCGCCCGCGCCTGGGCCCTCGGCCGCCTCCAGGAGCCGATCCAGCTGCGGGACATGGCGGAGCAGGAGTCGATGTCCGTACGGACCTTCACGCGCCGCTTCCGCGAGGAGGTGGGCGTCAGCCCCGGTCAGTGGCTCACCCAGCAGCGGGTCGAACGGGCCCGGCACCTGCTGGAGTCCACCGCGCTCTCCGTCGACCAGGTGGCGCGCGACGCGGGCTTCGGCACGGCGCAGTCGATGCGGCAGCACCTCCAGGCGGCGCTCGGGGTCACCCCCACCGCGTACCGACGGACCTTCCGGACGGACGCGTCCACAGCCTGTGGACAATGAACGACCCCCGCCACGCAGATCGGTCGTCGGCCGGCGGCGCGGCGCTGTCCGCCCCGAGCATGGCATCGCGCGCCGCCACCCGACTCCGGCGCTCCCGCCCGGCTCCCGTAGCCCCCGAGGAAACCGCCGCCGAATCACGACCCACACTCGTCGAGGATCCCGTCACCGGACCCTCGTCGTCCCCTCGCGGCGAATCGTTGCCTACAAGCGTGAGGAATCGGTCACGATCCGTCAACCGGCGCGGGGTGGTTCATCCCTTACGCCCCGTTCGCCCGGCACGCGCACGGAAGCACGCCCCGGCGCACAGCCGCACGGTCCGGGACAGGCCGGGCCGCCGTGCCCCGGGCGTCCTCTCGCGCCACGGTCACTACACCACTTCGAACGCGAACCCCTCGTACGCCACCGCGCCGCCGCCCTTCCCGCAGGCCGGCGCGGTGTCCTCGCGCTCGGCGCAGCGGTCCAGTTCGCACCAGATGCGCTTGCCGGCGCCCTCGCGGCTCCAGCCCCAGCGGTCGGCGAGGCCGTCGACGAGCGCGAGTCCCCGGCCGCCCGTCTCCTCGCCGTCCACACAACGGGGCACCGGTGCCCGGTCGCTGGCGTCGTCCACCTCGACGCGGACGGTCGCCTCCCCGGCCGGATCCCCGGCCTCCCCCGTCGCCTTCCCCGGCAGCACCAGCCGCAGCACGGCCGAACGGCCGGTGTGCACCACGGCGTTGGTGACCAGTTCCGAGACGAGCAGCACCAGCGTCTCGGCGAGTGGCTCGTCGGCCTGTATTCCGGCCCCCGCCAGCCGTGAACGCGCCCACCGCCGGGCGCGCCCCACTTCCGAGGGGTCGGGCCGTACCTCCAGCTGTACTTGAAGCACCTGCACCGCTCACACCATCCGAACCGGCGGACACAAAGGCTCGCGCCTCATGAGGGCCACGATCGTAGCCATTCTCTGCATGGCCAGAACAACGGCCGGGCCAGGGATCACGGAACGTGAATCCCGTGTGGGACAGCATGGTTGACGTACAGTCACGTCAACAAGCGCTTCGGGCATATTCCAGCGCGAAGGAGTACCCGTGCGGCATACTGTGCGACGCCCGTTCCGGGAAGTCGAACAGGCGGTGGCCGGCGGCCTTTCCACCCTGCGGGGCAGGGCGCACACCGCCGGTTCCGGAGCCGCCCCAGGGGCGGCTCCGGCGCGGCAGGCGCTCGGGACCACTCGCATCCCCCACAAGGTACCGGAGTGTGGCACCGACTCCGGGCCGTGACGGGTCACCCGGCGGAAACGGCCCGGCATCAACGCTCCGTGACGGCACGGCGCCACGATCCGCGACATCCGCACACCTGCGCGCCCGCGCACCCGTGCGTCCGCCCACCCGTGCGTCCGCGCGTCGGACCCGTCGGACCCGTCGGACCCGTCGGACCCGTCGGACCCGTTGTTCGGCGGGTGCTACTCGGGCACGGTGAAGTAGCGGGCGAAGGCCGGGACGATCTCATCCTCCCCCACCTTGCCGTCCCCGTCCGCGTCGAGCGCGGCGGCGACCGACCGGGCGGCCTCCTCGGGCACGCCCAGCGCGGCGAGCACCCGCGCCGCGTCCTCGACGGTGGCGGCTCCGTCGCCGTCGGCGTCCGCGACGTCCAGGGCCGCGTGCAGGAAGGGGCGGGCGATCTCGGCGAACCGGTCCGGGTTGTCCCGCAGCCGCTTGACCGCTCCGGAGACGAACTCCGCGCGGGTGATGCGCTGGTCGCCGTCCCGGTCGGCGATGCCGGCCATGCCCTGCCACAGCGCCTCCGCGCCGCCGTACAGGGCCTGCCCCCGCTCGGAGCGGGCGGCGGTGCCGAACTCGGCGAGCACGGCCTTGGCCGCACCGCTGAAGTCCGCGCGGTCGATGTGCCCGTTGCCGTCCTGGTCGAAGATGTCGAACCGCGCGGCGATCCTGCGTTCGTACTCGCTGTTGACCATGTTCTTCTCCGGCCGCCTCACGTCGTCGGTCTGCGTGTCGCTCGGAGCGTACGACGCCGGGAGCGGCGCCGGGTGCCGTCTACGCGGAGAGCGGGCGCGGTTCGTCGCCGGTCGCCGAGGCGAGGTCGGGGTGGACGTCGAAGAGCCGGCGCACCCCGAGGGCGCCGAGGACGCGGTTGACGTGGGAGCCGTCGACGGCTCCCTGGGCCGGCAGTATCAGGCGCAGCCGGCCCTGGCAGGAGCGGATGAGCCGCCGGGAGGCGATCAGTACGCCGACCCCGCTGGAATCGCAGAACAGGACCTCGGAGAGATCCAGGACGAGACTGTGCCGCCCCTCGGCGACCTCGTCGTGCACGCGCTGCCGCAGCACCGGTGACGTCACCAGGTCCAGTTCGCCCGACACCTGGAGCACGGCCCAATCGCCACGCTCGCCGCCGGTCACATTGAACGTCACCACCATGCCCTTCATCCGTCGGTACGTCCGGAATCAACCGAAACGGAAGCCATGCTTACGCTTCTTGGCCGCGCGCCTGCCCACCGGCAGTGCCCGCAAACGCCGGGGCGGAAACGGGGCCCGATCGAAAGAGGCTTGATTCGCACGGTTTCGATCCTGTTCGATCGTATCCGGTCACCCGGCAGAGGCTGAGAGAGACGTCAGGAGGCTCTATCACCTGCGCACCGCCGGGGGCGCGCATTGACACAAAGGGGCGTGCGCTGTCGGACGTGCCGACTACATTCGGGAGGACGGTGGCCGCAGGCTGGAGCGGGACACGTACGGAACGCGCACGGACCGAGCAGGGACACGCACAGGGGGTGAAGGGGCGGCATGGCGAAGAGGGACGTACCCCTGCGCTGGGACCGCAAGATGCAGCAGCGCCTGGCGCGCGGGGAGGCCGCCGCCCTGGGCGAGCTCTACGACCGGTTCGCCTCGCTCGTGCACGGTCTCGCGCACCGGGTCCTGGACGACGAGCGGGCCGCCGACCGCGTCACGCGCGACGTCTTCGCCCACGTCTGGGAGCATCCGGACTCCTACGACCCGAGGCAGGGCCCGCTGCGTACGTGGGTGGCCACGCTGACCCACCACCTCGCCGTGCAGCGGCTGCGCCACACCGGGACGGCCGCGCTCGCCCGCGGCGGGCCGGGCACCGCCGAGGAGCTGGAGAGCAGGGTGCGCCACGCCTCGGTCGCCGCCCGCGCCGACTACATCGTCCAGTCCATGCCGGCGCCGCTGCGCGCCGCCCTGGAGCTGGCCTACTTCCAGCGGCGCGACTACCGCCAGACCGCCGCCGACCTCGGTGTCACGGAGGACGAGGCCCGGCGCCGCCTCCGCCTGGGCCTCCAGCTCCTGGCCACCGCCCGCGACGCCGCCTCGCCGCGGGCACCCGGGGCGCCCCCGGGGTTCGGGGGTGCGGCGTGACCGACCCGCACGAGGAGAACGGGCACCGGCACTCCCCCCGTCCCGCGGACCCCTCCGACGCCGCCGGAGGGCCACTCGACGGGCCGGACGGGACGGTCACGCTGGAGCACCACGTGCTGACGTCGCTGCTCGGGGCGTGGGCGCTGGCCGCCTGCTCGGCCCAGGAGGCCGCCGCCGTCGAGGAGCACCTCGGGGAGTGCGAGGCCTGCGCCGACGAGGCCCTGCGGCTGCGCGAGGCCGTCGCGCTGCTCCAGCGGCCGGAGAGCCTCGACCTCGACCCCGCCCTGCGCACCCGGGTCCTCGACGGCTGCCTGGAGCGGCGCCCGCCGCGCATCCCGGTGCCCGCGTGGGCGACGCCGTACGACGCCGAGACCGCGCGGCTGGACGCGCTGCTCCAGGACATCGGCGACGCCGAATGGCACGCGCCGGTCCGCCTGCGCTGGTTCGAGGCCGACGGCGCCGCGAGCCGCCGTACCACCGTCGCCGGGGTCATCTCGCACCTGCTGACGGTCGACGGGCTGGTCGCGGTCACCCTGGGCCTCGCCGACCCGCTGGGCGACATCACCGCGTCCACCTCCGCGCCGGCCAACCGCACCGAGGCGTACTGGCGCGCCTCGCACTACCCGCCCACCCGGGCGGTGCGGGCACCCTGGCGCGCGCAGAGCCACGACATCGTCCGGACCGTGTCCTTCACCGGCGACGCGGGCCGCATGCCGGTGTCGTACGGCGACTTCGAGCTGCCGCTGCACGACGCCATGCTGGACCGGGCCTTCGAGTGCTGGGTGCACGCGGAGGACATCGCCGACGCGGTGGACTATCCGTACGAGCCGCCCTCCGCCCGCCATCTCAACCGCATGATCGACCTGGCCGCGCGATTGCTGCCGGGCGTGCTCGCGGCCCGCCGCCGGGCCGGGCTGGCCGCGCCCGGCGCCCGTCCGCACCTGGTCACCGCGGGTGAGCCGGGGCGCAGCCTGCGGCTGGAGATCGAGGGCTCGGGCGGCGGCGAGTGGCTCATCCCGCTCGACTCCCCCGGCGCGGTGGGCTCCGCCGACCACGAGGTGGCGCACGTCGCACTGGACGGCGTGGAGTTCTGCCGCCTGGCCGCGGGCCACGTGCCTCCGGCGGACGCGGCGGCGGGGCAGCTGGGCGACCGCGAGGCGATCAGGGACGTCCTGTTCGCGGCGGCGAGCCTGAGCCGGATGTAGGGGGGTCGCGGATCCGTCTGCGGCCGCGGGTGCGTCGTGGCTGGTCGCGCCCACGCGGCGGAGCCGCACATTCAGTACTGCCCCGCGCCCTTTGAGGGCGTGCGGTGAACGCCCCCTCAGGGGCGCGGGGAACTGCGCGACCAGCCACGACGCGCCCGCAGCCGCCCGCCAGGCAGAACCCCCCGGGCTACTAGGCGAAAACGACCGTACGGCGACCGTTCAGCAGAATCCGCCGCTCGGCGTGCCACTTCACGGCCCGCGCCAGCGCCTGGCACTCCACGTCCCGTCCGACGGCGACCAGCTGGTCCGGCGTGACGTCGTGGCCCACCCGCTCGACCTCCTGCTCGATGATCGGCCCCTCGTCGAGGTCGGCCGTCACGTAGTGCGCGGTCGCGCCGATCAGCTTCACGCCCCGCGCGTGCGCCTGGTGATAGGGCTTCGCGCCCTTGAAGCTCGGCAGGAAGGAGTGGTGGATGTTGATGATCCGGCCGCTGAGCCGCTTGCACAGGTCGTCCGAGAGGACCTGCATGTAGCGGGCCAGGACGACCAGCTCGACGCGCTCCTCGCGCACGATCTCCAGCAGCCGCGCCTCGGCCTCGGCCTTGGTGTCCCTCGTCACGGGGATGTGGTGGAAGGGGATGCCGTACGACCCCACCAGCTCCGCGAAGTCCGTGTGGTTGGACACCACGGCCGCGATCTCCACCGGCAGCGCGCCGATGCGGGCCCGGAAGAGCAGGTCGTTCAGGCAGTGCCCGAACTTGCTGACCATGAGCACGATGCGCATCTTCTCGTCGGCCCGGTTGATCTGCCAGTCCATGTGGAAGGCGTCACCGATCGCCGTGAAGCTGGCCCGCAGCTTGTCCACGGTCACCGGCTCGTCGGCCGAGAAGTGGACCCGCATGAAGAACAGTCCCGTGTCGTGGTCGCCGAACTGCTGGCTGTCCTCGATGTTGCAGCCGGTCATGAACAGGTAGCTCGACACGGCGTGCACGATGCCCTGCTTGTCCGGGCAGGACAGGGTGAGGACGTACTGGTCGGCCGGGGCGGCGACGGCCTGCGGGACGGCGGCGGAGGACTGCTCATTCATGCAGGACAGGGTCCCATATCCGGGCCCGCCGCCCGAGCGCCGTCCCGTCAGGCGGACCGGGTCAGGCGGACCGGGTCAGGATCTGCAGTACCTCCAGCGAGCGCGGCTCCGTCTCCGGGTCCTCGCCGTCACTGGTGGCCAGCCGCACGTGCGCGTCGCGCGCCGCCCGCACCGCCTCCGGCCAGTCCGGGTGGTCGAGGTAGGCGTGCACGGGCGCGTCCGGCCCCACCTGGTGCATGATCCGCAGGACGCGCAGCACGGCGCTGTCGACGAGCGCCGCCTCCTGCGAGTCGCGGAAGACCGTGCCCACGTACTTCTCGGCGGACCAGTGGTCCAGCCAGGTGTCCTCCACCAGCCGGTACACCGCGTCGGTGACGTCGCCGAAGCCGTCCACACCGGCCAGCCAGACGTCCCGCTGGAAGGCGGGGGCGGAGAGCATGTGCAGCGCGGAGCGCACATTGCTGCGCCAGCGCCACCACGGCATGTCGTTGAGTGGCATGCCGCCCATGGTGGAGGAGCGACGGCCACGACGGGAAGAGTTCTCCGAACCTTGCACGGTCATCGATCGTACGTTCCCCTCCGCCCGCGCCCCATCGACCCCCGCAATTCACCCCGGTGTCACCACGCGTTGACCGCAGGTCACTTCCAGGTTAGCCGTGTGGCGGAATCGTGCGGATGCATGACCGGCAGGCGACCCACCCGCAGCACCTTCCTCCGCGGCCCGAGCCGCCGTTCCCGGGCCACCCGCACCGGCGCGCTGTCCGCGGGCGCGCTGGTGGCGTGCGCGTCGCTCGCCGCGGGGTGCGGCATCGTCCCCGGTGCCACGGGGGGCTCCGGGGACGACCCGATCACCGTGATGACCTGGGCGCCGCAGGACACCGGTGCGACCAACAAGCCCGGCATGCCCGCCCTCGCGCAGGCCTACGCCCGCTGGATCAACGCCCAGGGCGGGCTCGGCGGCCGCGAGCTGAACGTGCTGACCTGCAACGACCACAACGACAGCGTCACCGCGGCCAAGTGCGCCCGGCGCGCGGTCAACGAGAACGCGGTCGCCGTGGTCGGCTCCTACAGCCAGCACGCCGACTCCTTCTTCCCGGTGCTGGAGGGCTCCGGCATCCCGTACATCGGCGGCTACGGCATCACCAACGCGGAGTTCACCAGCCCGCTGTCCTACCCGGTCAACGGCGGCCAGCCCGCGCTGCTCGCCGGCCTCGGCAGCGCGCTCGCCGAATCCTGCGGGCCCGTCACGCTCGTCCGCCCCGACACCATCGCGGGCGACCAGCTGCCCGTGCTGCTCGACTCCGGACTGACCTCGGGCGGGCACGAGCGGGCCCACGACCAGCGGGCGCCCGAGGACGCCACCGCCTACGACGGCCAGTCCGGACAGGCGCTGGAGCGGGCGGCCGCCGACCCGGCGGAACCGGGCTGCGTGGTGCCCGTCCTCGGCGACCGCACCGGCACCTTCATGGACTCCTTCCGGCGGGCCCGCGAGGACTACCCCGAGGTGGGCACCGCGACCGTCCTCGGCAGCACCGACCAGTCCACGATCAACGCGAGCGGCGGGGCCTCCGGTCCCTACGAGGGGGCGTACGTCACCGGCTGGTACCCGGCGGTGACCGACCCGGCCTGGGACGGGATGAAGAAGGTCGTCAAGGAGGAGGCGTTCGGCGACAACGACATCGACGCGGCGGACGCCGGGGTGCAGACCACCTGGATCGCGTACACCGTGTTCAAGGAGATCGTCGAGTCGCTGGACGGCGGCGAGGTGAGCGCCTCGGCCATCAGGCGGGCACTGGACGGCGGGCTGAAGGTCGGCACGGGCGGGCTCACCCCGCCCCTGCGGTGGACGTTCGCCGACAAGCTGGCCTCGGTCGGTTTCCCGCGCCTGGTCAACGCCGAGGTCACCTTGCAGGTCGTGCGCCAGGGCCGCCTGGTCTCGGCCCGCGCGGGCGCCGTGAACACCACCCGCATCCTCCAGAACGCGGACGTGGCCTGAGCCCGGGCCCGAGCCCGGGCCCGCCCCGGGCCCTCACAGCTGGGTCGGCTGGCGCTCCGTCAGGCCGTACTGCTTGGCGATGGCGTTCCAGAGCTTGGCGGCCTTGGCCTTCTCCTGGGTGGCCGTGCCGCTGGCCCGGTTGGCCTCCTGCGGCTGGGTGGCGGCCTTGCCCTTCTTGCAGCCCTTCTTGCCGGCCGTCCGGTCGGCCCAGGACGCGTAGTGGTTGTCGGCCGACGCCGAGGCCTGCCACGCCTTGGTGAGGGCGGTGGTCAGCTCGGTGTGCCGGGGCAGCTTGTCCACGGACAGCCGGCTGAGGCTGGTGACCAGCCCGGTGCGCTGCCCGGCGGCGTCGCGCAGGTCCTTGGCCGCCTGGGCCAGGTTGTCGCAGGACCGCACGTCGGCCACCGCGTTGATCACCGTGGTCCGGCTGTTGCCGCTGTGGGCCAGCAGCTTGTCCAGCTCGACGGCCTGCTGCCGGACCGGGTCGACGGACGGCGAGGCGGAGGCCGACGCGGACGCGGACGCGGACTCGGACGCCGGTGCCGTGGCGGACACGGTCTGGTTGCCGCCCTCGTCCTCGTCGCCGCCCCCGCCCGCCATCATCGCGCCGGCGCCGACGCCGACGACGGCGATGCCGACGCCCACGGCCGCGAGCAGCGGCAGGCGGGAACCGGTCCGGCCGCCCCGGCCGCCACCGCCCTCGTGGCCGCGCCGCCGGCCACCGCCACCGCCGCCGGGTCCCTGCGGGGCGTACCCGGCCGGATCACCGGGACGCGGCGGCCGGGGCTCGTCGACGCGGGGCATCTGCTGGGTGGCCGAGGCCGGGCCGTCGGCGCCCGGGGCGCTGCGGAACAGGTTGTCGAACTCGGCGGGCGGCTGCCGCCCCTCCTCACCGCCGGGCGCGGCACCGTACGGCGCCGGGGCGGGGCCGGGGCCGCCGGGCACGGGCGCGATGTACTGGGTGGCCTCGGCGTCGGGGTGCGGGGCCGGCGCGGCGGGGGCCGGCTGGTGCCCGGCCGCGGGCTGTGCGGAGTACTGCGGGGCCCGGCCGAGGAACCGCGTCGACTCGGAGGGCGTCTCGGCGGGTCTCTCCGGGGGCAGCGCGCCCGGAGAGACCGGGGGTATGTACTGCGTCGCGCCCTCGTCCGCGGGCATGCCGACCGGCGGCAGGTACTGGGTGGCGCCCTCGTCGGCGGGCGGCAGCGGCGCCGCCGCCCGGTGCTGGGGCGTCTGGGACTGGGGCTGGGGCTGGGGCGTATGGGGCACGGGCGCCTGCCCGTGCTGCCCGTGCTGCCCGTCCGGCCCCTGCTGCGGCTGTGGCTGCTGCCAGTGCTGCCCCTGCCGGCCGTACTCCTGGCCCGGCTGGCCGTACTCCTGCCCCTGCCGACCGAACTCCTGCCCCGGCTGGCCGAACTGCTGCTGCCCCTGCTCTCCGTACTGCCGGCCGTACGACGGCTGGGCGCCGTACGCCGGGCCGCCGTACGCCGGGGCCTGCGCGCCCTCCGGGGGGAGCGGGCCGGGAGGGGCCTGGGGCGGCAGGGCGCCGGGCGCCTCGGCCGGGCCGCTCTGCGCGGACCAGGCGGGCGGGGCGGCCTGCCGGTCGCTCTCCGGGGATCCCCAGGGCTGGGCGCCGGGCGGCGTGGCCCAGCCCTCGCCCTGGGCGGCCGGGCCCTGCTGCTGCCCGGGACCCCACGGCTGGTCCCATGCCTGGCCGCCGGGCGGCGCCGAGGCGGGCGCGGGCCGGCCGGCCTGCGGGGCCGCGAGGCCGCCTGCCGGGCCCGGCAGCAAGGGCTCGCCGCCGTCCGAGGGCAGCACGATGCCTTCGTGCGCTCTGCGCGCCGAGGGCTCCTCGCCCTGTCCACTCTGCGTCACCGGGACTCCTACGAATGGGGGACCTTCGGAATCGTCGGCTCACGCTACCGGGTCCCCGGAGCCCCCTGCCACGCCGCATGGGGCGTGGACTCCTTCCCTGTGATCGCAGTAACAAAACCGGGCCGCGGCACGCTGTTCATGGCGCATCGCGCTCATCGCGCCCGCGTTTCCCGCCCGTTCACACCGTCGCGACCCGCTCGTTCACGCGGCCGCCTGGAGGTTGAGCCGCGCCCCGAACTCCCTGACCACCGCCTCCTCCCGGTACGGTTCCAGCCGCGCCTGGAAGTCCTCCAGGTACTCGGCGCCCCGGTTCGAGCGCAGCGTCTCGAGAAGCTCGACGGCCTTGGTCGCGGTGGTGCAGGCCTGTTCGACCTCGCGCTGCTGCACCTGCGCCGTGGCGAGCAGCACATGCCCGATGGCCCGCCTGCGGGCCCGCGACTCGGGGTGCCCGTCGAGCGACTGCCGCGCGTACCGCGCCGCCGCGTCGGCCTGGCCGAGGTCCCGGTGGCAGTGCGCCAACTCGTCGGCGAGATAGGCCTCGTCGAAGTGCGCGATCCACACCGGGTCGTCCCCGGAGGCCGGGTCGGCCGCCTCCATCGCGCCGACCGCCCGCCCGGCCGCGGCATGGGCCGACCGCACGTCGCCGAGGAGCGCGTGGCCGCGGGCCTCGGCGGCGTGGAACATCGCCTCCGCGCGCGGGGTCACCCGGCCGCGCGCGCCCTCCTGCGCCGCGCGCGCCAACTGCGCGATCTCACGCGGGTTTCCGAGCTGTGCGGCCAGGTGGCTCATGGACGCGGCCAGGACGTATCCGCCGTACCCGCGGTCGCCGGCCGCCTGCGCCAGCCGCAGCGACTGGATGTAGTACCGCTGGGCCAGGCCCGGTTGCCCGGTGTCCACGGCCATGTACCCGGCCAGCTCGGTCAGTCGGGCGACCGTGGCGAACAACTCCCGCCCCACCGCCTCCCGGTAGGACCCGGCGAGCAGTCCGGAGACCACGCTGTTCAGGTAGTGCACGACGACCGGGCGCACGTGTCCGCTGCCGTACTGGTGGTCGAGGTCCACCAGCGCCTGTGTCATCGCCCGCACCGCCGCCACGTCGGAGGGCCCCACCCGCGGCCCGGCCGAACGCGACACCTGCGAGTCGGGGGCGGAGATCAGCCAGTCCCGGCTGGGTTCGACGAGGGCGGAGGCGGCGACGGAGGAGCCGGACAGGAAGTCCCGGCGCCCCACGTCGCTGCGCCACAGCTCGCAGACCTGCTCGATGGCCCCCAGTACCGTCGGCGAGAACTGGAGACCGACGCCCGACGCGAGGTTCTTGCCGTTGGCCATGCCGATCTCGTCGATCGTGACCGTGCGGCCGAGCTTGCGGCCGAGCGCCTCGGCGATGATCGCCGGTGCCCGGCCGCGCGGTTGCTGTCCGCGCAGCCAGCGGGCCACGGACGTCTTGTCGTACCGCAGGTCGAGACCGTGCTCGACCCCGCACACGTTGACCCGGCGGGCGAGGCCCGCGTTGGAGCAGCCCGCTTCCTGAATGAGCGCCTGCAGTCGTTCGTTCGGCTGCCGCGCGACGAGAGGCCTTGCGGCCATGGCGTAACCCCCATGCGGTCTCATGCGGTCCCGATGCTGTCCCGGCGGACGGAAAAGATCCGGCCGTGAAGATCAATGCCCCGTCGATGTGCCGACAATGCGAGACTTGCGAAGCTTGCAGTGCTTGCGAGGATTGCCGGAGCAACGGCCCGCGCCGGCCCCAGACGTGGCTACCCAGCTCCCCCGGCGAATCCTCCCGCGCGCCCCCACCCGTGCACCCATGCGCCCCGGATGCCGAATCGATGCTCCTCCCCCGCGCGCGCAACCGCCGTAACCCCCGGTGAGCACGGGAGTTGAGTTCCACGTGACAGAGACCATCCCCGGCACCGACGCCGCCCAGATCCCGCAGCAGCGTGGAACATCGCTGCTGGAGACCGCCGTACGTTACGCCGAGGAACGCCACTGGGACGTGTTCCCCGGGACCTGGCTGGAGGCAGCCGACGGGGTGCAGCGCTGTTCCTGTGGGGACCCGGCGTGCGCCGCCCCCGGCGCGCACCCGGCGCGCGAGGACTGGGCGACCCAGGCGACCGGCAGCGCGACCGTCGCCCGGCGCCTGTGGCAGAAGCAGCCGACGGCGTCGGTCCTGCTGCCCACGGGGCGGACGTTCGACGCGATCGACGTGCCGGAGACCGCGGGGTTCCTGGCCCTGGCCCGGATGGAGCGGATGGAGCTGACACTCGGTCCGGTGACGCTGGCACCGGACCGGCGGATGCGGTTCTTCGTCCTCCCGGGCGCCGCGGTGAAGGTACCGGACCTGGTACGGCGGCTGGGGTGGTCGCCGTCGTCCCTCGACCTGACGGCGCTCGGGGAAGGGACGTACGTGGCGGCGCCGCCCACGCGGTACGGGACGCGGGGGGCCGTGCAGTGGGCGTGCCGGCCGACGCCGGCGAACCGGTGGCTGCCGGACGTGGAGGAACTGATCTCACCCCTGGCGTACGCGTGCGGCAGGGACCGTTAGGGACCGCCCGCCGGGAAGTCCGCCGGGGCGTCGCCTCAGGCGTCCCGGAGGGAGTCCAGGAACGGTTCGATGGCCGCCCGCCACGCCTCCGGCTGGTCGTAGTGGACGAGGTGGCCGGCGTCGGCGACCTCCGCGTACTGCCCGCGCGGCAGCACGCGGACCATTTCCTGCGCCTCCGCGCGGCCCAGCTCCCCGTCCAGGCCGCGGACGACCAGGGTCGGGCAGCGGACCTGGGCCAGCTCCTCCCAGTGGGCGTCGTAGACCCAGGTCTCGCGGGACCTGAGCATCTGCTCCGGTTCGAAGACCGGCCGCCAGCCGTCCGGGGACTCGGCCATCACCTCGGCGTAGAACTCGCCCCGGGCCGGGTTCGGGCGCTCCACCCACGGGTCGTCCTCGCCGAACCACTTGCGCACGTCCGCGAGGGTGGCGAACGGGACCGGCCAGGCGCGGAACCACTCGGTCCAGGTGTGCTGCGAGGCACTGCCGAGGGCGGAGGCCCGCATGTCGCAGATGATCAGGCCACGGACCAGGTCGGGGCGCTTCGCGGCGAGCTGCCAGGCGGTCAGCGCGCCCATGGCGTGGCCGATCAGGACGGCGGGTCCGAGACCGAGCTGTTCCAGGGCGGCCTCGACGTCGTCGACGTAGGCGTCCCGCGTGTAGGAGCCCTCCGGGGGCTTGTCGCTGCGGCCGTGGCCGCGCTGGTCGAGGGCGACGGCCCGGTGGCGGGCGGAGAGCCAGCGGGCGGTGGGGGCCCAGTGGGAGGCGCGGCCCATCAGGCCGTGCAGTAACAGCACGCCCGGCAGGTCGCCGCCGGGCCCGGACGCCGGGGGCGCGCTCCCGGTCTTGGGAGGGTCGCCGAACTCCCAGGCCGCGAGGCGTACGCCGCCCGCGCCGGTCACGTCGATGCGCCGCGCCATAGGTCCTGGCACCCCCAAGCTCCGCTCGAACCGCCCGCCCGTCCGTCCGGGTCGGCCGGCCCTGTGAACCGTGTCCTGCCTGCCGTGCCTTGCCGTGCCGTCCCCGCCGTCGTGTCCGCGGCTGTCCGACGCTCGCAGCGTATCGAATGCTTATTCGAAAGCGCCGTTCCGGCCCACAACACCCCTCATTCGAGTGACACCTCTCAGTGATTGATCGCCGCCGCCGAGGGGAGATCTTCAACGGGAGGCGGACCGCTCGGGGAAAACGGTCCGAGGGGATTGACCCTGAGAGCTCGGGGCTCCGGGTCAGCACAGGGGAGGACAGGCCCCGGCGCCACACGGCGCCGGGGCCCTCTCCGTCCGTACGGCAGCCGTGCCCACGGCATCCGTCCCTCCGGCACGCCCCACCCCCTCTCCGGCCGGGCGACATCGCTGTCACGCCACGGCCAAGAGCCCCCTACGTCATATGCCTCACGCCCACAGCCTCGCACGCGCGGCCTGCTCGCGCTGCGATTCCGCGCACCGGTTCCCGGAAACGGCGTGATCTACGCGATCGACGCCGCGACCCGAGACCCCGCGCCCACGGCCGGCCGGCGCCCGGCACCGCTCAGCGCTTGGCGACGAACACGTGGGAGGCGACGTCCGCCGCCAGCTCGGCCGCCTCGCCGCCGCTGCCCACCAGCACGCCGCCCGCGGCCTCGGTCACGCTCACCACCGAGCCGGGCTGCACGCCCGCCCGGCGCAGCGTGTACATCAGCTGCGCGTCCGTCTGGATCGGCTCGCCGATCCGGCGCACGACGACCGTCTTGCCCTCCAGGCCCGGGTCGAGGTCGGCGAGCGACACCATCCCCTCGTCCAGGAACGGGTCGGCGCCGTCCGTCTCGCCCAGCTCCTCCAGGCCCGGGATCGGGTTCCCGTACGGCGACTCGGTCGGGTGGCGCAGCAGCTCCAGCACGCGGCGCTCCACCGCCTCGCTCATCACGTGCTCCCAGCGGCACGCCTCGGCGTGCACCTGCTCCCACTCCAGGCCGATCACGTCGACGAGCAGGCACTCCGCGAGCCGGTGCTTGCGCATCACCCGCGTGGCCAGCCGACGGCCCTCGTCGGTCAGCTCCAGATGCCGGTCGGCCGCCACGGACACCAGACCGTCGCGCTCCATGCGCGCCACCGTCTGGCTGACCGTCGGGCCGCTCTGGTCGAGCCGCTCGGCGATCCGGGCGCGCATCGGGACCACACCTTCCTCCTCCAGCTCGAGGATGGTGCGGAGATACATCTCCGTGGTGTCGATCAGTCCGGACATACGTGCCCCTCGATGAGATTGCCGGAGGCTACGGCCCACCGGCGCGTGCGCTGGCCCTGAACCCAATTCTGACGCATACCACCGACAAGCGTGCCGCGCCGTCCGAAGCCGGGCCGCGCGCGGCCCTCCCCGCCCCGCCGACGCCGTATTGACACCGCACTGGTCCAGACCGCACGGTGATCCGCGACACAGCCACACGAAGGGGCCCCGCATGAGCGACCGCAGGCCGGCCGGCCAGTTCATCGACGCCGCCATCGACCTCCTGCGGCGCGTCCGCGACGAGGAGGCCGACGCGATCGAGGCGGCCGGCACGCTGCTCGCGGACACCGTGGAGAACGGCGGCCGGCTCTTCGCCTTCGGCGCCGGCCACTCCTCCCTCGCCGCCCAGGACGTCGTCTACCGCGCCGGCGGACTCGCCCTGATGAACCTGCTCGCCGTGCCCGGCGTCGTCGGCGTGGACGTCATGCCGGCGACGCTCGGCTCCGCGCTGGAACGCGTCGACGGCCTCGCGAGCGCCGTACTCGACTCCTCGCCGCTGCGTGAGGGCGACGCCCTGGTGATCGTCTCCCTCTCCGGGCGCAACGCCCTCCCCGTGGAGATGGCCGTCAACGCCCGCGCGCTCGGGGTCCGGGTGATCGGCGTGACCTCGGTGGCGTACGCCTCCGAGACCACGTCGCGGCACGCCTCCGGCACCTTCCTCAAGGACCACTGCGACATCGTGCTGGACTCCAAGATCGCCGTCGGGGACGCGGAGCTGACGCTCGACACCGTCCCCGCGCCGTTCGCGCCCGCCTCCACGGTCGTCACCAGCGCCCTCATGCAGGCCGTCATGGCCACGGCCGCCGCCGCCCTCGCCGACCGCGGCGTCGAACCGCCCCTGCTGCGCTCGGGCAACGTCGACGGCGGCCACGACTGGAACGGGCGCGTGCTGGACCGGTACCGGGACCGGATCTTCTACCGCCGCTGACCCGGCCGCGGTGGGCGCGCGTGCGCCTACCGAGGGCCGGGGGCCGACGCGTCGGCCAGGTCCAGCGTCGCCGCGATACGGACCGCCACGTCCTCGGCGTACACCGCGTCGGACCGCTCGAAGGCGCTCCGCCCCGAGCCCCGCAGGAACGTCACCACGCCCAGCGTCCGGCCCCGGCTGCGCAGGACCGCGCACAGGCCGTGCACCGTGTCCGCCGGCCACTGCCGGGCCTCGGCCCACGCCCGCACCCGCTCGGCCGGCACCGCCCGGACACCGGCACTGGCCCGCACCGAACCCGCCCGCTCCACGCACTGCACCGCCGGATGCCCCTCGCCGTAGCGCACCGGCATCCCCGACGTCCCGGCCGGCAGGCTCGGCCCCGGCGCGCCGGACGGCGTGGCGGCGACCCGGACCAGCCGGACCGGCCCCGACGCCTCGGTGTCCACCGCCGCCCCGCCCACGACCCGGTCGATCAGGGCGTGGTCGGCGAACCCGGCGAGCGCGAAGTCCAGGTGGACGACCGCCGCCTCCGCCGGGTCCTCGCACTCGGCCGCGGCCCGCGCCGCGCGGTGCAGCTGGTTGGAGCGGAAGCGCAGCAGGGCCGCCTCCTGCTCGGCCTGCTTGCCCTCCGTGATGTCCTGGAACAGCCAGCCGACGCCCAACGGCACCGGTTCCTCCGCCAGCGGCGAGGCCAGCCGCACGAACCCGCTGCGCCAGCACCGGCGCCGCTCGCCCTCCGGCGTGCGCACGCTCACCCACACCTCGGCGGGCCCGGGCGGCGCGCCCTCCGCCAGCACGTGCGTCAGCGCGTTCTCCAGCTCCTCGACGCCCTGGGCGAGCAGGTCACCGAGCGGCCTGCCCAGTACGGACGTACGCCCGGCGCCGAGCGCGCGCGCCGCGTGGGCGTTCACCACGGCGGGCCGCAGATCCACGTCCACCAGGACGACACCCCAGCTCGCGTCCTCCAGCAGGGCCTCGCTGAGCGCGATGGACCGCTCCAGGTCGATCTGCGCGTGCACCTCGCTGAACGCGCAGTACACCCCCGCCGGCCGGCCGTCGGGCCCGCGTACGGCCGCGGACTGGGTCCGCACCAGGACGCGCCCGCCGTCCTTGGTCAGCAGCGCGAACTCGTGCACCTGCCGTCCGGGCGCCCGCATCGCGGACAGCAGCCGCTCCTCGACCTCGCCCGCGTCGGCGCTGCGCACCGCCCACCCGGCGAAGCCCTGCCGGCCCACCGCCTCGGCCGCGCTCCAGCCGAGGATCCGCTCCGCCTCACGGTTCCAGTGGGTCACGACCCCGTCGACGTCGAAGGCGCACAGGGCCGCGTCCATGCCGTCGAGGAGCGCGGCCAACAGGTCCGCGCCGTCCCGCTCGGGCTGCCCCGGCTCCTCCGGGCCCAGCTCGTCGGTGGCCCCACTACGCCGCGAAGCACTCACCTGGACCCCCTGCAGGCTGCGTCCGCCGTACGGTACGTCGGTTCACTCACTGGCCTTCATTCAACTCGAACGTGATGCAGCACACACCGAGTTCCCGCAAGATTGCCGGAAATCGTTCTTCGCCCTGGGCGGAACGGTAGGTGACCAGCGCGGACACGTCCACGGGAGGCGGCGGGGAATCGAGTCGCGAAAAAGCGATTGATCGAGCGCCGGCCGGTTCCTAGGCTGTGCCGTACACGAGAAGGGAGGTGGTTCGGCAGATGTATGCATACCGGACGCGTGAGGTGACTGCGGGCTAGCGGCCCGCCGCCACACTCTGTGCGGTGCCGGACCAGCGCGTGAGAGAAGCGCGCAGCCGGCCCAATCCCAGCAGTCACCCGACCCGCGAGTCGCCGGTACGTCCGGCCGGCTCCTCCTCTGGAGGAACCCGACTCGCGGGTCGTCTGCGTTCCGGGTCAGTCGTTGATGCCGGCGTAGCCCTCGATCGCGCGGGGGTCGCGGGGGCCCGGGCCGACGTAGCGGGCGGAGGGGCGGACCAGGCGTCCGGTGCGCTTCTGCTCGAGGATGTGGGCGGACCAGCCGGCCGTGCGAGCGCAGGTGAACATCGAGGTGAACATGTGGGCCGGGACCTCGGCGAAGTCCAGCATGATGGCGGCCCAGAACTCGACGTTGGTGGCCAGGACCCGGTCGGGGCGGCGGGCGTGCAGCTCGGCCAGGGCGGCCTTCTCCAGGGCCTCGGCGACCTCGAAGCGCGGCGCGCCCAGTTCGCGGGCGGTGCGGCGCAGGACGCGGGCGCGGGGGTCCTCGGCGCGGTAGACGCGGTGGCCGAAGCCCATGAGGCGTTCGCCCGCGTCGAGGGTCTTCTTGACGTACGCCTCGGCGTCGCCGGTGCGCTCGATCTCCTCGATCATGTGCAGGACGCGGGAGGGGGCGCCGCCGTGCAGAGGGCCGGACATGGCGCCGACGGCTCCGGAGAGGGCGGCGGCCACGTCGGCGCCGGTGGAGGCGATGACGCGGGCGGTGAACGTGGAGGCGTTCATGCCGTGCTCGGCGGCCGAGGTCCAGTAGGCGTCGACGGCGGCGACGTGCTTGGGGTCGGGTTCGCCGCGCCAGCGGATCATGAAGCGTTCGACCACCGACTGCGCCTTGTCGATCTCGCGCTGCGGGACCATGGGCAGGCCCTGGCCGCGGGCGGACTGGGCGACGTAGGACAGGGCCATGACGGCGGCGCGGGCGAGGTCGGCGCGGGCCTGCTCGGCGTCGATGTCGAGGAGCGGTTTGAGGCCCCAGACGGGGGCGAGCATGGCGAGCGCGGACTGGACGTCGACGCGGATGTCGCCGGAGTGGACGGGGATCGGGAAGGGCTCGGCGGCGGGCAGGCCGGGGTTGAAGGCGCCGTCGACGAGCAGGCCCCATACGTTGCCGAAGGAGACGTGGCCGACGAGGTCCTCGATGTCGACGCCGCGGTAGCGCAGGGCGCCGCCCTCCTTGTCGGGTTCGGCGATCTCCGTTTCGAACGCGACGACTCCCTCGAGCCCGGGTACGAAGTCGGACATCAGGCGGCTCCTCGTGATCGTGGTGTGTGGCGACCGGTGCGGCGGCGGTGCGGTCGTCCCCGTGCACCCCCGCCGGGCCCGTCGGATCCACGGTCGCCTCGGCGACTCGCGGTCCTGGCGGTCCCCCCTGTGATGCCCCGTCCGGCCGGCGCTCATCCAACCGGGACGGGACCAGCACGATATCTCCGAGTGCCACCTTTGGGGAGGGGTCGCGGCACTCAGTGCCACCGCGTGACGAAGGACACGGAGGCAGCGGTCCGGATGCGGCAGGATGACGGTGTGACCGACCGCGATGCCGACGCCGCCGTCCCCTTCGATCTCGCCTCGATGCGCAAGCAGTACCGGGCCGAGGGGCTCGCCGAGTCCGAGCTGGCCGCGACGCCCGTGGAGCAGTTCGCACGCTGGTTCAAGCAGGCCGCGACGGACGGCGGGCTGTTCGAGCCGAACGCCATGGTCGTCTCCACGGCGGACGCGGAGGGCCGGCCCAGTTCCCGCACGGTGCTGCTGAAGCACTTCGACGAGCGGGGCTTCGTCTTCTACACCAACTACGACTCCCGCAAGGGCCGTGAGCTGGGCGAGAACCCGCACGTGTCGCTGCTGTTCCCGTGGCATCCGATGGCCCGGCAGGTCATCGTGACGGGCGAGGCGCGGCGGACCGGGCGGGACGAGACCGCCGCGTACTTCCGGACCCGGCCGCACGGCTCCCAGCTGGGCGCGTGGGCCAGCGCGCAGTCGTCGGTGGTGGGGGGCCGGGACGCCCTGGACGCCGCGTACGCCGGGCTGGCGGCGCGTTATCCGGAGGGCGAGCAGGTGCCGGTGCCGCCGCACTGGGGCGGGTTCCGGGTGGTGCCGCGGACGGTGGAGTTCTGGCAGGGGCGGGAGAACCGGCTGCACGACCGGCTGCGGTACGTGGCGGAGGCGGGTACGGGCGGGGGCGGGTGGCGGGTGGAGCGGCTCGCTCCGTGACGGGCGGCTCGCTCCGTGACGGGCGGCTCGGGCCCGTTCAGCCGGACGTCGGGTCCAGGGCCCCGTCCAGGAGCCGCGCCCACTGCTCGACGACCCGTTCGCGGCGGGCCGCGTCGTCGGTGAGGAGGTTGGCGAGGCCCAGGCCGCGGGCCATGTCGAGGAGGCCCTGGACGGTTTCGCGGGCGCCGGGGCGGCTCTCGTCGGCGCCGAGCAGCTCGACGGCGATGCGGTGGGTCTCGCGGCCGACGCGGGCCTCCAGCTCGGTCACCCGGCCGCGCAGCTGCTCCTCGTCACAGGCGGCCACCCACAGGTGGAGGGCGGCGCGGAAGAGCGGGCCGGTGTAGAGGTCGACCAGGGCCAGGACCACGGCCCGGCGTCCGGCGGCCGCCGCGCCCTCGGGGAAGAGGGCGCGCAGGGCGAGGGACCTCTCTTCGGCGACGTACTCCACGGCCGCCGTGAAGAGGTCCTCGCGGGTCGGGAAGTGGTGCTGGGCGGCGCCGCGGGAGACGCCGGCGCGTTCGGCGACGACGGAGACCGTGGAGCCCGCCCAGCCGTGTTCGGCGAGGCAGGAGACGGCGGCTTCGAGGAGCCGCTGCCGGGTGGCCCGGCTGCGGTCCTGCTTGGGGACGCGTTCCGCCGTGTTCACGGTGCCGCTCACACCACCCATTCCGGATCCCGTCGTTCGAGGAAGGCCGTCATCCCCTCGCGGGCCTGCGGGGAGGCGAACAGCCGGGCCGAGAGCGCGGTCAGGTCGGCCGCGTCCCGGTCGAAGGCCTCCAGCACCCTAGCCGTGAGCAGCCGTTTGGTCGCGGCCAGGGCGTGCGGCGAGGCACGGCGCACCCCGTCCAGGACGGGTTCCAGTACGGCGTCCACGTCGTCGCCGGCCGCCGTGATCAGGCCGATCCGGGCGGCCTCGGCGGCGTCGAGGCGTTCCCCGGTGAGGTAGTAACGGGCGAGGGCGCGGGGGTCGGTGCGGGTCAGCAGGGGCAGGGAGATGACGGCGGGGGCCACGCCGACGCGGACCTCGGTGAAGGCGTACGTCGACGTGGTGGACGCGGCGGCGATGTCGCAGGCGGCGAGCAGGCCGAGGCCGCCCGCGCGGACGTGGCCGGTGACGCGGGCGACGACCGGTCGGGGCAGCTCGACGATCTGCCGGAGCAGGGCGACGAGGGCGTCCGGGTCGGGCGGGTCGCGCAGGTCGGCGCCGGCGCTGAAGGTGGTGCCGGTGTGGGTGAGGACGACGGCGCGGACGCCGGGGTCGGCGCCCGCGTCGGCGAGGGCGTCGGCGAGGGCGGTGACGAGGCCGGCGGAGAGGGCGTTGCGGTTGTGCGGGGAGTCGAGGGTGAGGGTCTCGACGCCGCGTTCGCGGGCGCGGGCGACGGTGCTCACGGGCGCTCCCGCAGTTCCCGGCGCAGGATCTTGCCGGACGCGGCCCTCGGCACGCCGTCGATGAAGGTGACCCGGCGGACGCGTTTGTAGGGGGCGACGCGTTCGGCGACGTACATCATGATCTCGCCCTCGGTGGGTCCGGTCGCGGCCGGCCGGCGCACCACGTACGCGTGGGGTATCTCGTTGCCGTCGTCGTCGTGGGCACCGATGACGGCGGCGTCGGCGATGCCGGGGTGGGTGAGCAGGAGGGCCTCCAGTTCGGCGGGGGCGACCTGGAAGCCCTTGTACTTGATCAGTTCCTTGACGCGGTCGACGACGAACAGCCAGCCGTCCTCGTCGACGTGTCCGACGTCGCCGGTGTGCAGCCAGCCGTCCCGGTCGATGAGGGCGGCGGTGGCGTCGGGGCGGCCGAGGTAGCCCTTCATGACCTGGGGGCCGCGGATGAGGATCTCGCCGGACGCGCCGGGTCCGAGGTCCCGGGCGGGGTCGTCGAGGGAGACGATGCGCATCTCGGTGCCGGCGACGAGCTTGCCGACGGTGCCGGGCGGCGCGTCGGTCATGGCGTCCAGGGGGACGACGTGGGTGCCCGGGGACAGCTCGGTCATGCCGTACGCCTGGCCGACGGGCGGCAGGCCGAGCCGCCGGGAGCAGGCGGCGGCGAGCCGGGCGTCGAGGGGGGCGGCGGCGCTGACGAGGTACTTCAGGGACGAGAGGTCGTAGTCGCCGACCAGGGGGTGCTTGGCGAGGGCGAGGACGATCGGCGGGGCGACGTACAGGGCGGTGATGCGGTGGTTCTGGATGGCCGCGAGGAACTGCTCCAGGTCGAAGCGGGGCAGCACGACGACGGTCGCGCCCTGCCGCAGGGGGGCGTTCATGAGGGCGGTGAGGCCGTAGATGTGGAAGAACGGGAGCACGGCGAGGACGCGGTCGCCGGGGGCGGCGGGCATCAGCGGTGCGAGCTGGGCGAGGTTGGTGGCGATCTGCCGGTGGGTGAGCATGACGCCCTTGGGGGTGCCGGTGGTGCCCGAGGAGTACGGCAGGGCGGCGACGTCCTCGGCGGGGTCGACGGCGACGGCCGGTTCGGGTGCGGTCGACGCCAGCATGTCGACGAGGGAGCGGTGGCCGGGCGCGCTGTCGCAGACCAGGATCTCCTGGACGCCGCCCGCCAGTCCGGCGGCCCGGCGGGCGGTGTCCAGCAGGGGGGAGACGGTGACGATCCAGCGGGCCGCGCAGTCCTTCAGCTGCCTGGCGAACTCCTCCGCCGTGGCGAGCGGGTGCACGGTGGTGACCGAGGCGCCCGCGCGGGTGGCGGCGTAGAAGACGAGCGGGAAGGCGACCGTGTTGGGGCTGTGCAGGGCGAGGACGTCGCCCTTGCGGACGCCGGCCTCGGCGAGGGCGGCGGCGACGCGCCGGTGGAACCGGTCCACCTGCTCGTAGGTGAGGGTGGTGCCGTCGGTGCCGTCGATCAGCGCCGGGGCGTCGCCGAAGGCGGCGGCCCCGCCGAGGACCGCGTCGTGGATGGGCAGGTCGACGGGCGGGACGTCTGCGTACGCGCTGCGGAACACGGTTCCTCCAAGGCGGCCGGGAGAGGCTAGTACGACTTGGGCAGGCCGAGGGTCTGGTGGGAGACGTAGTTGAGGATCATCTCCCGGCTCACGGGGGCGATGCGGGCCACGCGCGAGGCCGTGATCAGCTGGGCGAGTCCGAACTCGCGGGTGAGCCCGTTGCCGCCGAGGGTGTGCACGGCCTGGTCGACGGCCCTGACGCAGGCCTCTCCGGCGGCGTACTTGGCCATGTTGGCGGCCTCGCCCGCGCCGGTGTCGTCGCCGGCGTCGTAGAGGTGGGCGGCCTTCTGCGTCATCAGGCGGGCCAGTTCGAGGTCGATGTGGGCCTGGGCGAGGGGGTGGGCGATGGCCTGGTGGGCGCCGATGGGGGTCTTCCAGACGGTGCGTTCACGGGCGTACTCCAGGGCGCGGGAGAGCGCGTAGCGGCCCATGCCGATGCCGAACGCGGCCGTCATGACGCGCTCGGGGTTGAGGCCGGCGAAGAGCTGGAGGAGCCCGGCGTCCTCGTCGCCGACGAGGGCGTCGGCGGGCAGCCGCACGTCGTCGAGGGTCAGCTCGAACTGCTTCTCGGCGGCGTTCAGTTCCATGTCGATCCGCCGGCGCCGGAAGCCGGGGGTGTCGCGGGGGACGATGAACAGGCAGGGTTTGAGCTTGCCGGTGCGGGCGTCCTCCGTCCGGCCGACGATGAGGGTGGCGTCGGCGATGTCGACGCCGCTGACGAAGACCTTGCGGCCGGTCAGGAGCCAGTCCCCGGTGGCGCCGTCGCGGCGGGCGGTGGTGGTGATGCGGTGGCTGTTGGAGCCGGCGTCGGGTTCGGTGATGCCGAAGGCCATCAGGCGGGTGCCGTCGGCGAGGGACGGGAGCCAGTCCCGTTTCTGCTCCTCGGTGCCGAAGCGGGCGATGACGGTGCCGCAGATCGCCGGGGAGACGATCATCATGAGCAGGGGGTTGCCGGCGGCGCCCATCTCTTCGAGGACGAGGGAGAGTTCGGTGATGCCGCCGCCGCCTCCTCCGTATGCCTCGGGGAGGTTGACGCCTATGTAGCCGAGCTTGGCGGCGGCCTGCCAGAAGTGACGGTTGTCGGTGTCCGGGGTGCGGGGGTGGTTCCTGGCGAAGGCGGCTACCGCCTCGCGCAGGGCCTTGTGCTCGTCGGATTCGATCACGGGGGTCATGCGGCTCCTTCGTCTGCGGGTGCGTTGTGGCCGGTCGCGCAGTTCCCCGCGCCCCTAGGGTGCTCGCACCACCGCCAGGACGGAGCCGACCGTCACTTGCCGACCCGGTACGGCGTTCAGCGCGACGAGTGTTCCGGTGGCCGGGGCGGTAATCCGGTGTTCCATCTTCATGGCCTCCAGCCACAGGAGGGGCTGGCCCGCCGCCACGGCCGCCCCCTCCGTGAGGCCCTCCGCTACGCGGACGACCGTGCCCGGCATGGGGGCGAGGAGGGATCCCGGGACGTGCTGGGCGGTGGGGTCGGGGAAGCGGGGCAGGGCGGTGAGGCGGGTGGTGCCGACGTGGATCTGGTCGCCGTAGCGGGCGACCTCGTAGCGGCGCCGTACGCCGTCGGATTCGAGGACGACGAGCCGGGCGTCGGCGTGGACGACGTGGACGCCGTCGGCGGTCAGGCCGGTACGGGTGTGCCGGTAGCGGACCTCGTGCTCCTCACCCGCCACGGCGTACCGCTTGACCTGCGGCTGCGAGGGGACGTTCCGCCAGCCGCCGCCGAAGCGGGAGCGGCCGTGAGCGTCGGCGAGGGCGGCGGCCAGGGGTGCGAGGGGGTCCGGGGCCGGTGACGTCAGGTCGGTCAGGTGGCGGTCGTAGAAGCCGGTGTCCATGCGGGCGGAGGTGAACTCCTCGTGCCGCAGGGAGCGGACGAGCAGGTCGCGGTTGGTGACCGGGCCGTGCACCGCCGCCCGTTCCAGGGCGCCGGCGAGCTTGCGGACGGCCTGGGCGCGGGTGGGGGCGTGGGCGACGGCCTTGGCGAGCATCGGGTCGTAGTGGACGCCGATGTCGTCGCCGTCGGCGCAGCCGGTGTCCAGGCGGACGTCGCCGGGGACGGCGAGGCGGTGCAGGCGGCCGGTCTGCGGGGCCCAGCCGTGCGCCGGGTCCTCGGCGTACAGGCGGGCCTCGACGGCGTGACCGCTCGGGTGGGGCGGGTCGGTGCCCAGGGCGTGGCCCTCGGCGACGCTGATCTGGAGGGCCACCAGGTCGACGCCGAACACGGCTTCCGTGACGGGGTGTTCGACCTGGAGGCGGGTGTTCATCTCCAGGAAGTGGGCCCGTCCGTCGGCGGCGACGAGGAACTCGACGGTGCCCGCGCCGACGTAGGAGACGGCGCGGGCGGCGCGGACGGCCGTCGCACGCAGTTCGGCGTCGAGGCGGGGGCTCAGGCCGGGGGCCGGGGCCTCCTCGATCACCTTCTGGTGGCGGCGCTGGAGGGAGCAGTCGCGGGTGCCGAGCGCCCACACCGTGCCGTGGGTGTCGGCGAGGACCTGCACCTCGATGTGGCGGCCGCCCTCCACGTAGGGCTCGACGAAGACCTCACCGTCACCGAAGGCGCTCGCCGCCTCCGCGCGGGCGGCGGTCAGGGCGGCGTCGAGGCCGGCGAGGTCCCGTACGACGCGCATGCCGCGTCCGCCGCCGCCGGCCGCCGCCTTCACCAGGACCGGCAGGTCGGCCTCGGTGACCTCGGTGAGGGGCGCGATGCCCATGAGTTCCTTGGCGCGGGTCTTGGACGCCATCGCCTCGATGGCCTCGGGCGGCGGCCCGATCCAGATCAGGCCCGCGTCGGTGACGGCCCGTGCGAAGCCGGCGTTCTCGGAGAGGAAGCCGTAGCCGGGGTGCACGGCGTCGGCGCCGGCGGCGATCGCGGCCTTCACGATCAGGTCGCCGCGCAGGTAGGTGTCGGCGGGGGCGGCGCCCGGCAGCCGGACCGCCGCGTCGGCCACGCGCGCGTGGAGGGCGTTCTCGTCGGCATCCGAGTGCACGGCGACGGTCCGGATTCCCAACTCACGGCAGGTGCGGAAGATCCGGCAGGCGATCTCGCCCCGGTTGGCGACGAGGACGGTGCTGATCACGGTGTTCCCCTCGCTGGTCACGGTGGTCCCCCTCACATCCGGAAGACGCCGAAGCCACCGCGCGCGCCCTCGTAGGGCGCGGTGTGGACGGCGGACAGGCACAGGCCGAGGACGGTGCGGGTGTCGCGCGGGTCGATGACGCCGTCGTCGTAGAGCCGCCCGGACAGGAACATCGGCAGCGACTCGGCCTCGATCTGCTGCTCCACCATGGCGCGCAGCGCCGCGTCGCCCTCGTCGTCGTACGGCTGTCCCTTCGCGGCGGCGGACTGGCGGGCCACGATGGAGAGCACGCCGGCGAGCTGCTGCGGGCCCATGACGGCGGACTTGGCGCTGGGCCAGGCGAAGAGGAAGCGGGGGTCGTAGGCGCGGCCGCACATGCCGTAGTGGCCGGCGCCGTAGGAGGCGCCCAGGAGGACGGAGAGGTGGGGGACGCGGGAGTTGGAGACCGCGTTGATCATCATCGCGCCGTGCTTGATGATGCCGCCCTGCTCGTACTCCTTGCCGACCATGTAGCCGGTGGTGTTGTGCAGGAAGAGGAGCGGGACGTCACGCTGGTTGGCGAGCTGGATGAACTGGGCCGCCTTCTGCGACTCCTCGCTGAACAGCACCCCTTGGGCGTTGGCGAGGATGCCGACCGGGTAGCCGTGCAGGGCCGCCCAGCCGGTGGTCAGGCTCGTCCCGTACAGCGGCTTGAACTCGTCGAAGTCGGAGGCGTCGACGATCCGGGCGATCACCTCGCGCGGGTCGAAGGGCGCCTTGAGGTCGCCGGGGACGATGCCGAGCAGGTCCTCCGGGTCGTACTTCGGCGGCTCGGCGAGCGGCGGATCCGGGTACGCCTTGCGGTGGTTGAGGCGGGCGACGACACGCCGGGCCTGGCGGAGGGCGTCCGGCTCGTCCACGGCGAAGTGGTCGGCGAGGCCCGAGGTGCGGGCGTGCATCTCCGCGCCGCCCAGCGACTCGTCGTCGCTCTCCTCGCCGGTGGCCATCCTGACCAGCGGCGGCCCGCCGAGGAACACCTTGGCGCGTTCCTTGACCATGATCACGTGGTCGGACATGCCGGGGATGTAGGCGCCCCCGGCGGTCGAGTTGCCGAAGACGACGGCGATGGTCGGGATGCCGGCCGCCGACAGCCGGGTCAGGTCCCGGAAGATCGCGCCGCCCGGGATGAAGATCTCCTTCTGGGACGGCAGGTCGGCGCCGCCGGACTCGACCAGGCTGATGCAGGGCAGCCGGTTGGCGAGGGCGATGTCGTTGGCGCGCAGGGCCTTCTTCAGCGACCAGGGGTTGCTGGCGCCGCCGCGCACGGTCGGGTCGTTGGCGGTGATCAGGCACTCGACGCCCTCGACGACGCCGATGCCGGTGACGAGGGAGGCGCCGACCGCGTACTCGCTCCCCCAGGCGGCGAGCGGCGACAGCTCCAGGAACGGCGTGTCGGGGTCGAGGAGCAGCTCGATCCGCTCGCGGGCCAGGAGCTTGCCGCGTTTCCGGTGCCGGGCGACGTACTTCTCGCCGCCGCCCGCCAGCGCCTTGGCGTGCTCGGCCTCCAGGTCGGCGAGCTTGGCGAGCATGACCTCGCGGTTGGCCCGGTGGTCCGGGGCGGCCGGGTCCAGGACCGAGGGCAGGACCGTCACAGGAGTACCTCCGGGATGTCCAGGTGGCGGGCGCGCAGCCACTCGCCGAGCGCCTTGGCCTGCGGGTCGAAACGGGCCTGCGCGGCGACGCCCTCGCCGAGGACGCCCTCGACGACGAAGTCGAGGGCGCGCAGGTTCGGCAGCACGTGCCGGGTGACGGTCAGGTCGCGGGCCTCGGGGATCAGGTCCCGGAACCGGTCGACGGTCAGCTCGTGCGCGAGCCACCGCCAGGCGTCGTCGCCGCGCGCCCACACGCCGACGTTGGCGTCGCCGCCCTTGTCGCCGCTGCGGGCGCCGGCGACGAGCCCGAGGGGGGCGCGGCGGGCGGGGCCCGGCGGGAGCGGCTTTGGCGGGGGCGGTTCCGGTACGCCTTCGAGTACGGCGGTGTCCTGGGCGGGTGCCACCGGGACGCGGCGCCCGTCGTGGAGCACGGCCACATGACCGACGGCGCCCTGGGGGACGTACGCGTCCTCGAAGACTCCGTAGGGGGCGCCCTTCCCGGGTGGCGCCGACAGGTGGAAGCCGGGGTAACTGGCGAGGGCCAGTTCGACGGCGGCCCCGCTCAGCGCCCGTCCGACGGCCTGCTGGTCGGCGTCCCGGACGACGAGCCGCAGCAGGGCGCTCGCCGTCTCCTCGGTGGCGGCGTCGGGCCGGTCGGTGCGCACGAGGTCCCAGCGGACGTCGGTGACCTCGGCGAGGGCGGGTTCCATCTGCGCCCGCACCAGCGCGGCCTTGGCCTCGACGTCCAGGCCGGTGAGCACGAAGGCGACCTCGCCGCGGAAGCCGCCGAGGCGGTTCACGCCGACCTTGAGGCCGGGCGGCGGGGCCTCGCCGCGCACGCCGTCGATCCGTACGCGGTCCGGCCCGTCCGGGGTGAGCCGTACGGTGTCCAGCCGGGCGGTGACGTCGGGTCCGGCGTACCGGGCGCCGGCCGTCTCGTACAGCAGCTGGGCGGTCACCGTGCCGACGTCGACGAAACCGCCGGTCCCGTCGTGCTTGGTGATCACCGCGCTGCCGTCGGCGTGCAGTTCGGCGACCGGGAAGCCGGGGTGCCGCACGTCGCCCTCGCCGAAGAACGCGTAGTTGCCGCCGGTCGCCTGCGCCCCGCACTCCAGCACGTGCCCGGCGACGACCGCGCCCGCCAGCCGGTCGTGGTCCGTCGGTGCCCAGCCGAAGTGCGCGGCGGCGGGACCGGTGACCAGGGCGGCGTCGGTGACCCGCCCGGTGACCACCACGTCGGCGCCCGCGCGCAGGCACGCGGCGATGCCGAAACCGCCGAGGTAGGCGTGGGCGGCCAGCGCCCCGGGGTGGGCGGCGGTGAGGTCGTCGCCCTCGACGTGGGCGACCCGGACCGGGATGCCGAGCCGCCCGGCCAACGCCCGTACGGCGTCGGCGAGTCCGGCCGGGTTGAGCCCGCCGGCGTTCGCGACGACCTTGACGCCCCGCTCGTGGGCGAGGCCGAGGCACTCCTCCAACTGGCGCAGGAAGGTGCGGGCGTACCCGGCGGCCGGGTCCTTCAGCCGGTCGCGGGCGAGGATCAGCATGGTCAGCTCGGCGAGGTAGTCGCCGGTGAGGACGTCCAGGGGGCCGCCGGTGAGCATTTCGCGCATGGCGTCGAAGCGGTCGCCGTAGAAGCCGGAGGCGTTGCCTACGCGCAGCGGCCCGGTCACCGCCCGGCCCCCTTCGGCGGGCGCCCGGCTCCAGGCGGGCGTCCGGTTCCGGGCGGGCGTCCGGCTCCCGGCGGTCCGGCGAAGGCCTGGGCGATGTCCAGCCAGCGGTCGGCGTCCGGGCCCTCGGCGGTGAGGGCGAGGTCGGCGCGGTGGGCGCGCTGGGTGGCGAGGAGGCAGAAGTCGAGGGCGGGTCCGGTGACGCGCTGCCGCGCCTCCTCGGGGCCGTATGTCCACATGTCGCCGCCGGGCCCGGTGAGTTCGACGCGGAACGGGTCGGTGGGCGGGGTGAGTCCGTGGGTGGCGTAGGCGAAGTCCCGGGCGCGGACGCCGATGCGGGCGATGTGCCGCAGGCGGTCGGTGGGCGGGCGGGTGACGCCGAGGGTGTCGGCGATGTCGAGGCCGTGGGCCCAGGTCTCCATCAGGCGGGCGGTGGCCATGGAGGCGGCGGCCATGGGAGGGCCGTACCAGGGGAAGCGTGCGCCGGGAGCCGACGCCCGCAGGGCCTTGTCCAGGGCGGTGCGTCCGTCCCGCCAGGCCGCCAGCAGCCCGGCGGGCTCCTGCCGGGCGCCCTCCTCGGCGCCGTCGTCGACGTACCGGTCGGGTGCGGCCAGGGCCTGCTCGATCAGGGTGCCGAAGCCGTCCTCGTCGGTGACGGCGACCAGGGCGGCCCGGTCGGTCCAGGCCAGGTGCGCGATCTGGTGGGCGACCGTCCAGCCGGGCGCCGGGGTGGCGAGGCGCCACCGCTCGGGGCTCAGCGGGGCGACCAGCGCGTCGAGTTCCTCGCTCTCCTCACGCAGGTCGTCGATCACGGGCGTCGGGTCGGACACGGGCGCTCCCCTCGGGCACGGCGGCGTGCGGCGCGGTGGGGAGGAGCATGGCAGGGGCGGGGATAACAATCAAGCGTGCTTGCATGATTTTCCGCCGTGCGGCCGGAGGGTGCGGATCTCGGAGCCTTCCGGCAGCTCGCCGACCTCAGTCCGCGCGCCAGACCGTCATGTCCGCGGTGACGAAGCCGATGTCCGGCATGGCGGTCGACTTGACCTGGAGGACGAGGAGCACGATGTCCCCGTCGCGACGCTTGACGCAGATCTCGGTTCCGGCCGACGCGATGGCCAGCGGGAGGCGGTGGCCGTCGGTGCCGGACGCGTCGGCGAACCGCAGACGGCAGTCCTCGTACGTGGCGCCCGGCTCGCCCAGCAGGACGCTGAAGACGCTGGTGTCGCTCTCCAGCGCGCAACTGGCCTGCGCGCAGGCGAAGCGGATGTCGCCCTTGCGATCCCCCCTCGTCGTCCCGGTGCTGATGCTGAGCGAGTTCTTGCCGTCCAGCATCTGAGGGCCGTAGGCATGGGCCACCGGCGCCGTGGGGCCGGTGGCGGGACCGTCGTCCGCCGCCCCCCGCCCGGCGGACGCGGCGGTTTCCGGAGCGGTCGCCCCCGCACCCGCCGATCCGGACCCCGTCTCCCCGGCCGCCGACGACCGCCCCGCCTCCGTGCCGGACCCCGTCCCCGTACCGGGCGTCCCGGACGCGGACGCCGCCGTGTCCCGGGTGCGGTCCCGGACGCCGTCCCACGCAGCGTCCAGGACCGTCCACGCCGCCGTGAGGACCAGCCCGCCCGCTGCCACGGCGGCCACCGTGATCAGGGCGGCGCGTCTTCGGCGGCGCTTGCGCTCCTCGGGGCCGTCCGGCCGCTGCGGCGCCGTCGTGCCGTACGGACCGGCGGGCCACGGAGCGGTGCCCGGCCACTGCGCCGGTCCCGGCCACTGGGCGGTGGCGGGCCGCCCGGGGTGGGCCACCGGCCGCGGGGCGGTCCACTGGCGGGTGTGCACCGCGGCAGAGCCCTGCGACGGCACCGGAACCGGTGGCGGCACCGTCACCTCCGGCCCCGCGATCTCCCGCCAGACGGCCGGGCCCGCGCCCGCCTCCGCGTCCCGTCCCAGCTCCCGCCGGCACCACTCGACGACCTCCGCCGGGGTGATCCGGTCCCCCGGCTCGGCGGCCAGGCACCGGGCGATCAGCTCGCGCAGCCGCTCGGGCAGCCCGGAGAGGTCGGGCTCGGAGTGGACGATCCGGTACAGCACGCCGACCGCCGGGCCGTCCCCGTAGAGCGGCCTGCCCAGCGCCGCGAACGCGGCCGTCTGCCCCAGCGAGAAGACGTCGGTCGCCGCCGTGACGTCCCCGGCGGACGCCTGCTCGGGCGCCATGTACTGGGGCGTGCCGATGGCGGTGCCCGTGGCGGTGTGCGCGGTGCTGTCGGCGGCGACCGCGATGCCGAAGTCGATGACGCGGGGCCCGTCGGAGGCCAGCAGCACGTTGGACGGCTTGAGGTCCCGGTGCACGATCCCCGCGCCGTGGATGGCCTGGAGCGCCTCGGCGACCCCCGCCATCAGCCACAGCACGGCCGGCACGGGCAGCGGGCCACCGCGGGCGACGGCGTCGGACAGGGAGGGGCCGGGCACGTAGAGCGTGGCCAGCCAGGGCGGTACGCCGTCCGGTCCGGCGTCGATCAGTTCGGCGGTGTAGGCGCCCTTCACCCGCCGGGCCGCCTCGACCTCCCGCCCGAGCCGCCGCCGGAAGACGGGGTCGTCGGCCAGTTCCGGACGTACGACCTTGAGGGCGACCGGCCGGCCGCCTTGGGTGTGCGACAGGTAGACCCGCCCCATGCCGCCGGCCCCGAGCCGGGCGGCGAGACGGTAACCGCCCACCGCGCGCGGGTCGTCGTCCTGCAGAGGCTGGAAGACCTCGGCCGTGTGGTTCACCGGTTCCCTCCCCATGATCCCGATGAGATGACCAAGGTCGCAGCCTATGCGCCGCGGGTGACGGCCGGGCCGGGGCCCTAGGGCCTGTCTGACAATTCCCGCCTGCCTCGCGACGCCATGCACGCACTCTCGCCGCACCGGGCGCAGAGCCGAGTACATCCAGTACGAGGCTCTACGCCCGGCACGCCGAGAGCACGCACCTGACGCCGCGAGGCCGCCCTCCGGGCGACGACGCGAATTGTCAGACAGGCCCTACGGCAGGTCCGGGACCGCCTTCACCCGCCGCCGCCCCATCTGCGTGCGCACCGCGCCCATGCTGGCCGCGATGACGAGGGCGATGGCGGCGGACTGGGTGGCGGTCAGGGCCTGGTCGAGGATGAGGAAACCGGCCGCCGCGGCGATGGCGGGCTCCAGGCTCATGAGGATGGCGAAGGTCGGCGCGGGCAGGCGGCGCAGGGCGAGGAGTTCGAGCGTGTAGGGCAGTACGGACGAGAGCAGCGCCACTCCGGCGCCCAGCGCCAGCGTCACCGGGTCGATCAGCTCGGCGCCCGACTCGGCGATGCCCAGCGGCAGGAACAGCACCGCCCCGACCGCCATCGCGAGGGCCAGCCCGTCGGCCTGCGGGAAACGGCGGCCGGTGCGGGCGCTGAAGACGATGTACGCCGCCCACATGGCCCCCGCCCCGAGCGCGAAGGCGGCGCCGGCCGGGTCGAGGCTGTCGAAGCCGCCGCCGCTGAGCAGGAAGACGCCGGCCAGGGCGAGCGCGGCCCAGACCAGGTTGATCGCGCGCCGGGAGGCGAAGACGGACAGGGCGAGCGGGCCGAGCACCTCCAGGGTGACGGCGGGGCCGAGGGGGATGCGGTCGACGGCCTGGTAGAAGAGGCCGTTCATGCCGGCCATGGCGATGCCGAAGACGACGACCGTGCCCCAGTCGGCCCGCGAGTGCCCGCGCAGCCGGGGGCGGCACACCAGCAGCAGCACGACGGCGGCCACGACCAGCCGCAGCGTCACCACGCCGAGCGCGCCCGCCCGGGGCATGAGGCTCACCGCGAGCGCGGCGCCGAACTGCACGGACAGCCCGCCGGCGAGGACCAGCCCGACGGGGCCGAGGGCGCCCCACCGGCCGCCCGGGGCGTCGTCCGGCGCGGGCCCGTGGCCGGTGGCGGGGACCGCGCCGGCGCCCACCACGGGTGCGGGGGCCGGGGACGGGGTGCCGGGGGTGGCGCTGGGGGTGCTCACGTGGGCTCCGGGACGGTATGAGGGCAGGCTTGGTTCATCGTACTGCACGACAGGGTCCACCCTGCTGGACTCGGTCAGGCGTATAGCCACTTACGCAACTGTCGCGGGCGGGGAGCGCGGATGTCAACGGACATCCTCGGCGGACCTCCGCCGGGCGAGCGGGACGCACCCGACGGGCCCCCGGCACCGACCGGGTACCGTCCCTCTGTGAGACGACTCCTGACCCGCCTGTGGCGCCTCCTGCGCCCCGTGCAGAGCCGCGTCATGTGGCTCGTGAACGCCAAGTTCGTGGTCGGCGTGACCGGCGTCGTACGGGACGACGAGGGACGGGTCCTGCTCCTCAAGCACCGGATGTGGCCGCCGGGCCGCCAGTGGGGTCTGCCGAGCGGCTTCGCGCACCAGGGCGAGGACTTCCGCCGGACCGTGGTCCGCGAGGTCCGGGAGGAGACCAACCTCGACGTGGAGGTGGGCCGCCTGGTGATGCTGAACAGCGGCCTGCGTACCCGCCTGGAGGTGGCCTACGAGGCCCGCCTGCTCGGCGGCGAGCTGCGCCTGGACCCCTTCGAGATCCTGGAGGCCCGCTGGTGCGCCCCGGACGACCTCCCCGAGGACGTCCAGCCGGTGTGCGGTCCGCTGATCCGGGGCGAGACGGCACCCTGACGTACCGCTTGTGGGAGTGTCCCGGGCGGCAGGGGTGTCACGGGCGTACGGTCGGAAACGGTCGCCCCGTACCGAGGAGGATGTTCCATGCGCAGCGTGACCTACTCGATGAACACCTCGCTCGACGGCTACATCGCCGGACCGGACGGCGGCATCGACTGGTCGGGACCCGACCCGGAGGTCTTCCGCTTCTGGATCGACGACATCCGGCAGGTCGACGTCCACCTGCTGGGACGACGGCTGTACGAGACGATGCTGTACTGGGAGACCGCCGGCCAGGACACCCCCCTCGACGACGCCGAGCGCGAGTGGACCGCGCTGTGGAACCCGCTGCCCAAGGTGGTGTTCTCCACCACGCTGTCCGCGGTGCGGGGAAACGCCCGGCTGGCCACCGGGAGTCTGGCTCAGGAGATCGAGCGGCTGCGGGCCGAACCCGGGGACGGCCAGATCGCGATCGGCGGCGCCGCCCTCGCCGCCGAGGCCGCCGCGTCGGACCTGATCGACGAGTACCGGCTCATGGTCTATCCGGTACTGGTCGGCGGCGGCACCCCGTACTTCCCCCACCACGAGCGCCGGGTGGACCTCGAACTCGCCGGGACCCGCACCTTCGCCTCCGGCGTCACCCACCTCCGCTACCGCGTGACCCGCCCGTCGCCGGCCTGATCCGCCGGCGCGGGACCCGGGGGCGTCAGCCGTGGGTGATGTCGAACCGCAGCTGGAAGTTGCCGTTCCCGTCGCGCTTCACGCGGCCGCCCGTGATGCGGTGGGCGGCGGTGCCGGACAGGCCGTGGAGTTCGTTGAACGTGCGCACGATGTTCAGCGTCGACTTGCCGTTGACGGTCGCCATGACGGCGTCGTACGCCGCCCGGTCGCCCTGCGCGGTGAAGCTCAGCTCCGACCGGCCCTCCGGCAGCAGGGCGTTCAGGACCTCCTTGGCCCGGGGGCCGGAGACGTTCTGCCGGAAGATGCTGTCCGGCAGCCGGTCCGGCAGCCGGCCCGGATCGGTCCGGTTGCCGAGTTCCTTGGTGGCGGCCTTCGACTTGACCGGGCCGCCGCTCTCGAAGAGGGCGTTGGCCCGGGACCACTGGTGGATGAACGCCTCGCTCGCCGTGTACTTCTCCTTCTTGGAGCGGTAGTTCTCCATCATCACCGCGACGCTGCCGTGCTCGTCCCGGCCGTAGAGGTTCTGGAACCTCCCGCCGGCCTCCGGCTCCCCGCCCATCGAGTCCTTGGCGTTCGGCTCGTAGTCCCCGGTCTGCTCCTCCAGCTGGACGAGCTGTCCGGGGATGGCACGGCCCAGTTCGGTCAGGGCCGCGGAGTTCTTGGCGGGCATGGCGTCGCGCTCGCCGCCGGGCTTCTCCATCGCGTCGAGGTAGTGCTCCAGCCGCTCGGGCGCGGGGTCCAGCGCGCGCTGCACCGGCGCGGCGCCGCCCGCCGGGGCGGACCGCTGCCTCCACCGGGCGACGGCGTCGTTGCCCGCCCTGCCCTGAAGCGCGGTCATCGTGGCGGCCGACGGCCGGTCGGCGAGGACGAGCGCGCCCTCGCGCTCCGCGTGCGCGGGGTCCTGCGTCCCGTGCGGGCGTGAAGCACTTCTGCGCAGACGCACGATGGTGCCCCCTTCCGGCTCGTGGCCCGCCATTGCATCCCGTCCGCGCCCGCCCCGTCCAGGTCCGTACGGACAGGCACGCGCACCCGGTGTGCTGCCCTCGCGGACCTGTACCGGGTGCCGAGCCCGGGCACGGCCGGTCACCCGGCGCCGCGGCCGTCCCCGGCCTCCAGCCCTTCCGCCAGCACCTCCGCCAGGTGCCGCCCCCGCACCCCCGCCAGCTGCTCCAGCTGGGTCCGGCACGAGAAGCCGTCCGCCAGGACCACCGCCCCGTCGGGCGCCTCGCGCACCGCCGGGAGCAGCCGCTCCTCGGCGCAGGCGGCCGAGACCTCGTAGTGGCCGTCCGCGAAACCGAAGTCGCCGGCGAGACCGCAGCAGCCGCCGCTCAGCTCGCCGGTCAGGCCCGCCGACTCGCGCAGCCGGCGGTCGGCGGCGTCGCCGAGGACCGCGTGCTGGTGGCAGTGGGTCTGGCCGGTGACCGGACGGTCCACGGCGGGCGGCGTCCAGCCGGGCGCGTGGCGTTCCAGCGCCTCGGCGAAGGTGAGGACGCGGGCGGCGAGCCGGGCGGCACGCGGATCGTCGTGGAGCAGTTCCGGCAGGTCGGTGCGGAGCGCGGCGGCACAGCTCGGCTCCAGGACGACGACCGGTGCCGCCGTCTCCAGCACGGGGGCCATCAGGTCCAGCGTGCGGCGCAGCACCGCGCGGGCCCGGTCCAGCTGGCCCGTCGACACGTACGTCAGTCCGCAGCAGACCCGGCCCCGGCGGGCGGCCAGCAGGGCGGCCGCCGACCGGGAGGCACCGTCCCCGACGGCCCGCCCCCGCAGCGTCGGCGGCAGCACCACCCGCAGTCCCGCCGCCTCCAGCACCCGTACGGCCGCCCGGCCCACGGACGGCGACAGGTGCTCGGTGAACGTGTCGGGCCACAGCACCACCAGCTCGCCCTCGCCGCCGGGCCCGCCGCGCCCGCGCCACCACCGGCTGAACGTCTCCCCCGCCAGTCGCGGCACCTGGCGCTCGGCCGCGATCCCGCCCAGCCGTTTCGCCACCGCCGCCAACGGCCCCACTCGGGCGAGGGCGTTGACGACCGGCGCCGTCCGGGTCCGCGCCGCCCAGCGCAGCCACACCGGCAGCCACCCCATCGCGTAGTGGGCGGCGGGCCGGCGCCGGCCCGCGTAGTGGTGGTGCAGGAACTCCGCCTTGTACGTGGCCATGTCGACCCCGACCGGGCAGTCGGAGCGGCAGCCCTTGCAGGACAGGCACAGGTCCAGGGCGTCGCGGACCTCCGTGGAGCGCCAGCCGTCCGTCACCAGCTCCCCGGCGAGCATCTCGTGCAGCAGGCGGGCGCGCCCGCGCGTCGAGTGCTCCTCGTCGCCCGTCGCCCGGAACGACGGGCACATCACCGCCGGGCCGGACACCGACGTCGTACGGCACTTGGCGACCCCGACGCAGCGGCGCACCGCCGCCGAGAAGTCGCCGCCGTCGGCGGGGTAGCCGAACTCCACGTCCACCGGCTCGCGCGGCAGGACGGCGAAGCGGAGGTTCGCGTCGAGCGGCGCCGGGCGGACCAGCGTTCCCGGGTTGAGGAGGTCGTCCGGGTCCCAGACGGCCTTGGCCCGCTCGAAGAGGGCCACCGTCTCCTCGCCGTACATCCTCGGCAGCAGCTCGGCCCGCGCCTGCCCGTCGCCGTGCTCCCCGGAGAGGGAGCCGCCGTGCGCCACGACGAGGTCGGCCAGTTCCTCGGAGAAGCGGCGGAAGCGGGCCACCCCGGGGTCCGTGAGCAGGTCGAAGTCGACGCGGACGTGGATGCAGCCGTCGCCGAAGTGGCCGTAGGGCGTGCCGCGCAGGCCGTGGGCGGCGAGCAGGCTCCGGAAGTCCCGCAGGTAGGCGCCCAGCCGGGCGGGCGGCACCGAGCAGTCCTCCCAGCCGGGCCACGCCTCCGTGCCGTCCGGCATCCGCGTCGCCGTACCGCTCGCGTCCTCCCGGATACGCCACAGTGCCCGCTGCCTCGCCGGGTCGGTCACCACCAGCGCGTCGACGACGTCGGCCGCCCGGACCACCGCCTGGGCCCGCGCGCGCGCCTGGGCCGCCGTACCGCCGCCCGTCTCCACGAACAGCCAGGCCCCGCCCCGCGGCAGCCCGGCCGCCGACGGGGACGGCACCAGGTCCACCGCCATGCCCTCCACCGTCAGCGGCCCGAGGGGCAGCAGCCCGGCCGCCGCCTGGGCCGCCCCGGCCTCGTCGGCGTAGCCCAGCACCGCCAGCGCGCGTGCCCTCGGTGCCTCGACCAGGCCGACCACGGCCTCGGTCAGCACGCCCAGCGTGCCCTCCGAGCCGCAGAAGGAGCGGGCCACGTCCGCGCCCCGCTCCGGCAGCAGCGCGTCCAGCGCATAGCCGGAGATGCGGCGGGGCAGGTCCGGGAAGCCGGTGCGCAGCCGGGCCAGGTCGCCGTCGACCAGCTCCCGCAGGCCCGGTGGCGCCCCCGCCCAGTCCCGCCCCGGCCGCAGGGACCGTCCCCGCGCGGTGAGCACCGACAGCTCGCGCACGCTGTCGGCCGTCGTGCCCCACGCCACCGAGTGGGAGCCGCACGCGTTGTTGCCGATCATGCCGCCGAGCGTGCAGCGGCCGTGGGTGGAGGGGTCGGGGCCGAAGCGCAGGCCGTGCGGGGCGGCGGCCTCCTGGAGCCGGTCGAGGACCAGGCCCGGCTGGACGACGGCGGTGCGCGCGTCCGGGTCCAGCGAGAGCAGCCGGTTCATGTGCCGGGTGAAGTCCAGGACCACGCCCGTGCCGGTCGCCTGGCCCGCGATCGACGTGCCGCCGCCGCGTGCCACGACCGGCACACCCCGCTCCCGGCACACCTCCAGCACGGCCGCCACGTCGTCGGCGTCCCTCGGCGCCACCACGCCGAGCGGCACCCGCCGGTAGTTGGACGCGTCCATGGTGGTCAGCGCCCGGGAGGTGACGTCGCATCCGACCTCGCCCCGGACGGCCCCGCGCAGTGCTGCCTCCAGATCGGTCATGCGACCAGGATGGGCTCTCGTAGCTCTCCACAGGTCCGCAAGGCGGAGATCTCGTCTCATCGGACGGACATGTCGCCGTCCGGTTTCGCCGACGGGATACGCTCCGGGACGTGGCTGAGATCCAGATTCCTGCTGACATCAAGCCCGCGGACGGTCGATTCGGCGCGGGTCCCTCCAAGGTGCGGGTTCAGGCGCTGGACGCCCTGGCCGCCACCGGTACGTCCCTGCTCGGCACCTCCCACCGCCAGGCCCCGGTCAAGAACCTGGTCGGCAAGGTCCGTGAGGGCATCTCCGAGCTGTTCCGGCTCCCCGACGGCTACGAGGTGGTCCTCGGCAACGGCGGCTCCACCGCGTTCTGGGACGTCGCGACGCACGGCCTGATCGAGAACAAGTCGCAGCACCTGACCTTCGGCGAGTTCTCCTCCAAGTTCGCCAAGGCCGCCAAGCTCGCCCCGTGGCTGGCCGAGCCGACCGTGGTCTCCTCCGACCCGGGCACGCACCCCGAGGCGCGCGCCGAGGCCGGCGTGGACGTGTACGCGTTCACGCACAACGAGACCTCGACCGGCGTCGCCATGCCGATCGAGCGGGTCGCCGGGGCCGACGAGAACGCCCTCGTGCTGGTCGACGCGACGTCCGGCGCCGGCGGCCTGCCCGTCGACATCGCCGAGACCGACGTCTACTACTTCGCCCCGCAGAAGTCCTTCGCCTCCGACGGCGGCCTGTGGATCGGCGTCTTCTCCCCGGCCGCGATCGAGCGCGCCGAGCGGGTCCACGCGTCCGGCCGGCACGTCCCGGAGTTCTTCTCGCTGCCCACGGCGATCGACAACTCCCGCAAGAACCAGACGTACAACACCCCGGCGCTCGCCACCCTGTTCCTTCTCAACGAGCAGCTGGAGTGGATGAACGGCCAGGGCGGCCTGGACTTCACCACCGGCCGCACCAAGGACTCCTCGTCCCGCCTGTACACCTGGGCGGACGAATCCAAGTACGCCACCCCGTTCGTCTCGGACCCGGCCAAGCGGTCGCAGGTCATCGGCACCATCGACTTCTCCGACGACATCGACGCCGCCGCAGTCGCCAAGGTGCTGCGCGCCAACGGCGTCGTCGACACCGAGCCGTACCGCAAGCTGGGCCGCAACCAGCTGCGCGTCGCCATGTTCCCGGCGATCGACCCGGCGGACGTCGAGGCGCTGACGAAGTGCGTCGACTACGTGATCGAGAAGCTCTGATCACCACGCTCTCGGTACGACCGTGAGGGGCGCCCGGCATTTCGCCGGGCGCCCCTCGCGCTTCCCCGCCGCTACCGGCTGAGCCGCTGGAACCGGTGTACCGCCAGCGGCAGGAAGACGGCCGTCAGCACCACCGGCCACACGCCCGCCATCAGCAGCGCGTGCTGCTCCACCCACGAGTCGCCGCCGCCGACGGGCGTGCCGAACAGCTCGCGGGCCGCCGCGGCCGTGGAAGAGATCGGGTTCCAGGCGGCCATCCAGCCCAGCCAGTCGGGCATGAGCTGCGGGGCGACGAAGATGCTGGAGATCATCGTCAGCGGGAAGGCCACCGCGAACAGGCCGCCCGCGGCCTCCGGGTTGGGGACGAGCAGTCCGAGCCACACGCCGATCCAGATCAGCGCGAACCGCAGCCACAGCAGCAGCCCGAACGCGGCGGCGAAGCCCCAGCCGCCGTCCGGCCGCCAGCCCATGGCCAGCGCCGTCAGCATCATGATGGCCAGCTCGGCACAGGCGACGACCAGGTCCGTGACCCCCCGCCCGGCCACCACCGCCGACGACGACATCGGCATGGAGCGGAAGCGGTCGATGACGCCCTTGGTGGAGTCGTGGACGACGACGGTCGCGGTGTTGATGAAGCCGAAGGCCATGGTCATCACGAACATGCCGGGCATCAGGAAGTCCTTGTAGTCCCCGCCGCCGGGCACGGTCATCGCGCTGCCGAAGACGTAGCCGTACAGGAGGACCGACAGGATCGGGAAGCCCAGCTGCCAGGCGATGTTGACGGGCTGGCGCTGATAGTGGGTCAGGCCGCGGCGGACGATGTTGCCGCAGTCGGCGAGCGGCCAGTACAGCCGGCCGCGCTCGCCGCCCGTCCCGGCCGCCGGGTCGAGGGCGCTCATGCCGCCACCGCCTCCTTCTCCGCGCGCTGCGGGCTCGTGCGGTGTCCGGTCAGGCGCAGGAACACGTCGTCGAGGCTCGGCCTGCGCAGCCCGATGTCCTCCACCGCGACCCCCTCGTCCTGGAGGGTGCGCGCCACCTCGGTCAGCGCGGCCACCCGGTCGGTGACGGGGGCGTGCACGCGCAGTGTCTCCTCGTCGGCCTCGGGTTCGCCGTCGCAGACCCGGGCGACCACCTTCACCGCCCTCGGGATGTCCGCCCGTTCGGCGACCTGGACCTCGACGCGATCGCCGCCGACGAGGTCCTTCAGTCCGTCCGGGGTGTCGTCGGCGATGGACCGGCCCTGGTCGATGACGGTGATGCGGGAGGCGAGCTTGTCGGCCTCGTCCAGGTACTGCGTGGTCAGCAGCACCGTCGTGCCGCCCGCCACCAGGGCCCGCACCGAGTCCCAGACCTCGCCGCGGCTGCGCGGGTCGAGGCCGGTCGTCGGCTCGTCCAGGAACAGCACGGACGGCGCGAGGATCATCGACGCCGCCAGGTCGAGGCGGCGCCGCATGCCGCCGCTGTACTTGGCGACGCCCCGGTCGGCGGCGTCGGTCAGGTCGAACCGCTCCAGCAGCTCGGCGGCCCGCAGCCTGGCCCGCCGGCCGCCCAGGTGGAACAGCCGCCCGAACATCTCCAGGTTCTGCCGGCCGGTGAGCACCTCGTCCACGGCCGCGTACTGCCCGGTCAGCCCGATCCGCGCCCGCACCTCGCGTGGCCGCCGGGCCACGTCCAGTCCGGCCACCTCGGCCCGTCCCCCGTCCAGCCGGATCAGCGTGGACATGATGCGCACCGCGGTGGTCTTGCCCGCGCCGTTCGGCCCCAGCAGGCCGTGCACGGTGCCCTCGCGGACGGCCAGGTCGAAGCCGTCGAGGGCGCGTCTGCCGCCGTACCGCTTCTGAAGCCCCTCGGCCCGTACCGCGTGTCCGTCGCTCATGGGTCCCCCTCTCGATTCCTTACTGAGTACACCGTACCCGATTACGCGTACGCCGTACCCAGTTTTTTCGCGCGGTCCTAGACTGACCCCATGGCGAGCGGCACGGAGACCAGCGGCAGCGGCGACATCGGCCGCACCCTCGAACTGTTGTGGGACACCGGCCGGCGGCCCAGCCGGGGGCCCCGCCCCGGTCTGACGCTGGAACGGATCGTGGAGGCCGCCGTCGAGGTCGCGGACCGCGAGGGGCTCGGCGCGGTCTCGATGCGCCGGATCGCCACGGAGCTGGGCACCGGCACGATGTCGCTGTACCGCTACGTCCCCGGCAAGGGCGAGCTGATCGACCTGATGCTGGACCGCGTGCAGCGCACCTCCGAGGACCCCGGTGACCTCGGGGACGGCGGGTGGCGCTCCGCGCTGGAGGCCCTCGGCCACGCCACCCTGGCCCTCTACCGCCGCCACACCTGGCTGCTGGAGGTCAACCAGTCCCGCCCGGTCCTCGGCCCGGCCGCCCTGGACGGGATGGAGAAGGTGCTCACCCGGATCAAGCCGATGGGCCTGACCGACCCCGAGCTGATCTCGGCGATCATCATGATCGACGGGTACGTGGTCGGCGCCGCCCGCACGCAGGTGTACCAGGAGGAGGCCGAGCGCCGCTCCGGGATGACGGACGCGCAGTTCTGGCAGGCCCAGGAGCCGGTGCTGGTGAAGGCCATGACCAGCGGGCGCTATCCCGTCCTGGCCTCCCTCTCCGAGGACGCCTTCGGCACCGGCTTCGACCATTTCGAGTTCGGGCTGCAGCGCGTCCTGGACGGGCTGGAGGTGCTGGTGGCCGCGCGGCGCGCCGCCGACGCCCCCGCCGGCTCAGCCCCGCCGGAACAGTCGGCGTAGCCCGAAGAAGGCGACCACGACGAGCAGTCCGACCGCCCCGATCTTGAGGGTGTCGCCGCCCGGACCGTCGGCTCCGTCCGCGTCCCCGCCCGTGCCGGACGCGTCGGAGCCGCCGCCCGATCCGCCGCCCCCTCCGGGCGCGTCCTCGGCCTTGACGGGGCTGTTCGCGCCCTCCATGCCGAGCAGCAGCTTCGCGCCGTCGGGCGTGTAGGTGACGGACTCGCCCTGCCCCAGGGGCACGCTGATCCGCCCCTTGCGCTGGATCTTCCCGCCGTTCCAGTCGTACCAGACGCCCCCGAGGTACCCGCGTACGGCGAGCGTCCCGCCGTCGGGGGAGAAGGCGGCGTCGGTGGCCCACAGCTCGACGGGGGCGGCGCGCCGGAAGACGTTCGTCCCCGAGGCGGAGAGCTTCGCCGGGCCCTCGTACAGGTGCCCGCCGTCCTCGTTCTTGTCGATCAGGTAGACCCGCCCGGTCTTCGGGTGGACGGCCATCGACTCGGCGTCGCGCGCGCCGTCCGCGTACTTCACCACGTACTGCGTCGCCTTGACCGTCTGGTCCTTCAGCTCGGTCGGCTCGGGCAGCTCGTAGATCCACACGTAGGGCCAGGTGCCGCCGAGGTTGTCGCCGATGTCGCCGACGAAGATCCTGTTGCCCGGTCCGACGGAGATCGCCTCGATGTCCCGGGGCGTGCCCACGCCGGAGAGCGCGACGCGGGCGACGGTCTCGCCGGTGGCGCCGTCGACGGCGTAGAGGTAGGGGCCGTTGTCCTGGTCGTTGTGCGTCCAGTAGACGCCGGGGTGCAGGCGGGAGGCGGCGAGGCCGCTGGACTCCGTGATGCGCGGGTCCCGGATCGTGAACCCGCCGCTCCCGTCGTCCCCGTCGGCGGCGGAGGCGGGCACGGCGAACGCGCCCACGAGGAGGGCCGAGGCGAGGACGGCGAGAGATCGGCGCATGCGCCCAAGCCTGCCATCCCGCACGGGCGTTCACGCCGGCGGTCACCGTGCGTGGTCGGGCTCACATCGCGCCGGCCGGGGTGATCGTCCATGATGAGCGGATGCTCAGGTTCATGTTCGTCGGTGACTCCATGACGATCGGGAGCGCCGGCGAACACACGTGGCGCTACCGCATGTGGCAGCACCTGCGCGACTCCTACGGCCGCCCGTTCACGTTCGTCGGCCCGCGCGAGACGCTGCACGACCCGTCGACGGACGAGCCGACCTCGTACGCCTACGCCGACCCCGGCTTCCCCCGCGCCCACCTGGCCGGCTGGGGCGAGGGCTGGCACCACATGACCCCGCTGATCGGCGAGACGGTACGGTCCTGCCGCGCGGACGTGCTCCTGGTCTCGCTCGGCCTGATCGACCTCGGCTTCTACACCAACGCCGAGCAGACCGCCGACAACGTCCGCGCCTTCGTGGCCCACGCGCGGTCGGCCGACCCGCGGGTCCGCATGGCCGTGATGCCGGTGCTGCACAACGTCCGGGCGGACACCGACGAGCCCTTCGCCGAGCAGGTCCACCGCTTCAACGACCTCCTCGCGAAGACGGTCGCCGACCTCGACGAACCGGGCTCCTCTCTGCTGCTGGTCCCGCCACCGAAGTCGTACGACTTCCACGTCGACACCTACGACGGCACGCATCCCGGCGAGAGCGGCGAGCACAAGATCGCGGGCGCGTTCGCGGAGGCGATGCACGAGGGGTGGGGGCTGGGCGGGCCCTACTCCCCCGCCCCGTAGGCCGTCCGAATCTCCCGGACCAGGCGGTCGGCACAGGGGCGCACCGCCCGGCCCCTCCAGTCCTCCCGCTCGTCCCCGACGTAGACGGCGCGGGCGTGGGCCAGGGGCGGCCGGTGCGCGGCGGGCAGCCGGGCGAGGGCCCAGTCGGCCGCCGCGTCCTTCGACCGGATCCCGCCGGTGGCGAGCGTGCTCCAGATCCGGGCGAGGGTGAGCAGGACGTTGCGGGTGTCCGTCTCCAGCCCGGCCGTCAGCTCCGGCACCCCGGCGGTGATCGCCCGCCGCAGGTCGGCGGGCGGCACGGGGTCGAGCAGGGTCGCGGGCGGCGGGCCGTGCAGCGGGGCGTCGGCGCGCAGCACCATGGTCAGGAGCGGGGCGAGGTCGGGGTCGTCCTCCGGCTCGGGCACGTGGCCGCGCTCGTAGGCTTCGCGCAGCCACTCGCCGTAGAGGTAGTCCCGGCGGGGCGGATAGCCCCACGGCCGGACGTCGCCGTGGACGACGACGATCAGCTCGACGGGGCGGCGCCCTTCGCCGCCGGACAGCTTCAGCAACTCTTCCGTGAGCGTGGCGCGTTGCGCGTGCGTCGTGGGGTGCCGTACCACGGCGAGGAGGTCGAGGTCGCTGTGCGGGCGCAGGCCGCCGAGGGTGGCGGAGCCGTGCGCGTAGACGCCGAGCACGTTGCCGTCGCCGAGGTGTCGCCGGACGAGGGCGACGAGGTGGTCGGTGCGGTCCCGGTCCCGCTCTGGCATATGCGCGTCCTCCCGTGCCCAAGTCACCGTGCGTATCGTTGTACCGCACGGCTGCTCTCGCCCGTGGGACAGCCGGGGAGGAGTGCCACGATGACCGTCGTTGACGACAGGATCGACATGGCCGACGCCAACACCCAGCGCCTAGACGAATGGTTCGAGCGCCTGGAGCGGATGCCCGTCCCCGAAGGATTCAGGGTCGAGATCGTCGGGGGCAACGTCCACATGACACCGCAGCGCAGCACCCACCACAAAATCATCCGCCGTATCGAACGATCCATCGAAGACCGCTTCGGCATGGACGTCGAACTTCTATCGGACGTCCGCATCGACTTCCCGGGACTCGGCAACGCTTTCTGCCCCGACGTGGCCAAGCTCCGCGACGGAGCGGAGCAGGACGAAACGGGCCACTGGCGCTTCCAGGACGTCGAGTTCGTGGCCGAGGTCATCTCCAAAGGCACCGCCGCCAACGACTACGGCCCCAAGAAGCTCGCCTACGCCACCGCCGAGGTCCCCCTCTACCTCATCGCCGACCCGTACCAGGGCCGCTGTCACATCTTCACGCACCCCAAGGACGGCGACTACACGACCGAGACCCGCGTCGCCTTCGGACAGGAACTGGACCTCACCGGCACCGTCCTCGGCCTCACCCTCCGGACCGACGCCTTCCCCCGCGACTGACCGACCGAACCCGCTTGCCTGGAGCGCACTCCAAGCCGTTGGCTTGGGGACCATGGAGTACACGCAGCTCGGACGCACAGGACTCAAGGTCAGCCGGCTCGTCCTCGGGACGATGAACTTCGGTCCGCAGACCGACGAGGCCGACAGCCACGCGATCATGGACGCGGCGCTGGACGCCGGCATCAACTTCTTCGACACCGCCAACGTGTACGGCTGGGGCGAGAACAAGGGCCGCACCGAGGAGATCATCGGCAACTGGTTCGCCCAGGGCGGCGACCGGCGCGACAGGACCGTGATCGCCACCAAGGTGTACGGCAACATGGGCGCCGACGGCGAGGCGTGGCCCAACCACGACAAGCTGTCCGCCGTGAACATCCGGCGGGCGGTCGACGCCAGCCTCAAGCGGCTGCGGACCGATCGCATCGACCTCTACCAGTTCCACCACATCGACCGCGCCACCGGTTTCGACGAGATCTGGCAGGCCATCGACACGCTGGTGCAGCAGGGCAAGATCCTCTACGCCGGTTCCTCGAACTTCCCCGGCTACAAGATCGCCCAGGCCAACGAGACCGCCGCCCGGCGCGGCGGCACCATCGGCCTGGTCAGCGAGCAGTGCCTGTACAACCTGGCCGAGCGCCGTGCCGAGATGGAGGTCATCCCGGCCGCGCAGGACTACGGCCTCGGCGTCATCCCGTGGTCGCCGCTGCACGGCGGGCTGCTCGGCGGCGTGATCAAGAAGGAGGTCCAGGGCGGGCGCCGTGCCTCCGGACGGGCCGCCGACACCCTGGCCGACCCGGCGAAGCGGGCGCAGGTCCAGGCGTACGAGGACCTGCTCGACAAGCACGGCGTGGAGCCCGGCGAGGCCGCACTGGCGTGGCTGCTGACCCGGCCCGGCGTGACCGGCCCGATCGTCGGTCCGCGCACCGCCGAGCAGCTCGCGTCGGCGCTGCGGGCCGTGGAGCTGGAGCTGTCGGACGAGCTGCTGGCCGGCCTCGACGAGGTCTTCCCGGGTCCGGGTCCCTCGCCGGAGGCGTTCGCCTGGTAGCGGCGTGAGCGGGGGTGGCGGCCGCCGCACGGCCGCTCAGCCGAGGGCCGCCGCCACCGCCACCACGACGAGCATCAGCACGAGCACACCGGCCATGATCCGGTTACGGGTCTTCGGGTCCACGCCCCGAGCCTAACCGGCGGCGCCGAGCGGGCTGCGGGCGACCGTCTCGTAACGGGGCTGCTCGCCCGGCACCCCAAACCTCGGCAGGTTGCTGCGCACCAGCGCCAGGTCGGTCACGGTCCAGGCGGGGCCCGTGAAGCCGTGCAGGGCCTCGACGTACGGCCGCACGTCGTACGCCGCCCGGCCGCGGGCCACCGTCAGGTGGGGCTGGTAGCGCCGGTGCTCGCCCATCGCGACGCCCGCCTTGCGCCCCGCCGCCTCCGCGCGGTCCGCGAGCAGCCGCAGCGTCGCCAGGTCGCCCTCCGCGCCCGCCCACAGGGCCCGCCCGTGCCCGAACTGGCCGCCGCCGCGCAACGCCAGCCCGAAGGGCGCGGTGCGGTGGGCGGCCCGCTCCAGCCGGGCCGACAGATCCGGTACGAGGGCGTCGTCGACCTCCCCGTAGAAGGCGAGCGTGAGGTGCCAGCCGGGGCGGCCCGTCCAGCGCAGCCCGTCCGCGCCGGGCAGCCTGCGCAACGCGGCCACCTCGGCGGCGAGGGCGGCGGCGACGTCCTCCGGGGGCAGTACGGCGGCGAACAGTCTCATGGGCCACAGTCTGCCCGGCGTGCCCGCCCCCGCGACCGGCCCGCGCGCACCGGCCCGCGCGCACCGGGTCACGCCGCCGGTGCCAGCTCCTCGCGCCGCTCGCGCGGTACGAACCGCACCCGCGGGTGCCCCCGGTGCCAGCCGACCGACAGGCGCAGGTTGCCGACGCGGGCCAGGACCAGGCCGATGACGAGCGCGGCCGTGGCGGCCACCGCGCCGCCCGCGGCGAAGCCGACCCGGGCGCCGTAGGTGTCGGTGACCCAGCCGACGATCGGGGCGCCGACCGGGGAGCCGCCGAGGAAGACCATCATGTACAGGGCCATGACGCGGCCCCGCATGGCCGGGTCGGTGGACATCTGGATGCTGGTGTTGGCGGTGACGTTGACCGTCATGCTGAAGAGGCCTATCGGGACCATCAGCAGCGCGAACAGCCACAGCGCGGGCACCGTCGCCGCCACGATCTCCAGGGTGCCGAAGGCCAGCGCCGCCGCGATCAGCACGCGCAGCCGGGCCGTGCCGCGCCGGGCGGCGAGCAGGGCGCCGGTGACCGAGCCGACGGCCATGAGGGTGTTGAAGAGGCTGTAGGCACCGGCCCCCGCGTCGAAGACGTCGTCGGCGAAGGCGGACAGGAAGACCGGGAAGTTGAAGCCGAAGGTGCCGATGAAGCCGACCAGCACGATCGTCCAGATCAGCTCGGGGCGCCCCGCGACGTAGTGCAGGCCCTCCCGGAGCTGGCCCTTGCCGCGCGGGGCGCGCTGGACGGCGTGCAGGTCGCGGGCGCGCATCAGCAGCAGGCAGGTGAGCGGCGCGACGAAGGACAGGCCGTTGGCGAGGAACGCCCAGCCGGTGCCCACCCCGGTGATCATCACGCCGGCGACGGCGGGGCCGACCAGGCGGGCGGACTGGAAGTTGGCCGAGTTGAGGCTGACCGCGTTCTGGAGCTGGTCCCGGCCGACCAGCTCGGAGACGAAGGACTGGCGGGCGGGGTTGTCGACGACGGTCGCCAGGCCCATCGCGAAGGCGGCGACGTAGACGTGCCAGACCTGGACGTGGCCGGTCAGGGTGAGGACGGCGAGGAAGAGCGCGGTGACGGCCATGGACGACTGGGTGACCAGCAGCGTGGGGCGCTTGCGCAGGCGGTCGACGAGGACGCCGCCGTAGAGGCCGAAGAGCAGCATCGGCAGGAACTGCAGGGCCGTGGTGATGCCCACCGCGGCCGACGAGCCGGTGAGGCTGAGCACCAGCCAGTCCTGGGCGATGCGCTGCATCCACGTGCCGATGTTGGAGACGACCTGCCCCGCGAAGAACAGGCGGTAGTTCCTGACCTTCAGGGAGGCGAACATCGACGTCCGGGTCCGGCGAGGGGTGTCGGGGGCGGTCGGGTCGTCGTGGCCGTCGGGTGCGGGGGCGGAAGCTGCTCCGGGTCCCGTACTCAAAAAGGTTCGCCTCCTCGCGATGACTGCTTACCGGTGTGCGAGCTTCTCCAGGACGGGGGCGGCGGCGCGCAGTTTCGCCCACTCGTCCTCGTCGAGTCCCTCGACCAGCGTGGCCAGGAACGCGTTCCGCTTGCGGCGGCTCTCCTCGAGCATCACCACGGCCTGTTCGGTCTGCGTCACGACCTTCTGGCGCCGGTCCTCCGGATGCGGCTCCAGACGGACCAGTCCCTTGGCCTCCAGAAGCGCCACGATGCGGGTCATCGAGGGCGGCTGGACGTGTTCCTTGCGGGCCAGCTCGCCCGGGGTCGCGCTGCCGCAGGTGGCCAGGGTGCCCAGCACCGACATCTCGGTCGGGCTGAGCGACTCGTCGACCCGCTGGTGCTTGAGCCGACGGGACAACCGCATCACGGCGGAGCGCAGGGAGTTCACGGCGGCGGCGTCGTCGCCATGCTTGAGGTCCGGCATGTTCCTTAGCGTAACTCATTAGTCTCGCGAAATACCACCGCTCACCCGGCCGCGTGCCCGTGACTCCCGCCACTGAAACCCGCACTTCACCCGTACGAGTGACCTGTTATCGGAAACCGGAGCATCACCCGGTCGGCGGGGGCGACCCTCGTGCCCATGGGGACCACTGTGCTCAGCCTGCGCATAGACGGGGAGCTGCTCGACCGGCTCCGGCACCACGCGGCGAAAAGGGGAATGAGCGTCCAGGACTATGTCGTCCGGACGCTCATTCGCGATGACTTCGACGAGCGGTTCCAGTCCGCCGTGGAGGAGACGGAACGGTTCTACGGGGTCACCTCGGCGGTGGAGCCCCCGCCGGTCAGGTGAGGCCCAGGGCCGGCATCAGGTAGTAGAAGGCGAACACCGCCGACACCACGTACATGGTGACCGGGACCTCCCGGCCCCGTCCGGCCGCCAGGCGCAGCACCGAGAAGGCGATGAAGCCCATGCCGATGCCGTTGGTGATCGAGTAGGTGAACGGCATCATCAGCATCGTCACGAAGGCCGGGACGGCGATCGTGAAGTCGCTCCAGTCGATCTCCCGGATCGAGCCGGCCAGGATCAGGAAGCCGACCGCGACCAGCGCCGGGGTGGCCGCCTGGGACGGCACCATCGTGGCAACCGGCGTGAGGAACAGCGCCACGGCGAACAGCGCGCCGCTGACGATGTTCGCGAAACCGGTGCGCGCGCCCTCGCCGACACCGGCCGTGGACTCGACGAAGCAGGTCGTGGCCGAGGCGGAGCTGGCGCCGCCCGCGGCGACCGCGATGCCGTCGACGAACAGGACCTTGTTGATGCCCGGCATCTGGCCCTCGCCGTCGGTCAGCTTCGCCTCGTCGCTGACCGCCATGATCGTGCCCATCGCGTCGAAGAAGCACGACAGCAGGACGGTGAAGACGAACAGCACGCCGGTCAGGATGCCGACCTTCTCGAACCCGCCGAACAGGCTGACCTCGCCGACCAGGCCGAAGTCGGGGGTGGCGACGGGGTTGCCGGGCCACTCGGGCGTGGTCAGACCCCAGGAGGGGATGTCGGCGATCGCGTTGATGATCATCGCGACGACGGTCATCACCACGATGGAGATCAGGATGGCGCCGGGGGTCTTGCGGACGATCAGCGCCAGGGTGAGCAGCACGCCGAGGGCGAAGACCAGCACCGGCCAGCCCAGCAGGTGACCGCCGGTGCCCAGCTGGAGCGGGACGGTGGTCTGGGCGGCATCCGGCATCCGGGTCACGAAGCCGGAGTCGACGAGGCCGATCAGCATGATGAACAGGCCGATACCGATGGCGATGGCCTTGCGCAGACCGTAGGGAACGGCGTTCATCACGCGCTCCCGCAGGCCGGTGGCGACCAGCAGCATGACGACGAAGCCCGCCAGCACCACCATGCCCATGGCGTCCGGCCAGGACATCCGCGGGGCGAGCTGGAGGGCGACGACGGAGTTCACGCCGAGACCGGCGGCCAGCGCGATCGGGACGTTGCCGATGACACCCATCAGCAGCGTGGTGAACGCCGCAGTCAGGGCGGTCGCGGTGACCAGCTGACCGTTGTCGAGCTGGTTGCCGTACATGTCCTTCGCGCTGCCCAGGATGATCGGGTTCAGCACGATGATGTACGCCATCGCGAAGAAGGTGGCGAGACCGCCGCGGATCTCACGGGGCAGCGTGCTGCCGCGCTCGGAGATCCGGAAATAGCGGTCGAGGGCGTTCTGCGGGGGCCGCCGGTCCTCCGGCGACTCGGGGGACGGGGGGACCTTGGCGGAGGCCGAGGTGGACATGCGAGGACCTCATCACCACCAGGTTCCCCCACGGCCTGGTTGGTGTTTTCTACGAATGAAAGCGGTCAGAGACAAACGGATTCAGTATGAAGGTATGAGTCCTCGATCGCTATCTCCGCGCGTAGATCCGCGTGGTGACATGCCGCGAGGGGGCGGCGCGGGGCCTCGTAAGCTGTACGCATGCAGAAGTGGACACCCACGCACGAGGCGCCGGAGCCCCTGGAGGGCCCCGTGGTCGCGACCATCGTCGGCGGCACCATCCTCTGGTTCGTCCTCTTCCTCGCGCAGCTGCCCTTCTACGGCTGGTTCGACGACCACGGGCACACCTGGTGGGTGTGGACCTGCCTGGCCGGAGCCGGGCTCGGCCTGATCGGCATCTGGTACGTCCGCAGGCGCGACGCCGCGCTGAAGCGGCGCGCGGCGGAGGACGAGGCGTAGTACGACACCGCGTGGTACGACACCGCGTAGTACCACGGCACCACCGGGCGGACCGGCCCCTCCTACCCCGGTGGGATCTTCGCCGCATTCGGCGGGTGAAGCCGTAAATCCGCCCGTACCGTCGAACGCATGACGCATCTCGACGCGGGCGGCCGACTCGATCCCGCGGGTCCCCCGCACGCCCTCTCCCCGGTCACCGGGCTGACCGCCGCCGGGGTCGCCGAGCGGGTGGCGCGCGGTCAGGTCAACGACGTACCGGTGCGCAGCAGCCGCTCGCTCGCCGACATCGTCCGGGCCAACGTCTTCACCCGGTTCAACGCCATCATCGGCGTGCTCTGGGTGATCATGCTGTTCGTCGCGCCCGTCCAGGACAGCCTGTTCGGCTTCGTGATCCTCGCCAACACCGGCATCGGCATCATCCAGGAGTGGCGGGCGAAGAAGACCCTCGACTCCCTGGCCCTGATCGGCGAGGCCCGGCCGACCGTGCGCCGGGACGGCACGGCCGCCGAGGTGAGCACCTCGGAGATCGTGCTGGACGACGTCATCGAGATCGGCCCCGGGGACAAGGCCGTCGTCGACGGGGTGTGCGTCGAGGCCGACGGGCTGGAGATCGACGAGTCACTGCTGACCGGCGAGGCCGACCCCGTCGTCAAGCAGCCGGGGGACCAGGTCATGTCCGGCAGCTTCGTGGTCGCGGGCGGCGGCGCGTTCCGGGCGACCAAGGTGGGACGCGAGGCGTACGCCGCGCAGCTCGCCGAGGAGGCGTCCCGGTTCACGCTGGTCCAGTCGGAGCTGCGCTCGGGCATCTCCACGATCCTGAAGTACGTCACCTGGATGATGGTCCCGACCGCGATCGGCCTGATCGTCAGCCAGCTGGTCGCCAAGGACGACGAGCTGGACGACTCGATCGCCCGGACGGTCGGCGGCATCGTGCCGATGGTCCCCGAGGGCCTGGTCCTGCTCACCTCCGTCGCCTTCGCGATCGGGGTCATCCGGCTGGGCCGCAAGCAGTGCCTGGTCCAGGAGCTGCCCGCGATCGAGGGCCTCGCCCGCGTCGACACCGTCTGCCTGGACAAGACCGGCACCCTCACCGAGGGCGGCATGGACGTCACCGCCCTGCGCCTGCTCGACGGCGCCGACGAGCGGTACGTCCGCACGGTGCTCGGCGCCCTCGGCGAGTCCGACCCGCGGCCCAACGCCTCCCTCCAGGCGATCATCGACAGCTATCCGGTCGCCGAGTTCACGGAGCCGGCCGCGTCCACGGAGCCCACCGGGTCCGGCGAGCCCGCCCGGCCCGCCGAGCCCGCCGAGGCGTGGCGCTGCACCGAGTCGCTGCCCTTCTCCTCCGCCCGCAAGTACAGCGGCGCCACCTTCAGCGAGGGGGACGGCGTCCTGAGCACGTGGCTGCTGGGCGCGCCCGACGTCCTGCTGGCGGAGGACCACCCCGCCCTCGCCGAGACCACGCGGCTCAACGAGCGGGGCCTGCGGGTGCTGCTGCTCGCCCGCGCGGCCCGCGAGCTGGACGACCCCGCGGTGAGCGAGGACGTCACGCCCACCGCCCTGGTCGTCCTGGAACAGCGGCTGCGCCCGGACGCGGCCGACACCCTGCGCTACTTCGCCGACCAGGACGTCCGCGCCAAGGTGATCTCCGGCGACAACGCGGTGTCGGTCGGGGCGGTGGCCGCCAAGCTCGGTCTGTCCGGCGCCGCGGTCGACGCGCGCCGGCTGCCCGCCGGGCGGGAGGAGATGGCCGGGGCGCTCGACGAGGGCACGGTCTTCGGCCGGGTCACCCCGCAGCAGAAGCGGGACATGGTGGGCGCCCTCCAGTCGCGCGGCCACACCGTCGCGATGACCGGCGACGGCGTCAACGACGTCCTGGCCCTCAAGGACGCCGACATCGGCGTGGCGATGGGCTCGGGCTCGGAGGCCACCCGGGCGGTCGCGCAGATCGTGCTGCTGAACAACAGCTTCGCCACGCTGCCGTCGGTGGTGGCCGAGGGCCGCCGGGTCATCGGCAACATCACCCGGGTCGCGACCCTGTTCCTGGTGAAGACCGTGTACTCGGTGCTGCTGGCGATCCTGGTGGTCTGCTCGCAGGTCGAGTACCCGTTCCTGCCCCGCCACCTCACCCTGCTCTCCACGCTGACCATCGGCGTCCCCGCCTTCTTCCTGGCCCTCGCCCCGAACAAGGAACGGGCCCGGCCCCACTTCGTGCGCCGGGTGATGCGGTACGCGATCCCGGGCGGTGTGGTGGCCGCGGCGGCGACCTTCACGACGTACCTCGTGGCCCGGCAGCACTACTCCGGACCCGGGGCGCTGGACGCGGAGACCAGCGCGGCGACGCTGACGCTGTTCCTGGTCTCGATGTGGGTGCTGGCGATCGTCGCCCGCCCCTACACCTGGTGGCGGGTGGGGCTGGTCGCGGCGATGGGCCTGGGGTTCGTGGTGGTCCTGGTGGTGCCGTGGCTCCAGGACTTCTTCGCGCTGAAGCTGGTGGGCGTGACCATGCCGTGGGCGGCCGTCGGCATCGCGGCGGGGGCGGCGGCCGTCCTGGAGCTGGCGTGGAGGTGGGTGGACCGGCGGCTTCCGGCCTAGCCGGCAGCGGAGCCGCCCGCGGAGGGGAGGGCTGTCTGCCGGGAAAGCGTGAGCAGATGGGCGCTGACTGTCCTCGATGCGCTCATCTGAGAGCGCCGAGGACAGGCAGGCCCCATCTGCTCACGTCTTCGCGGATTCCTAGTCGAACCAGCGGTCCCTGGCCAGCTCCTCCGTGCGCGACTCGTCCTCCAGCAGCGCCGCCACCTCGAAGCGCCGCGGCCACTGCCCCGCCGCCCAGGCGAGCCCCGCGGCCACGCCCTCCAGGGTCGCGGCGTGCAGCACCCCGTCGTCCGTCAGCCGCCAGTCGATCTCCACGCCGTCGACGACCAGCTCCTCGTGCTCCACGTAGGAGGCGGGGGTCCGCGCCCCGAGCAGGACCCGCACCGGCTCCGGTACGTCGTGCTCGGCGCCCTCGGAGTCCACCCGGCCGGTGACGGACTCGCTCAGCCGCCGCACCTGGAACAGCTCCGCCAGCTCGGCCGCCCGGGCCGGCCGGACGGGCAGCAGCGGCACGCCGGACGTGAAGGCCAGCAGGTCCGGCGAGTCGACGACCACGGCGTCGGCGGCGTCCACCACCTCCACCCGCCCGTCGACCACGGCCCGCACGTCGTCCGGCAGGGTCACCCGCTCGGGGTCCAGCTCCGCCAGCGCGCCGTACAGGGCGTGCAGCTGGGCGGCCGTGACCGGGCGGTCCGGGTCGGCCAGGCGCTCCAGCAGCTCGGCCGCGCCGCCGGGCTCGTCGAGCAGGGCGGCCACCGACGTCCGTACGCCGAGCGCCCGCAGCACCTGCTCGTCCTCGAAGCCGGACGCGTCGGCCTCGTCGTACAGGCCGCGCAGCAGCGGGTCGCCGCCGGCCGCGCGCAGACCGGCCGGCCGCCGCCCGCCGAGCACCGGGTGCCCGCGCAGCCACCACGCGGTGTACGGCCGTACGACCTCGTGGGTGCCGTCGTGCAGGAGGACGCGCACCGGCTGGACCAGCGCGTCCCGCAGCGGCGGCCGGGAGAGCAGGGCCAGGGCCTCGGGCCAGCGGTCGTCGTCCACCAGGTCCAGGTCGCGCACGGCGACGATCTCGGTGGCGACCGGCGGGACGGGACTGTCCGGGAAGCGGTCGAGGACGTCCTCGCTCCACACGTCCACGGCGTCCAGCAGCCCCGCGTCGTCCGGCTCGGCGAAGTCGCCCTCGCGGGGCTCCAGTTCGTCGGGGTCGAGGACGACGTCGGTAGCGCGGACCAGCGCGAAGGTGACCAGGACACCACAGGCGGCCAGGGGCTCCGGCCCCCACTTCGCGGCCAGCTCGGCGTCCACCGCGGCGAGTTCGTCCTCGCGCATCACCCGGGCGAACGGGCCGCCGGGGAAGACGAGTTCGCCCGCCGGGGACAGCTCGCCGTCCTCGTCGGGCAGAGCGAGCGCGCCGAGCCAGGGCTCGTCACCGGGTTCGAGCCCGGCGTCGCGGACCAGGCCGAGGACGGTGTCGGCCAGTTCCTCGGCGTCGGGGGCGTCCTCCTCCCAGTTCGTCCCGCCGTCGTCCTCCAGGGAGGCCGCGACGGCGGCCCGCACCTGCGGGGTGGTCAGCACCGCGCGCGGCGTGGCCGGCAGGGCGCCCAGCTTCTCCAGGAGCGGGTGGGCGGCGTCCGGGTGGGCGACCTTGAGTCCGAGGCGGGTGAGGATCTCCGGGTCCAGGGACGCGGCGTCCGGAGCGGGCAGCAGCACCTGCCGCGGACCGATGGTGGTCCGGCCGTCCGCCAGCGGCACCGGCAGCCCGGACAGCCGGTCGGGGTCGACCCCGGCGAGGCTGTCGTAGAGCCGCCGCCACCAGTCGGGGGCCTTCTCCAGCCCGGCCAGCCGGTCGATCGCGTCGGTCAGCGGCACCCGGGCCACACCCAGCGTGCGCAGCTCCGCGCGGCGCTCCAGCCCGGCGGGCAGCAGCGTCGGCAGCACCTCGGCGAGGACGCGCACGGTGTCGGCACCCGCTCCCTCGACCACCTCGGCGTCGCGGGGGCGCAGGGACTCGGGCAGGTCGGGGTCGTCCTCGCGCGGCGGGAGGGCGGGCGGCAGGAAGGAGGTGCGGGGCAGCCGTTCGAGGATCGCCCGGCGCAGTACGCCGTCCAGCTCGCCCTTGCCCAGCGGGCCGGGCACGAGGTCGATGAGGCCGGCGGCGACCGGGCTCCAGTCGGCGAGCAGCCCGGCGTAGGCGTCCGCCGCCCGCTCCGTCAGGAAGTCGGTCAGCGGACCGGGCGCGGCGTGCCGGCGGGTGGAGTCCAGCGGGAAGGACGCGATGAGCAGCGCGGGCACGCCGAGGGGCTCGTCGCTGGGCGTGGGCGCGTGCACGACGGGACTGGTGCGGGGCCGCGCGGGGCCGCCGTCGGCGTCCACGGGCACCGCCCACGTCACCGACCAGTGGGGGCGCAGCCGCTCCTCCACGGGCCGGTCGGCGAGCAGGTCCGGGATGAGGGGCCCGTGCGCGGCGGCGGTCCGCCAGCGGGTGGTGCCCTCCCTCGAATCCTCTACGACGGTCAGGGGGCCCTCGGTGCGGCGGGCGAGCGTGCGCGTCTCGTCCCCGGCCTCCACCACGACCTCCTCCAGGCCCGGCAGGGCGAGGAGCAGGGCGTCGTCCACGGCGTGCAGGAGCCGTTCGGCGAGGTCGGCGGCGGCCGTGTCGCGCAGCGGGAGGATGACGGCGGTGTCGTAAGGGCCGGGGGCGCTGCCCTCGGCGGGGAACGGCAGCCGCAGCAGCGGGACGTGCCCGTCGCGCCGCCGGATCTCGTCGCCGAGGCCGGGGCTGTGCAGGGCGGTGTCGGCGGCCAGGTCGCGGGCCTCGGCCAGGGACCAGCGCACCCCGCCGTGCCGGGCGACGACGGCGGGCTCGTCGGTGACGGCCAGGACGGCGGCGAAGCCGACCCCGAACCGGCCGACCGCGCCCTGTCCGGCGTCCCGCTTGGCGGACGCGCGCAGCGTGGACAGCGACTCGACGCCGGCCGCGTCCAGCGGGGCGCCGGTGTTGGCGGCGACGAGAACGCCGTCGCGCAGGGTGAGCCGGAGCCGGCCGGGCACACCGGACCGCGCGGCGGCGTCGGCGGCGTTCTGCGCCAGCTCGACCACCAGCCGGTCGCGGTAGCCGCCGAGGACGAGGTCCTCCTCCGCGTTGGCGTCCTCACGGAAGCGGGCCGGGCTCGTCGCCCAGGCGTCCAGCACCCCGCGCCGCAGACGTGCCGTACCGAACGGATCGGCGCCCTCGGCGGCAGGCCGCACGAACATGCTCACGGTGACTCTCCTCATCGACGGACCACGAAGGTACCGCGACGAAACGCCCTCACCGATCTGGACGTCGGCGGCCGGCGCCATTCAGCCCGTCCGGCGTTTGAGGACGAGGCCGTCAAGACCGAAGGGGGGTCTGGGGGCGCAGCCCCCAGGAACCCGAGCCACGACGCACCCGCACCGAACCCCGTACCGCCCGGCACGGAACCGGCACGGAACCCGCGCCAGAACCTACGAGTGCCCCAGATCCGCCGCTTCGTCCTCGCCCACGGACACCGACCCGGAGTCCGCCGCCGGCCGCAACGGGAACGGATCGACCCGCGTCTCGTCGATCACCGGCGGAGCCACCCGCGGCGGCTTCGGCATGACCGCCGCCTCGGAGTGCCCGCCGCACCCGTAGGCCAGCGACACGACCCGGCCGTCCGCCGGGGAGAACTCGTTGGCGCACACCCCGAAGGCCTGCCCGAGCGAGCCGCCGATACGCGCCAGGAAGCCGCAGCTCACGCACGCCGCGGGGGCGGCCTGCGCCATCGGCGTCTTCGGCCCGAAGGACTCCTCCCAGCGGTCGGCGGCGACGTGCAGCCCGTACCGGGACAGCACCCGCGCGCGGCGCAGGCCCAGCTCCTCGGCGACGGCCGAGATCGTGCCCCGGGCCGGGACGGCGGACAGCTCGGCGGGCGGCCCGGCGGTGACCTCGGCGTCCTCCGCCTCCACCAGCTCGGCCATCTCGTGGGAGACGGCGGAGTTCGGCGGCGGCTCGTCCTCGCCGGTCCAGCCGGGCTCCAGCCTGAGGTCCTCCGCGTCGGTCGGCAACAGGTCGCCGGGGCCCATGTCGCCGGGCCGCAGCCGCTCGCTCCACGGCACCCACTCGGGCGCGAGGAGGGCGTCCGGGCCGGGCAGCAGCACCGCCTCGTCCACCGTGACGATCTTCGCGCGGGAGGCGCGGGCCACGGTCACCGCCCAGCGCCAGCCGCGGTAGCCGAGTTCCTTGCAGGCGAAGTGGTGGGTGACGACCCGGTCGCCCTCCGACACCATCCCCTCGTGCTCGCCGACGACGCCGGGGGCGGCGGCCTCCTCGGCTGCGGCGCGGGCGAGGTCGACGGCCTCGGCGCACAGACGGTCAGGGGTGCGGCTTCGCGTTGTCGCTGCGCTCACAGGTATCGCTTCTCTCCATACGCCGTCTCACGAGTGCGCCGCTGCCTGCGAGGGGCGGACGGAGCGGACCTGTGGACCGCGTCGACGTCCGCGCCCGATCGCGCTCGGGCACACCTACGTCATCCATTCTGCGGGATGGCCGTAAGGCGCGCGGCCGAGAACGTTCGCCACGGCGCGCTAGGCACGCTACCTGCTCAGCTGCGCTGGGCCTACACCGACGGGAGTTTCGGCGGGGTACGGTACCGCGTTCTCCGGCCGTGACGGCGCCGGCGTCACCCGACTCGATCACCGCCATCCGTGCCGTACGGACGCTATAGCCCCGGCACTCGGGGCACTATGACGGGGTGGCAGCCGCACGGACGGAGTTCAAGAGCGGGAGCCGGGGGCGGGGTCCCGGCTCCCGGTTCCGAGCGCTCGGCCGGGCCCTGCGCCTGCCGTTCACCGGGACCGCGCGCGGCATCCGCCGGGCGACACACGCGCACGGCGCCGGTGAATCCGGCCTGGGCAAGCTGATCGAGCTGCACGGGGTGAACGGCGCCGGGGACGTGATGATCACCGTCGCGCTCGCCTCCACGGTCTTCTTCTCCGTCCCCACCGACGAGGCGCGCGGCCGGGTCGCCCTGTACCTGGCCATCACCATGGCGCCCTTCACGCTCCTGGCGCCGGTGATCGGCCCGCTGCTGGACCGCCTGCCGCACGGCCGCCGCGCGGCGATGGCAGCCGCGATGGGCGCCCGGGCGCTGCTCGCGCTGGTGCTGTCGGCAGCGGTGATCAGCGGCGGCATCGAGCTGTATCCGGCGGCGCTGGGCGTGCTGGTCGCGTCGAAGGCGTACGGCGTGGTCAGAAGCGCGGTGGTGCCGCGGCTGCTGCCACCGCGCTTCTCGCTGGTGAAGGCGAACTCGCGGGTCACGCTGTGCGGGCTGCTCGCCACCGGTGTCGCCGCGCCGGTCGCGGCGGGGCTCCAGCAGGTGGGTCCGCGCTGGCCGCTGTACGGCGCCTTCGTGATCTTCGTCGTGGGGACGGTCCTGTCGTTCACGCTGCCGCCGAAGGTGGACTCGGCGCGCGGCGAGGACCGGGCGCTGCTCGCCGCCGACGAGCGGCACCTGCACGGGCCGCACCGCAAGCCGGTCAAGCGTCCCGGGCTGCGCACGGTGGGGCCGGCGGTGACCCACGCGCTGGCCGCCAACGCCGGAATCCGCTGCCTGTCCGGCTTCCTGATCTTCTTCCTGGCCTTCCTGCTGCGAGTGCACCCGCTGTCCGGGCAGAGCGCGGCGGTGTCGCTGGGCATCGTGGGCGTCGCGGCCGGCGCGGGCAACGCGCTGGGCACGGCGGTCGGGGCGTGGCTGCGGTCGCGGGCACCGGAGATCATCATCGTGACGGTCGTCGCGGTGGTGCTGGGTACGGCGGTCACGGCCGCGGTCTTCTTCAGCACGGTCCTGGTGGCGTGCCTGGCGGCGGTCGCCGGGTTCGCGCAGGCGCTGGCCAAGCTGTCCCTGGACGCGCTGATCCAGCGGGACGTGCCCGAGCAGGTCCGCACCTCGGCGTTCGCCCGCGCGGAGACGCTGCTCCAGGTGTCGTGGGTGTTCGGCGGGGCGGTCGGGATCGTGCTGCCGCTGAACGGCACGCTGGGCCTGTCGGTGGCGGCCGCGATCATCGCCGCCGGATGGCTGACGACCGTACGGGGCCTGATCGGCTCGGCGCGGCACGGGGGCCCGGCGCGGCCGAGAGTGGCGTGATCACGCCACGCCGCACCCAGGTGGGGGGCCGGTCGCGGGCGCCGTATAGCCTTCGTCCATGACCACGTTGCCCCGCGGCGCAGCCGCTGATCAACACCGCGTTGTGCGACGCCGCCGCGCCGTCGCCGCCGCCGGCGCCGTATCCGCCGGACTGCTGCTGCTGTCCGCCTGCGACCAGCCGACCCCGATGTCGACGGTCACGGTCGGCAGCGATTCGGTCAGCTCCGAGGCCACCTGTGGTGGCGAGGGCGAGGTGCTGAAGACCGCCGACATCCAGAAGTGCCTGGAGAACGACGACGTCGAGTCCATCACGGTCGACCCGGACGACACCGTCCGCTTCGGCGTGGACCCGGAGGTCGCCGACGAGCGCTGGACGATCCTGATGAACGGTCAGCAGCTCACCGACGACACGGACAACACGTACCGCACGGTCCCGGGCAGCGTGTTCTTCAACGCCCAGTACGGCGCCCAGGGCGACTCGACGCTCGTCACCATCAAGGCGGGCGACGGCAAGGAAGGCAGCGAGGCGGCGACCGGCCTGTGGTCCTTCCGGCTCAAGAAGGACAGCTGACCACGTCCTCCGTGCGCGTCCTCGTGGCCACCGCGGTCCCCGTCGAACGGGACGCGGTGGCCCGGGCGTTTCCCGAGCCGGGCACCGACGTGGCCCGTCCCGGGGTCGTCCTCCACCGGCTCCCGGGCGGCTGGGACCTGCTGGCCGCCGGTGTCGGCCCCGCCCTCGCCGCCGCCTCCACCGCCGCCGCCCTGACCGCCGCGGCCCTCGACGACGCGCCCTACGGCCTGGTCGTCTCGGCCGGCATCGCCGGCGGCTTCGCGCCCGGGGCGCCCGTCGGCTCGCTCGTCGTCGCCGACGAGATCACCGCCGCCGACCTGGGCGCCGAGACCGCCGACGGCTTCGTGCCGGTGACCGGCCTCGGCTTCGGCACCGTCACCCACCACCCGCCGCCCGGCCTGGTCCGCGCCGTCGCCGCCGCGACCGGCGCCCGCCCCGGCACCGTCCTGACCGGGTCCACCGTCACCGGCACCGCCGAACGCGCCGCGCAGTTGCGCGCCCGCCACCCCCGCGCCCTCGCGGAGGCGATGGAGGGCTTCGGCGTCGCGGAGGCCGCCGCCGCGCACGGGGTACCGGTACTGGAACTGCGCGCGGTCTCCAACCCGGTCGGCCCGCGCGACCGCGCCGCCTGGCGCATCGGCGACGCGCTCACCGCCCTGACGGACGCCTTCGGGAAGCTCGCGCCCGTCCTCACGAGTTGGAACCCCCATGACGACTGAGACCCTGCAGATCGCGTACTCCCCCTGCCCGAACGACACCTTCGTCTTCGACGCCCTCGCCCACGGCCGCGTCCCCGGCGCCCCCGCCCTCGACGTGACGTTCGCGGACATCGACATCACCAACGGCATGGCCGAGCGCGGCGAGTTCGACGTACTGAAGGTGTCGTACGCCGTGCTGCCGTACGTCCTCGGCGAGTACGCCCTGCTGCCCTGCGGCGGCGCGCTGGGCCGGGGCTGCGGCCCGCTGGTGCTGACCCGGGAGGCCGGCGCCGACCTGAAGGGCCGGACGGTCGCGGTGCCGAGCGAGACGTCGACGGCGTACCTGCTGTTCCGGCTGTGGGCGGCGGACACCGTGCCCGGCGGGGTCGGCGAGATCGTCGTCATGCCGTTCCACGAGATCATGCCGGCCGTGCGGGACGGGAAGGTCGACGCCGGGCTCGTGATCCACGAGGCGCGCTTCACCTACCGGAACTACGGGCTGCACAAGCTCGCCGACATGGGCGAGCACTGGGAGGCGACCACCGGGCTGCCGATCCCGCTCGGCGCGATCATCGCCAGGCGGTCGCTGGGCGAGGAGAGGCTGACGCGGCTCGCCGACGCGGTCCGCGCGTCCGTGCGGGCGGCCTGGGAGGACCCGGAGGTCTCCCGGCCGTACGTCATGGAGCACGCCCAGGAGATGGACCCGGCCGTCGCCGACCAGCACATCGGGCTGTACGTCAACGAGTTCACGGCCGACCTCGGCGAGGACGGCTACGCGGCGGTCCGGGGCCTGCTGACCCGCGCGGCGGCCGAGGGCCTGGTACCGGCCCTCGGCCCGGACGCGCTGGCGTTCCCGTAGGCGCGGCGCGCGGTCGGACGGCGCGCGGTCAGACGTCCAGCTGGTCGGCGACCGCGCGCAGCAGACCGGCGATCTTCTTGCCGGCGGTCTTCTCGGGGTAGCGGCCGCGCTCCAGCATCGGGGTGATGTTCTCCAGGAGGGTGGTCAGGTCCTGGACGATGGAGGCCAGCTCGTCGGGCTTCTTGCGCTGCGCCGCCGCGACCGACGGGGCCGGGTCCAGCAGGGTCAGGGACAGGGCCTGGTCGCCGCGCTGCCCGGCGACCACGCCGAACTCCACGCGCTGGCCCGGCTTCAGTGCCTCGACTCCGGCGGGGAGGACCGAGGAATGGACGAAGACGTCACCGCCGTCGTCGCGGGAGAGGAAGCCGAAGCCCTTCTCGCTGTTGAACCACTTGACCTTGCCGGTAGGCACGTCTGTCCTCGTCCTCGTACTCGTCGGAAAACTGCTCGGGAACCGCTCGGAAACGGCTTTTGATAGCACTTGGGCGGGTCGTCCGGACCCGCCGGTACCAAGGCTAATGGTCTGCAGGCCGGTGACAAGACGTCGCCCGGTCGTTCTCCAGGCCTGGGAACTACCCTGGTCGGGTGCGTGACAAAACCCGAACGAATTCCGCCGCGCCCGGCGACCGGCTGATCCGCGCCGGTGCGATCGTCTTCTTCATCGGCACGGTGGCCACCCTGGTCACGGTGGCCCCGCTGTTTCTGGGGACGACGCCCTTTCCCACCTACATGTTCGTGCTGAGCATGCTGATGGGGGTGGGCTTCCTCATCGCCGGCGCGGGCGTCTTCCGGTCGATCGCGGCGGGCCGGCGTCAGGCGCGGGCGGCGGCGGGGCCGTCGGCGTCGCCTTCGCGGTAGCCCGCGAGCCACCGGGGGAACTCCGTCAGATCGGCGAGGACGACGTCGGCGCCGGCCGCGCGCAGCTCCTCGGCGTCGCACGGGCCGCTGGCCACCGCCACGGAGCGGGCGCCGGCGGCGCGCGCTCCCCGGACGTCGCCGACGTGGTCGCCGACGTACACGTCCGCGTCGTGCTCGCGCAGCGCCACGGCCTTCTGCTCGGCCCACAGGTCGCCGATCACCGCGTCCGGCTCGATGCCGAGGTGGGCCAGGTGCAGCTTGGCGTTCGGCTCGTACTTGGCGGTGACGACGATCGCCCGCCCGCCGGCCTCCCGCACCGCCTCGACCGCCTCGCGGGCACCGGGCAGCGCGGGCGTGGCGGCGACGGCGTAGGACGGGTACATCTCCCGGTACAGGTCGGCGGTGGCCGCTATGTCCTCGGCCGGGAACCAGTGGGCCAGCTCCTCCTCCAGCGGCGGCCCGAGCCGGGTGACGGCCAGGTCGGCGTCGACGTACGTCCCCGTCCGCTCGGTGAGCGCCAGGTAGCAGGCGCGGATGCCGGGGCGGGAGTCGATCAGCGTCATGTCGAGATCGAAACCGACGGTGGGCGCGGGGCGGCGGGTCGTGGAGGCCATGGGGCCCATTGTGCCGGTCCCACCGGCGCCTCCGGCCGGCCCGGGGTCAGGAGCGGGGGCGGCGGGAGCGCCACAGGAGGTAGAGGGCCGTGGCGACGGCGGCGGTGCGCAGGACCCAGGGCCAGGTCTCGGCCACGGCGTCGTTCATGTGGCCCTCGGCGACGGGGTCGCCCCAGCGGCCCTCCGTACGGCCCCACAGCCAGACGGCACCGGCCGCGGCGACCGTGCCGGGCAGGCCCAGGACCGCCCACTTCGCCTGGGCCGGGGTGAGCCGGCGGGAGAGGTGGACGATCAGCCAGCCCAGGCCCAGCGGGAGGAGGCTGCCCAGGACCGCGCCGCTGAGGAGCAGGGCGGCGGCGAGGAGCAGCAGGGGGTTGTTCCAGCCGCCCTCGGGCCACAGGCGGCGCAGGCGGCGGCGCCGGGTCCCGCCCGTCTCCACGACGGCCGGTTCCGCGGCCTCCACCACCTCCACCGCCTCGGGCCTCTCGGGGGCCCGCCGCGCCTTGTGGGCCGCGTCCGGGTCGTCCCGGTCCCTGGGCGGGGGCTTGAGCAGCTCCGGGATCTCCACTCCGCCGACGAACCCCGGCACCCGGTCGCCGGCGTCCGCGAACGGGCCGCCGTCCACCCGCCACCAGTCCGGCCGCGCCGCCGTGTCCCCCAGTTCGTGGGCGCCCGCCAGGTGCGGCGGGGAGGCGGCCGGCGCGGGCGCGGCACCGGGTTCGGGCGCGGGCGCGGTGGGCCGGGGGCGCGGTACGGCGCGGCGCAGGCCCCGGCGCTTGTCCGCGTCCCGCGGTCCGCGGGACGGCTGTTCGGGTACGGCGGTGGGCGGCGGCACCGGCGGCCGGCGGACACCGCTCGTGCCGCCCGCCGCGTCGACGACGTCGTCGGGGCTGCCCAGCCGGTCCAGGATGCGGCGGACGGCGGCGGGACTGTCCACGGTGGTCCTGGCCCGGTGCCGGTCGATCTCGTTGCGCAGATCGGCGACCAGCCGCATGCGGGTGGCCGACGGCAGCTGGCGTTGCTGGGCCACGTCGCCGACGCGGCTCAGATACTCGAAGACGACCTGGTCGCTCTCGATCCCCACGAACCCCTCCGGGGCGGTGTGTTGTGGTACCCCGCCGGACGAAGGTACCGAATCCTCCCGGCCGTGGCGGACACCCCCGCGCGGTGGTGTCCACCGGCGCACGCGCCGCCCCGGCGTCGTACCCACCCGCTAACGTGGACCGGATGAGCACCGAGGAGAAGTCCGCGGCCCCCCGGTCCCTCGCGGAGGCGCTCCGCGTGAGGGACGACGTCTCGCTGGCCGCCCTCCTGCGCAGCCGCCCGGACCTCATCACACCCGTGCCGACGGACCTCACGCAGCTCGCCACCCGCGCCGGCACCCGCGCCTCGGTCGTCCGGGCGCTGGAGCGGCTGGACCGGTTCGCGTTGCAGACGGCCCAGGCGCTGGCCGTGGCCTCGGACCCGGCCCCGTACGACGAACTGCTCCGCCTGATGGCGGGCGACGAGCAGGACCCGGCCGTCCGCGCCGCGCTGCCCCGGGCCGTCGCCCTGCTGCGGGAACAGGCGCTGGTGTGGGGCGCCGACGACCGGCTGCGGCTGGTGCGCACCGCCCGTGAGCTGCTCGCGCCGTCCCCGCAGCACCCTTCGCCGACGGGGCTCGGCCCGGCCGTGCGGGAGGCGACGGCGGGGATGTCGCCGGGCAGGATGCAGGAGATCCTCACCACCGTCGGGCTGCCGTCGACGCACGATTCCGTGTCCGCCGTGTCCGCGCTCGGCGACCTGTTCGCCGACCGGCCGCGGATGGCGGCGCTGCTGGCCTCGCTGCCCGAGGAGTCGCGCGAGGTGCTGGCCCGGCTGGTGTGGGGGCCGCCGTACGGGCAGGTCACCCACGATCCGGCGCCGCACCTGCGGGCGCTGCTGGACCGCGGGCTGCTGCTGCCGACGGCGCCCGGCACGGTCGTCCTGCCCCGCGAGGTGGCCCTGCACCTGCGCGGGGGCCGCGCGCACCGCACGCCGCAGCCGGTGCCGCCGCCGGTGGAGGCCGCGGCCACGCACCGTCCACAGGTTGTGGACGCCACCGCGGCCGGCCAGGCGCTGGCGGCGCTGGCGACCGTCGAGGAGCTGCTGAAGGAGTGGGACGAGGGCGGTCCGACGGTGCTGCGGGCCGGCGGCCTGAGCGTGCGCGACCTGAAGCGGACGGCCGTCGCGCTGGACGTGCCCGAACCGGTGGCCGCGTTCTGGGCCGAGCTGGCCTACGGGGCCGGGCTGATCGCCTCCGACGGCGGGGCGGGCCCGGCCGGCGCGGGGGACGAGGAGCGGTACGCGGCGACCCCGGCGTACGACGAGTGGCGGGAGCTGCCGCCCGCCGAGCGCTGGGCGTGGCTCGCCGGGCCGTGGCTGACGGCGACGCGGACACCGGGTGTGGTCGGGGGGCGGGACGCGAAGGACCGGACGCTGTCGGCGCTGGGCCCGAACCTGGACCGCTCGGCGGCGCCGGAGGTACGGCACCGGGTGCTGGCCCTGCTGGCGGGGCTGCCCGAGGGCGCCGCGCCCACCGCGGAGTCGCTGCTGGCCCGGCTGCGCTGGGAGCGTCCGCCGCGCGCGCCCCAGCGGGAGCAGCGGGAGCCGCAGGAGGAGGACCTGCGCGACCGGCTCGCCCGGTGGACGCTCGCGGAGGCCGAGCTGCTGGGCGTCACCGGGCGCGGTGCGCTGGCGTCGCCGGGGCGGGCCCTGATCGGGGCACCCCAGGCGCCCGGCGCGGGCCCGGAGCCCGGGGAACCCGAGGGCCCGGGCGACAAGCTCCCCGTCCATCACCGCACGCCCGCCGTGCCCCTGCCCGCGAGCCCCGCCGAGCGGGCCGCCGCCACCGCGGCCGCCGCCCGGCTGCTCGCGCCGCTCTTCCCCGAACCGCTGGACCACGTGCTGCTTCAGGCCGACCTGACGGCGGTGGCGCCGGGGCCGCTGGAGCGCGGACTGGCCGACGTGCTGGGGGTGCTCGCGGACGTGGAGTCCAAGGGCGGGGCGACCGTCTACCGGTTCACGCCGGGGTCGGTGCGCCGCGCGCTGGACGCCGGCCGGACCGCCGCCGACCTGCACGCCTTCCTCGCCCGGCACTCCCGCACGCCGGTGCCCCAGCCGCTGACGTACCTGATCGACGACGTGGCCCGGCGGCACGGGCGGCTGCGGGTGGGCGCGGCGTCGGCGTACGTGCGCTGCGACGACGACGCGACGCTGGACGAGATCCTCGCCGACAAGCGGGCCGCCGGTCTCGGCCTGCGCCGCCTCGCGCCGACCGTGCTGGCCGCGCAGACCGATCCGGCGGCGCTGCTGGAGGGGCTGCGCGCGATGGGGTTCGCGCCGGCCGCGGAGTCCGCCGCCGGTGACGTGCTGATCGCGCGGGCCGACGCCCACCGCACCCCGCCGCGCGCGGCGCCGGAGCCGGTTCCCGACGGTCCGCCGGTGCCCGACGACACGCTCCTGACGGCGGCGGTGCGGGCCATCCGGGCCGGTGACCTGGCCGCCACGGCGCCCCGCAAGCCGGGCCCCGGGGCCGGTGCGGGCGAGGGTCCGGTCACGGGCGGGGAGCTGCCGCGCACGGGGGCCGCCGAGACCCTCGCCACCACGCAGGCGGCCGTGCTGACCGGCGAGGCGCTGTGGATCGGCTACGTGAACGCCGAGGGCGCCGCCAGCCAGCGCGTCATCTCCCCGATCAGGGTGGAGGGCGGCTTCGTCACGGCGTACGACCACACGGCGGACGAGGTGCGCACGTATCCGCTGCACCGGATCACCGGCGTGGCCGAGCTGGCCGACGAGGCGACCTGAGGCGGGCCTGCGGCGATCCGTCCCCCGGGGTTTTACGCCCGCCGTGCGGGAATTCCGCCCTGTTGCGCACTTTCGGGCGTACGCGGTGGTTCATGCACGCCACGCCGGGTGATTCGCACCTGAGAGGGAGCTTTTTTCATCTTCCGCATCGAGCCGACGGCGGTCGGGCAGCCACCGGGTGCCCTGCAATCGAACCGAAGGGAAGAACCCGATGCGTACTGCCGTTCGCCGAGTCGCCACCGTCCTGACCTCCACCGCCACGCTGATCGCGGCGTTCGCCGCCGAGGCCGCGGCCATCGGCATCGACCTCGGCGGAGGCGTGACCCTCTAGTGGCCCGCTGGGGGCCGCCAGAGGTCCTCTAGCCGGTCCGCGTTCCCGACCGCGGGCCGGGTCCCAGTCCCCCTGGGCCCGGCCCGCTCCGGATTCCCCTCCCGTCGCCCCTCCCCCCTGGAAGCACTCCTCCGCCCCGAAAGGCCGGTTCCCATGCGTTCGCAGCTCCCCGATCCCGACCGCACCGCCGCCCGTGCCACCGCCCGTTCCGCCGTCGCCGTCTCCCTCGCCGCCCTGATCACCGCCGCCGCGCTCTTCGGCGCCCTCGCCCCCGAGGCCGCCGCGCTGCCGCTGCCCCTGCCGGCCACCGGGGTGGAACCCCTGGTCACGGAGGGCCTCACCATCGAGGGGCCGCTGATCAACAACATCAGTCTCAGGTAGCCCCGCCCGGCGATCAGGCACACTGGACGTTTGGCCGATCCGTCCAGTCTCGTCGGCCGTACGCGCGCGAAAGGGTGCCGCCCGTGAATGGTCCGCTGATCGTCCAGTCCGACAAGACCCTGCTCCTCGAGGTCGACCACGAGCAGGCCGGTGACTGCCGTCGGGCCATCGCGCCGTTCGCCGAGCTGGAGCGGGCGCCGGAGCACATCCACACCTACCGGGTGACCCCGCTGGGCCTGTGGAACGCGCGGGCGGCGGGCCACGACGCCGAGCAGGTCGTGGACGCCCTCGTCGAGTACAGCCGCTACCCGGTGCCGCACGCGCTGCTCGTCGACATCGCCGAGACGATGGACCGGTACGGGCGCCTCACCCTCTCCAAGCACCCGGCGCACGGGCTGGTCCTGACGACCACCGACCGGCCGGTCCTCGAGGAGGTCCTGAAGTCGAAGCGGATCGCGCCGCTGGTCGGCAACCGCATCGACGCCGACACGGTCGCCGTGCACCCCTCCGAGCGCGGGCAGATCAAGCAGACCCTGCTGAAGCTGGGCTGGCCCGCCGAGGACCTCGCCGGGTACGTCGACGGCGAGGCGCACCCGATCGACCTGGCCGAGGACGGGTGGGCGCTGCGCCCGTACCAGAAGCAGGCGGTGGAGAACTTCTGGCACGGCGGCAGCGGTGTCGTCGTCCTGCCCTGCGGCGCGGGCAAGACGCTGGTCGGCGCCGGGGCGATGGCGCAGGCCAGGTCGACGACGCTGATCCTGGTCACCAACACCGTCTCCGCCCGGCAGTGGAAGCACGAGCTGGTGAAGCGGACCAGCCTGACCGAGGACGAGATCGGCGAGTACAGCGGGACGCGCAAGGAGATCCGGCCCGTCACCATCGCCACCTACCAGGTGCTGACGACCCGGCGGAAGGGCGTCTACCCGCACCTGGAGCTGTTCGACTCCCGGGACTGGGGGCTGATCGTCTACGACGAGGTGCACCTGCTGCCGGCGCCGGTCTTCAAGTTCACCGCCGACCTCCAGGCGCGGCGCCGGCTCGGGCTGACCGCGACCCTGGTCCGCGAGGACGGGCGCGAGTCGGACGTGTTCTCCCTCATCGGCCCGAAGCGTTTCGACGCGCCGTGGAAGGAGATCGAGGCGCAGGGCTACATCGCGCCCGCCGACTGCGTGGAGGTCCGGGTCAACCTGACGGACTCCGAGCGGCTCGCGTACGCCACCGCCGAGACGGAGGAGAAGTACCGCTACTGCGCGACGACCGACACCAAGCGGAAGGTGACCGAGGCGATCGTGCGGCGCTTCGCCGGGCAGCAGATCCTCGTCATCGGCCAGTACATCGACCAGTTGGACGAGCTGGGCGAGCACCTGGGCGCGCCGGTCATCAAGGGCGAGACGTCCAACGCCCAGCGGGAGAAGCTCTTCGAGTCCTTCCGGCAGGGTGAGATCAGCGTCCTGGTCGTGTCGAAGGTCGCGAACTTCTCCATCGACCTGCCGGAGGCGACGGTCGCCATCCAGGTGTCGGGCACCTTCGGGTCCCGGCAGGAGGAGGCGCAGCGCCTCGGCCGGGTGCTGCGGCCCAAGGCCGACGGCCACCAGGCGCACTTCTACTCGGTCGTCGCCCGCGACACCCTCGACCAGGACTTCGCCGCCCACCGCCAGCGCTTCCTGGCGGAGCAGGGCTACGCGTACCGGATCATGGACGCGGACGAGGTCCTGGCGGAGGACGCCTGACGGGTCCCGCGGACCCTAGGGCCGGCGGCGGACGCCGGCCTCCTCGCCGTACTCGCCGAGGACGACCACGTCGAAGGCGGCGCCCGCGAACACCCTGACCGCGCGCAGGGTGTCACCGAGCCGGTGCCGGTGGCTGCCGGCCACGGGCGTGGCACCGGACGCGCGGCCCGGTGCCGGGGCGGGGGAGATGGTTGCTGCGCTCATGTCTCCATGGTGCGACCGCGCCCCCCGTACCGGCATCGGCCCGCGGACCGAACCCCCGCCGCCCTCCGCTACGACCGTGGGGGGAGCGAAGGGAGCGCGTCCGCCGCGACGGAGGACGCGATCCCCTAGGGGACGGCGAGCGCGGACGGCGAGCGGGGACGGAAAAACCGTTGGCCCGTGCCGCCTTCGGCCCTCTAGAATCTCCGCTCTTGCCCGCCTCCCCACGGAGTGCCGCCGTCCGGACGGAAACCGGTCGGCCCGCCGCGCGCACCCGCGCCCACCGCACCGCAGGTCATCCGGAGGCACCCCCTTGTCCACGCCCGTCCACGACGACCCCCTCGCCAAAGAGCGCTCCCACCTGGCCGCCTCCCGTTCCGCGCTGCGCGCCATGCGCGAGGACGTCGAGTCCCTCGACATCACCGACGTCACCGCGAACTGGGTCAACGCCGCCGTGCTGGAGAGGCAGATCGAGGATCGCGTCAAGGCGCTCGCCGACCTCAGCGAGACCCCGTTGTTCTTCGGCCGGCTCGACTACCTGCACGCGCCGGGGGCCGAGCAGGCCGAGGGCGGGGAAGGGGAACGCTTCTATGTCGGGCGCCGGCACGTGCACGACGCGGACGGCGACCCGATGGTGATCGACTGGCGGGCGCCGGTCTCGCAGCCGTTCTACCGGGCGTCGAAGAAGGACCCGCAGGACGTCTCCCTGCGCCGCCGCTTCGGCTACACCGGCGGGGACCTCACGGCCTACGAGGACGAGCACCTGTCCGACCCCGCCGAGGCGGCGGTCACCAGCAAGCTGCTCCAGCGGGAGATCGAACGCCCCCGCGTGGGCCCGATGCGCGACATCGTGGCGACCATCCAGCCCGAGCAGGACGAGATCGTGCGCGCCGGACTGTCCGGCTCGGTCTGCGTGCAGGGCGGCCCCGGCACCGGGAAGACCGCCGTCGGCCTGCACCGGGTCGCCTACCTCCTCTACGCCCACCGCGAGCGCCTCGCCCGCACCGGCACCCTGGTCATCGGGCCGAACCGGTCCTTCCTGCACTACATCGAGCAGGTGCTCCCGGCGCTCGGCGAGCTGACGGTCCGCCAGTCCACCGTCGACGACCTGGTGGCGCACGTCGAGGTGCGCGGCGCGGACGACGCGACGGCGGCGGTGGTCAAGGGCGACGCGCGGATGGCGGAGGTCCTGCGCCGGGCCCTGTACGCGCACGTCACCCCGCCCGCCGAGGGGCTCGTCGTGGTGCGCGGCTCGCGCCGCTGGCGGGTGGCGGCGTACGAGGTGGAGGAGATCGTCCGCGAGCTGCTCGCCCGCGACATCCGCTACGGCGCCGCCCGCGAGGCCCTTCCGCAGCGCATCGCGCACGCCGTGCTGGTGCAGATGGAGCGGGCCGGCGAGGCGCCGGACGACCGGACGCAGAACGCGGTGGCGCGCGACGCCGCCGTGAAGGCGGTGGTCAAGAGCGTGTGGCCGCAGGTCGATCCCGCGAAGCTCGTCCTGCGGCTGCTCTCCGACGCGGACTTCCTCGCCGAGCACGCGGACGGTGTGCTCACCGAGGAGGAGCAGAAGGCGGTGCTGTGGGTGAGGCCCGCCCGGTCGGTGAGGTCCGCCAAGTGGTCGCCCGCCGACGCCGTGCTGATCGACGAGGCGACCGACCTGATCGAGCGCACGCACTCCCTCGGGCACGTGGTCCTCGACGAGGCGCAGGACCTCTCCCCGATGCAGTACCGCGCGGTGGGCCGGCGCTGCACCACCGGCTCGGCGACCGTCCTCGGCGACCTGGCGCAGGGCACCACGCCGTGGGCGACGCGGAGCTGGGAGGAGGCGCTGGGTCACCTGGGCAAGGAGGGGGCCGTGGTCGAGGAGCTGACGGCCGGTTTCCGCGTGCCGACGGACGTGATCGCGTACGCGTCCCGGCTGCTGCCGCACATCGCGCCCGGGCTGACGCCGGTGGCGTCGATCCGCGAGAACCCGGGCTTCTTCGACGTCCGTGCGGCGGACGCCGGCACGGCCGACGTGGTGGCGGCCTGTCAGGAGCTGCTGGAGCGGGAGGGCTCGGTCGGCCTGATCGCGGCGGACGCGCGGGTGCCGGGGCTCGCGGAGGCCCTCGGGGCGGCGGGGATCGGCTTCGTCGGACCCGGCGAGGAGACGACCCGGGCGACCCGGCTGACCCTGGTGCCGGCCTCGCTGGCCAAGGGCCTGGAGTACGACTACGTGGTCCTGGACGAGCCCCGGGCCGTGGTGGACGGCGAGCCGGACGAGCGGACGGGGCTGCGGCGGCTGTACGTCTGCCTGACGCGGGCGGTGTCGGGGCTGATCGTGACGCATGCGGCGGGGTTGCCGGCGCAGCTGGGCGAGTGAGCCGGGGTGCGCCAGGGGGTGGGTGACGCGGCCCGGCGCCGGCCGGGTGCCTCCCCCACGCTCGGCTTCGCTCGCGCGGGAGGGGCCCCCACCGCCCACCCGTGCCACGCGGCTACGGGCGGGGGGTGTCCAGCGCTCGGCGCCAGTCCGCCACCGCCTGCGCCGACACCGGCCCGTCCCACCCGGTGGGCCGCGCCGCGCCGCCGATGTGGAAGGCGTCGATGCCCGCCGCCAGCAGGCCCGGAACGTGGTCCAGTCGCAGGCCGCCCCCGACCAGCAGTCGCTGCTCGTACCCCTGCTCCCCCCGCCGCCGGGCCTCGGCGTGCAGGACGGGCAGGCCCTCGTCGACCCCGCCGGCCGCCCCGGCCGTGAGGTACGTGTCCAGCCCGGGGAAGTCCGCGAGCTGCTTGCGCAGGGCGTCCCGGTTCGCGGCGCGGTCGATGGCGCGGTGGAACGTCCACCGGCACCCGTCCAGCACCCCGGCGACGCGCTCCACGGCCCGGAGGTCCACGTCACCGTCGGCGTCGAGGAAACCCAGCACGAACTGCGTGGCCCCGGCCTCCCGCATCCGCCCGGCGACCTCCGCCAGCCGCTCGACGTCCCCGGCGGCGAAGCCGTCCGCGAGCCGCAGCATCACCCGCAGGTCGATGTCGACGGCGGCGCGGATCGCGGCGACGGTCCCGGCCGACGGGGTGAGTCCGTCGGCCGCCATGTCGGTGACCAGTTCGAGGCGATCCGCGCCTCCGGCCTGGGCGGCGACCGCGTCCTCGACGTCGAGGGCGATCACCTCCAGGACTGCACGCTTGCTCATGGGACCCCATTCGTCGGCCTACTACAGGTCTAGTCCAATCCCAGACTACGCCCCGAAGGCCGGCCAGGACTCCCCCGCGCCGCCGGTCGGCGCCGGTCAGCCGCCGAAGAGGTTCAGCTCCGCCGCCTCCACCCCGGCCAGCTCGTACCCGGCCGCGCCGTCCAGGGGCCGGCCCGCGTACAGCCGCACCAGCGTCGCCGCGTCCCCGATGTACCGCCCCGGGGGCCGCTCGCCGCTCACCTCGCCCAGCTTCAGCGGCTCGTCCACGTCGTCGAGGTCGGCGTGCAGCGGCACGTGGGAGCGGTCGCGGGTGAGCGTGCCGAGGAGCGCGAGGGCCTCGGGCAGCCCGCGTCCCGCGTACGCGCCCGGCTCGCCGAGGGCCACCCGTACGTCGCCGGCGTGCACCCACTCGCCCAGCGCCAGCCCGTCCAGGGCGCCGCCCGCGCGGCCGATCACCGGACCGGCCTCGGTCATGCCGCGTTCGAGTTCGTCGAGGACCCGGGCGTTGGTCCAGTCGGCACGTTCGGCGATGTCGCGGTCGTTGGACTCGGGCGAGAAGACACCGTCCTCGAAGCGGTTCTCCACCGCCCGCATGAGGGCGCTGGAGCAGTGCGCCAGCACGTCCCGCACGGTCCAGCCCGGACAGGCGGCCACCGGCAGGGCGAAGTCGCCGTCCGCCCGGGAGCGCAGCAGCGGCAGCAGGTCGTCCCGTTCGACGGCCAGCAGCCGGCCGGGCCGTTCGGGATCGCGTACGTCGTGCACGTCGGCAGGAGTCGTCATGGGCTCCACGTTAGGGGCGCGGCGGCCCCGCGGTCAGCGTGCCGCCAGATCGTCCAGTTCGGCGGCGTAGAGCAGGGCCGGGTCGAAGGACATGCCGGTGAAGTGGCCGGCCAGCTCCAGGGAGAGCACGCCGTGCAGCCGGGTCCAGAAGGTCAGGGCCCGGTGGAGGGCGGCGGGGGTCGCGGGGTGCCCGTCGGCCCACTGGCGGTGGCCCCCGACGTGTGCGTCGAACGGCGTCCCGCCGCCGCCACCGTCCGGCAGCGCGGCGCAGGCGTCGAGGATGACGGCCATGGTCTCGGAGGCGATGTCCGTGATGTCGGCGGGCGCGTGGTAGCCCGGGACGGGGGTGCCGTACACGAGGAAGTACCGCTGGGGGTCGGCCAGCGCCCAGGAGCGCAGGGCGTGTGCCAGGCCGGCCAGGTCGGCGCCGGACCCGGCGGCCGCGCGGAAGGTGTCGGCGAGGCTCCGGTAGGCGTCCCTGATCAGGTCGGTGATCAGCTCGTCGCGGCCGGCGTAGTACCGGTAGAGCGCGGGTCCGCTCATGCCCATCCGCTTGGCGATCGCGTTGAGGGAGAGCGCGGACGCCCCGGCCGTGGCGATCTGCTCCCGCGCGTACTCCTTGATCTCCGCACGCACCTGACCGCGGTAGCGCTCGCGCGGGGTCGTCGTACGCGCCTCCGTCATGGTCCGCATCCCTTTCCACGTCTCCGCGCGACCGCGGGGTCACGATTCGGTTAGAAGGTATCACGAAAGCTATTGACACCTTCGATTGCACTCGATTACAGCTTCTCACTAAGAGAACAGTGCATAACGCGGGCGCCCCGGTGCCGCCCGGGGCCGGCGGACCGGCCCCGCTGGAACAATGAGCGCATGGCCGACCTCGACGCCCTGCGCTCCCGTTTCACCCGCGCCCTGGAAGCAGCCCGGGGCTCCGGTGCCGGCACCGGCCCCGATCCGGCGCCGTACGCCGACGCCCTGCTCGCCCGCTGGCAGGAGCCCCAGCGGCGCTACCACACGCTCACGCACCTCACCGCGGTCCTGGACCACGTCGACGTGCTGGCGGAGCATGCCGACGACCCGGACGTGGTCAGGCTGGCCGCCTGGTTCCACGACGCCGTCTACCTCCCCGACCGCTCCGAGAACGAGGAGCGCTCGGCCCGCCTCGCCGAGCGCGCGCTGCCCGAGGCCGGCGTCCCGGCGGAGAAGACCGCCGAGGTGGCCCGGCTGGTCCGGCTCACCGTCACCCACGCCCCGGCCGAGGACGACCGCGACGGGCAGGTGCTGTGCGACGCCGACCTTTCGGTCCTCGCCTCGCCGCCGTCGGCGTACGCCGCGTACACGGCCGCCGTCCGCGAGGAGTACCACTTCGTGCCGAACGACGCCTTCCGCGAGGGCCGGGCGGCGATCCTGCGCCGACTCCTCGACCTGCCCCGGCTGTTCCACACCCCGCACGGGCAGCGCGCCTGGGAGGCGACCGCCCGCTACAACGTCACCGGCGAGCTGGAAATGCTGTCGCTCGGGGACACTCCCGCCCCGTAGCCTGCCCGGCATGCTGAGCTTGGGCGGGGATCAGGTGGAGGAGGCCGTCGCGGACGCCGTGGCGCTGCTGCGGACGGCGACGGACCGGGACTGGGAGGCGGTCCGGGCCGGACGCCTGGAGTGGAGCTGCCGGTACACGGCGGAGCACATCGCGGGCGACCTCATCGCCTACGCGGGCCAGCTCGCCGGACGCGCCACCGAGGCGTACGTCCCCTTCGAGATCACCCTCGACGACGGCACGGACAACGAGGGCGTCCTGCACGTCGTGGAGACGACCGGCGCCCTCCTCGCCGCCACCCTGCGGACCACCCCGCGCGAGGTCCGCGCCTTCCACCCGTACCCCTTCCGCAGCGCGGACCGCGAGGGCTTCGCCGCGATGGGGATCACCGAAGTCCTGCTCCACACGCACGACATCGCCGAGGGCGTCGGGCTGTCCTACGAGCCGCCCGCCGGGCTGTGCGCCGACGTCCTCGCCCGCCTCTTCCCGCACGTGAGGCCCGGCGAGGACCCCTGGCGCACCCTGCTGTGGGCCACCGGCCGCGGCGACCTGCCCGGGCGCGCCCCGCTCACCGAGTGGCGCTGGCGCAACAACCTGGTGATCGAGGCCGGCCGCCTCACCCTCCAGGGCGTCACCCCCGCCGCCGCCGGCGACCTGGCCGCGGGCGGCGACGGCGGCTTCGCGTGGGTCGACGGCGGCCCCTACCAGGGCACCCGGGACGCCGCCGGGATGCTGCTGAAGGCGTACGAGGCGGGCGTGCACCGGCCCGAGTGGGGCGTGTTCGCGCTCGTGCGCCGCGAGGACGGCCGCGCGGTCGGCGGCATCGGCTTCCACGGGCCGCCGGACGAGGACGGCCGGGTGGAGGTCGGCTACGACCTCGTCGAGGCCGCCCGCGGCCTCGGTTATGCCACCGAGGGCCTGCGCGCGCTGACGGCGTGGGCGCTGGAGCGGGACGAGGTGACGTCCGTGTGCGCGACGACCGAACCGGACAACACCGCCTCGCAGGCCGTGATCACCCGCGCCGGTTTCCGCCGGGTCCGGGTCGCCGGGGAGGGCGCCGAACAGTACGCCTACGAGCTGCGCGGCTGAGCCGAGCCCTTGCGGCGCCGCAGCCCCGCCCGGTGCAGCAGCCGCACCACCTCGCGGCTGCCGACCTCCCGCGCGCCGGCGGCCACGGCGTCCGCGTACCGCTGGGCGGGGATGTCGTAGTGGTCGCGCTCGAAGGCGCGGCGGGGCACGCCCAGCCGCTCGGCGAACGCGTGCAGTTCGGCGTACGAGACGTCGCTGACGAGGTGCGACCACATACGGCCGTGGCCCGGCCAGGTCGGCGGGTCGATGTAGACGGTCACCGGGCCGCCCTCACGCGGACCCGCCGCCGGTCGCCGGGCCCAGCGAGCCGACCGCCGCGACCTTCACGCCCGCCTTGCCGCACACCCAGTGCGGGTCGGGCCCCAGTTCGGGCTCGACGTCCAGGGCGTGCGGGTCGCCGGAGCCGCACACCGGGCACAACGGCCAGCGTCCGTACCGCTCCAGCAGGGCGTCCTGGACGTCCTGCGCGACCAGCCCGGCCACGAACGAGGCTCCCTCGGGCCACTGCTCGACCCACCAGCGCCGCTGGGCGACGGACTCCTCGACCAGCGAGACGACGTCGGGCTCGGCGACCTCGCCCGCCACCAGATCGGCGAGCACGAGGGCGCGCGCGGCGTGCAGCGCCTGCTCCAGGGGGCTGATGGGGTCCATGCACCCATTGTGCGCACTCTTGACCCACGGACCGAAACGAAAATATCTTTCATGAGTGACCGATGAAGTGAAGGAAACTTTCGGCGGCGTGGGCGGCGGCGGTCCGGTCCAGGGCCGTCGCGGCGCGGGGAGCGGCGGCGCGCCGCCCGCGCCCGCCGCGCTCGCCGCCAAGGTGCGCACGCTGGCGCCGTCGATGACCCGTTCCATGCAGCGGGTCGCCGAGGCCGTCGCGGGCGACCCGGCCGGCTGCGCGGCGCTCACGGTCACCGGCCTCGCCGAGCTGACCGGCACCAGCGAGGCCACCGTCGTGCGCACCGCCCGGCTGCTCGGCTACCCCGGCTACCGGGACCTGCGCCTCGCGCTCGCCGGGCTCGCCGCCCAGCAGCAGTCCGGCCGCGCGCCCGCCATCACCACCGACATCGCGGTCGACGACCCGATCGCCGACGTCGTGGCCAAGCTCGCCTACGACGAGCAGCAGACCCTCGCCGACACCGCCGCCGGCCTGGACACCGTCCAGCTCGGCGCGGCCGTCACCGCGCTCGCCGCCGCCCGCCGCACCGACGTGTACGGCATCGGCGCGTCCGGGCTGGTCGCGCAGGACCTCACCCAGAAGTTGCTGCGCATAGGGCTGATAGCCCACGCGCCCGGCGACCCGCACCTCGCCGTCACCAACGCGGTGCAGTTGCGGGCCGGGGACGTCGCCCTCGCCATCACGCACTCCGGTTCGACGGGGGACGTCATCGAACCGCTGCGGGTCGCCTTCGAGCGCGGGGCGACGACCGTCGCCATCACCGGCCGCCCCGACAGCCCCGTCACCCAGTACGCCGACCACGTCCTGACCACGTCCACGTCGCGGGAGAGCGAGCTGCGGCCGGCGGCGATGTCGTCGCGGACCAGTCAGCTGCTGGTGGTGGACTGTCTGTTCGTGGGGGTGGCGCAGCGGACGTACGAGTCGGCGGCGCCGGCTCTGGCGGCGTCCTATGAGGCGTTGGCGCATCGGCATGGGGCGCGCGGGAGGCCGTAGAAGCCCCCGGGGCGCCGCACCACCCAGCATCGAGAAGAGACCGGAAAGAGTCGCTGGCCATGACCTCCACCCCCCACCACCCCGACCTCCGCTCCCAGTTGGAGAGTCTCACCACCGAGGCGTTCCGCCCCGAGCTGGCCGAGATCGATCAGTTGCCCACCCTCGACATCGCGCGGCTGATGAACGGCGAGGACGCCGCCGTGCCCGCCGCCGTCGCCGAGCGGCTGCCCGAGATCGCCGCCGCCGTCGACGCGATCGCCGCCCGGATGACACGCGGCGGCCGGCTGGTCTACGCGGGCGCCGGTACGGCCGGCCGGCTCGGCGTGCTGGACGCCTCGGAGTGCCCGCCCACCTTCAACACCGCCCCCGGGCAGGTCGTCGGCCTCATCGCGGGCGGCCCGGACGCCATGGTGACCTCCGTCGAGGGCGCCGAGGACTCCGCCGAGCTGGCCCGCGCCGACCTGGACGCCCTCGGCCTCACCGCCGACGACACGGTGGTCGGCGTCTCCGCCTCCGGCCGCACGCCGTACGCCGTCGGCGCCGTCGAGCACGCCCGCGCCCTCGGCGCCCTGACCGTCGGCCTCGCCTGCAACGCGGGCAGCGCCCTGGCCGCCGCCGCCGAGCACGGCATCGAGGTCGTCACCGGACCCGAGCTGATCACCGGCTCCACCCGCCTGAAGGCCGGTACGGCGCAGAAGCTGGTCCTGAACATGCTGTCGACGATCACGATGATCCGGCTCGGCAAGACGTACGGGAACCTGATGGTGGACGTCCGCGCCTCCAACGAGAAGCTGCGGGCCCGCTCGCGCCGTATCGTCGCGCTCGCCACCGGCGCCGGGGACGACGAGATCGAGCGCGCCCTGACCGCCACCGACGGCGAGGTCAAGCACGCGATCCTGGCCCTGCTGGCCGACGTGGACGGCCCGACGGCCGCCCGCCTTCTGGAGGACTCCGGCGGCCACCTGCGCGCCGCGCTGGCGGCGGCGCGGGGCTGACCGCACGCTCGGGGGGTGCACAAGGACACCCCCCACTCCACGGCCGCCGCCCTCCTCCCCCTGGTCGGCGGCCCCGCGAACGTCACCTCCGTCGCCCACTGCATGACCCGCCTGCGCCTGGGCCTGGCCGACCGCTCCCGGGTGGACGACGCGGCGCTGCGGGCGCTGCCCGGCGTACTCGGCGTGGTGGAGGACGGCGAGGCGTACCAGGTCGTGCTGGGCCCGGGCGCGGTCGGCCGGGTGACGGAGGCGTTCGAGGCGCTGCTGGCCACCGGGGGCGCCGGCCCGGCGGAGACCCCCGCCGGGCCGGGGGCGGACGTCCTCGCCCGGCGCGGCGCCGAACTGAAGGCGGGGCAGCGGGCCCGCAACGCGACGCCGCTGAAAGCGGCCCTGCGCCGGGTCGCGAACATCTTCGTCCCCCTCATCCCCGCCCTGATCGGCTGCGGCATCCTCGCCGGCGTCGCCGGGCTGCTGGCGAACCTGCGCTGGCTCCCCGGCCTCACCCCCGCCCTGGCCGCCCTCTCCTCCGCGTTCATGGCGCTGATCGCGGTGTTCGTCGGCCACAACACGGCGAAGGAGTTCGGCGGCACACCCGTGCTGGGCGGCGCGGTCGCCGCCGTGGTCGTCTATCCCGGCGTCGCGCAGGTGACGGCCTTCGGGATGACGCTCGTCCCCGGCCAGGGCGGCGTCCTCGGCGCGCTGGCGGCGGCGCTGCTGGGCACCCGCGTCGAGAAGTGGTGCCGGGCCCGCCTCCCCGGCACCCTGGACGTCCTGCTCACCCCGACCCTGACGGTCCTGGTCTCCGGCCTGGTCACCCTCTACGTCCTCATGTACGCGGCCGGCGAGGTCGCCACGGCCGTCGGCGCGGCGGCCGACTGGCTCCTGACGACGACGGGCGCCCTGGCCGGCCTGCTCCTCGGCGGCCTCTTCCTCCCGCTGGTGATGCTGGGCCTGCACCAGGCCCTGATCCCCATCCACGCCACCCTCATCGAGCAGCAGGGCCACACCGTCCTGCTGCCCCTGCTGGCCATGGCGGGCGCCGGCCAGGTCGGCGCGGCGGCGGCGGTCTACGTCCGGCTGCGCCACGACACGTCCCTGCGGACGACGATCAGGTCCGCGCTCCCCGCCGGCCTGCTGGGCGTCGGTGAGCCCCTGATCTACGGCGTCTCCCTCCCCCTCGGCCGCCCCTTCCTCACCGCCTGCGTGGGCGGGGCGGCGGGGGGCGCCTTCGTCGGCCTGTTCGCGATGCTCGGCACCGACGTGGGGGCGACGGCGATCGGCCCGTCCGGCTGGGCCCTCTTCCCGCTCCTGGCGGGCGACGCCGGCTGGGCGACGACGGCGGCGGTCTACGCCGGGGGCCTGCTCACCGGATACGCGGTCGGCTTCGCGGCGACGTACTTCTTCGGCCTCGGCGAGGCCCTGCGCGCGTCACGGGCGCACGGGACCGCCGGCGCCGTGTGCGACCCTGAGGAACATGAACCACGCCCAGCTGACCGCCCTGGGCCGCGCCCTGCGTCTCCTCGGTGAGCACGGCGAGGCCCTGACCGCCGACACCCCGGACGCCAAGCTGCACGAGGTCCGCGCTGACCTGAAGCGCGCGCTGGACCAGCTGGAGGAGAGCGTCACGGCGGCGGCCCCCACCACCCGCTGCCCCGAGCATCCCAACGGCCCGGTCGACAAGGCCGCCCCCGACCTGTGCCTCCTGTGCGAGACCCGCCGCCGCACCGCCCGCCGGGCCGAGTACAACGGCGGCCCGCTGCCCGCCCGGCCCGCCACCGAGCCGGTCCAGTCCCGCTACGGCGTCCGGGGCGACCGGCCGCAGCCCCAGCAGCGCTGGCTGCCCGAGCTGTGGAACGGCCAGGCGTGGCAGCTGTGCGGCACCCCGCGCCGCGACCGCCGCGAGGCGGAGCTGTACATCGCGGCCCAACTGCGCGCCCCCCGCGCGGCGATGGCGTACCGCCTGGTCCACGAGTTCACGGACTACGAGGTACTGCGGGTGTGGGGGACGCCGGTGCGGGTGGACATCGAGCCGATGGGCGGCCTCTGACCCGGACCGGACGGCTCGTCGCGCCCGACTAACCCCGGACGCTCTCGTGGTTGGTCCTGCGCAGCCGGGCCCGCATCACCTCCTCCGGCCGCGCGTCCACCACGGACGCCTTCGGGCAGTCCCACTCCCGGCCCCCGCCGACGGGCCGCATCCGCACGCCGTCCCCGACGTGCGCCGCGACCTCCCCCACCCTTCCGTCCCGCACGTCCACGGCGTGCGTACCGACCGCCGGCCGCTCGCCCCGCACCACCGACGCCAGCCGCTCCGCGACCCTGACGTTGCACCGCCCCAACTCCACCAGCGGGAACGGCTCGTCACTCGCGCCGGTCACCGGATCGACCCCCAGGGACGGCAGCACGACACCGGCGCCCACGAGGGCCTGCCGCAGGCTTTCGACGACTTCTTCGGTCGACCGCACGCTTCCTCACTTCCACGCTGAGTTCGTGATTCTCGACACAGCGTGTCCGTCACGGCCCTAACCTGGCCATACGGGGCGTCCCAACAGCCCCTGTTGTGCGACCGGGAGTGCCGCTGCCATGCCGGGACCGAAAGACCTCGACCCCTCGTCGTCACCCCGCGCCCTGCTCGGCGCGGAGTTGCGCCACGCCCGCGAGAAGGCCGGACTGAGCCAGGAGGACCTGGGCGCGCGGCTGTTCGTCAGCGGCTCGTTCATCGGCCAGTTGGAGTCCGGCACGCGCAGGATGCAGCCGGAGTATGCGCGGATGCTGGACGAGGTGTTGGGGACGGGGGGTTTCTTCCAGCGGAACTGCGGCGTGTCCGCCAAGTCCAGTTACCCGACCCACTTCGCCGAAGCGGTGGAAGCCGAGTCCCGCGCCACCTCGATCAAGCAGTACACGCCCGTGCTGATCCCCGGCCTGCTGCAAACTCCGGGCTACGCACAGGCACTGTTCCGCGCTTACGAGCCGACGGCACCGGTGGAAAAGATCGACGCGTCGGTCGGAGACCGCATCGCACGAGGTCGACTCCTCGACGATCCAACAACCCCCACGTTGTGGGCGGTACTCGACGAGACCGCTCTACGGCGCAGGGTGGGCAGCCCTCGGGTGATGGCTGAGGCCCTGCGCCACGTCGCCGCCCTCGTCCACCGCCGCCGGATCATCATGCAGGTCCTGATGTTCAGCGCCGGAGAGGTCGGGTCCCTGGTGAGCGGCATCAAGCTCATGTACTTCTCCGACGCCGCTCCCCTCGCGTACGTCGAGGGCGTCGGCATGGGTCACCTGACGGACGATCCATCCACCGTCGCTCGTCATGAGTTGACGTTCGACCTAGTCAGGGCCAGTGCGCTCTCCCCCCGGGAGTCCCTGGTACTGATCGAGTCGGTGGCGCAGGATTACGGGCATGGAGAACCACACCCATGAATGGCACAGCTCAAGCTACAGCGGCGGCGACGGCGCCGACTGCGTCGAGGTAGCGGAAGGCCGTTCCACCGCTGTCCGCGACTCCAAGAACCCCCTCGGCCCGAAATTGACGTTCCGGGCCGACGCCTGGACCGCGTTCGTCAAAAGCCTTCGGCACCCTGGATGAGCGGCAGCGCAGCGAACTCGTAACCCTCCCACAGGCGCCGGGACGCCTCCTGCGGGTACGGCGCCACCACCGGCTCGGCGTCCAGGACCTGGACCAGCCGCCGCTGCGTGTCGTACGCGGGCCAGCCGGGGTCGCCGGTCCGGGCGAACGACGTCCACGCGGAACGGAACCGCGACGACAGCGCCAGCGCCTCCGCGGACGGCTCCGCGCCCTCGAAGAGCAGCAGACCCAGGTCGGCGCGGAACGTGCCGAAGAGGAGTGGGACGTCCAGCGCGTGGCACGCGCCCAGCGCGCCGCCGGCGCCCGGGGCCGGCCAGGTCAGCTCGTAGACGTGGGCCCGGCCACCGCCCGCGAGATGGGCCTCGGCCAGGTGCAGGGACGGCATGGCGAACAGCCAGTCGGTCTGGACGCGTTCGTACAGGTCGTTCGCGGACGCGTCCGGGTACGCGGCCCGGTAGGCCGCCTCGCCGCCCGGCGCGTACAGCCGCAGCGCCGCGCTCGCGCGTTCCTCGGAGATCTGCCCGAGTTTCCCGGCCATGGCGGTGAACAGGCGGTTCTCGTCGCGGTTGTGGCCGGTGATCAGCTCGACGTCCCGGGACGCGCCGGAGGCCAGCGCCCGCCAGGGCGTGTCCGGCAGGACGTCGCCGTCCACGACCGGCGCGTACGGGGTGATCGTGGGCGCGGCCTGGCCCCAGCGGGCGACCATGCCGGGCATCTTCGGGGCGAGCGACTGCCCCGCCTTGACCAGCTGCTCGGGCTCCACGGCCGCCAGGTCGGCCACGGTGGGCCCGAGGCCCAGCTCGGCGGCGAGGGCGGTGCCCACGTCCCGGGCGAGGGCGTCGGAGAAGAACGTGCCCGGCACGCTCTGGGCGATGGCCCGGTGGAAGAGGCCGGCCGCGCGGGGCATGGACAGCAGACAGGCCACGGAACCGGCGCCCGCCGACTCGCCGAAGACCGTGACCCGGCCCGGGTCGCCGCCGAACGCCGCGATGTTGTCCCGTACCCATTCCAGCGCGGCCACCTGGTCGAGCAGGCCCCGGTTGGCGGGGGCGCCGTCGATGTGGGCGAAGCCCTCCATGCCGACGCGGTAGTTGAGGGTGACGACGACGAGGTCGCCGTCCTCGGCGATGCGGCGGGCGTCGTAGCCGGGGCTGCCGGAGTGGCCGAGCTTGTAGGCGCCGCCGTAGATCCAGACCATGACCGGACGGCGGGCGGCCGGGTCCGGCGCGGGGGTCCAGACGTTGACGGTCAGCCAGTCCTCGCCCTCGGGGAGCGCCCCGGCCGGCCCCGCGAGGCCCATGTCCTGCGGGGGCGGCGGGCCGAAGGCGTACGCCTCCCGTATCCCGTCCCAGGGGCGGGCGGGACGCGGGGCGGCGAACCGGAGTCCGCCCACCGGCGGTTCGGCGAACGGGATGCCGCGGAAGACGGCCAGGCCGTCCTCCCGCCGACCGCGCACCTGGCCGACGGCGGTGCGCACCACGGGTTCCGGGACCTCGGGGTTCGTCATGGATCACTCCCTCACTGGACGCCGCTGGACGTACGTACGGCAGTAGTTGGTGATCCCACGGACCCTACGCCGCGGTGCGCGGCCCAGGCGGAGCGGGTCAGCTCAGGGTCCGCAGCGCGGACGCGTCGAACGGCGCCAGCTCGTCGAAGCGGCCGGAGAGGACCTTCTGGGCCCACAGCGGGTCCTGGAGCAGCGCGCGGCCGACGGCGACGAGGTCGAACTCGTCGCGCTCCATGCGGTCCAGGAGGTCGTCGAGGCTGCCGAGCCCAGCACCCTGGCCCTGGAACGCCTTGCCGAACTCGCCGTCCAGGCCGACCGAGCCGACGGTGATGGCGGTCTTGCCGGTGAGCTTCTTGGTCCAGCCGGCCAGGTTGAGGTCGGAGCCGTCGAACTCCGGGGTCCAGTAGCGGCGGGTGGAGGCGTGGAAGGCGTCGACGCCGGCCGAGGCGAGCGGGGCGAGGATCGTCTCCAGCTCCTCGGGGGTCTCGGCGAGGCGGGCGTCGTAGGCGTCCATCTTCCACTGCGAGTAGCGGAAGATCACCGGGAACTCCGGCGAGACCTTCTCGCGTACGGCGGCCACGATCTCGGCGGCGAAGCGCGTGCGGGAGACGGGGTCGCCGCCGTAGGCGTCGGTGCGGCGGTTGGTGCCCGCCCACAGGAACTGGTCGACGAGGTAGCCGTGGGCGCCGTGGATCTCCACGCCGTCGAAGCCGATGCGCTCGGCGTCGGCGGCGGCGTCGGCGAAGGCGCCGATGACGTCGTCCAGGTCGCGCTGGGTCATCGCCCTGCCGGTGGCCTCGTCCTCGCCGATGCGCAGGCCGGAGGGGCCGACGGCGGGGGCGTCGGCGAAGGGCGGCTCACCCTGCTTGCGGACCATGCCGATGTGCCACAGCTGCGGCACGATCGTGCCGCCCGCCGCGTGCACGGCCTCGGCGACCTTCGCCCAGCCGGCGAGCTGCTCCTCGCCGTGGAAGCGCGGCACGCGGTCGCTCTGCCCGGCGGAGTCGTGCCCGACGTAGGTGCCCTCGGTGACGATCAGGCCGACACCGGCGGCGGCGCGGCGCGCGTAGTACGAGAGCACGTCCTCGCCGGGGACGCCGCCCGGGGAGAACATCCGGGTCATCGGCGCCATCGCGACGCGGTTCGGGACGGTCAGGCCGTTGATGGTGGCCGGGCGGGCGAGGAGGTGCGCGGCGCGCGAGGCGGTGTCGGAGGCGGTGACGGTCACGTGGGGGCTCCTAAGGAGGTACCAGTGGGTATGTGCGCGTGCATAGAGGGTGCCTCCACGACAACAGGCGCACCCGTCGCGGCCATTCCGTCCACGGCCCCCGACCGGCGTGATCCGTCGCACATCGCGGCCGCGGGGGCCCGCGGGAACGCCCGAGGGCGGCACCCCCTGCCGGAACAGGGAGTGCCGCCCTCGGTACGTGACGGACGGTCGATCAACCAGAGGTCGATCAGAAGTCCATGTCACCGCCCGGCATGCCGCCCGGGGCGCCGCCCGCGGCGGCCTTCTCCGGCTTGTCGGCGATGACGGCCTCGGTGGTGAGGAACAGCGCGGCGATGGAGGCGGCGTTCTGCAGCGCGGAACGGGTCACCTTCGCCGGGTCGATGATGCCCTCGGCGATCATGTCGACGTACTCACCGGTCGCGGCGTTCAGGCCGTGGCCGACGGTCAGGTTGCGGACCTTCTCCACGACGACGCCGCCCTCGAGACCACCGTTGACGGCGATCTGCTTCAGCGGGGCCTCCAGGGCGAGCTTCACGGCGTTGGCGCCGGTCGCCTCGTCACCCGTCAGCTCCAGCTTCTCGAAGACCTGGGAGGCCTGGAGCAGGGCCACGCCACCACCGGCGACGATGCCCTCCTCGACGGCCGCCTTCGCGTTGCGCACGGCGTCCTCGATGCGGTGCTTGCGCTCCTTGAGCTCCACCTCGGTGGCGGCACCGGCCTTGATGACCGCGACGCCGCCCGCGAGCTTCGCCAGGCGCTCCTGGAGCTTCTCGCGGTCGTAGTCCGAGTCGCTGTTCTCGATCTCGGCGCGGATCTGGTTGACGCGGCCGTTGACCTGGTCGGTCGAGCCGGCGCCGTCGACGATCGTGGTCTCGTCCTTGGTGATGACGACCTTGCGGGCGCGGCCCAGGAGGTCCAGGGACGCGTTCTCCAGCTTGAGGCCGACCTCCTCGGAGATGACCTCGCCGCCCGTGAGGATGGCGATGTCGCCGAGCATGGCCTTGCGGCGGTCGCCGAAGCCCGGGGCCTTGACGGCGACGGACTTGAAGGTGCCGCGGATCTTGTTGACGACCAGGGTCGACAGGGCCTCGCCCTCGACGTCCTCGGCGATGATCAGCAGCGGCTTGCCCGACTGCATGACCTTCTCCAGGAGCGGCAGCAGGTCCTTGACGTTGCCGATCTTGGAGTTGGCGATCAGGATGTACGGGTCGTCGAGCGACGCCTCCATACGCTCCATGTCGGTGGCGAAGTACGCCGAGATGTAGCCCTTGTCGAAGCGCATACCCTCGGTGAGCTCCAGCTCCAGACCGAAGGTCTGGGACTCCTCGACGGTGATGACGCCTTCCTTGCCGACCTTGTCCATCGCCTCGGCGATCAGCTCGCCGATCTGGGTGTCGGCGGCGGAGATGGAGGCCGTGGAGGCGATCTGCTCCTTGGTCTCGACGTCCTTGGCCTGCTCGAGCAGGGCGGCGGAGACGGCCTCGACGGCCTTCTCGATACCGCGCTTGAGGGCCATCGGGTTGGCGCCGGCGGCTACGTTGCGCAGGCCCTCCTTGACCAGGGCCTGGGCGAGAACGGTCGCGGTGGTCGTACCGTCACCGGCGACGTCGTCCGTCTTCTTGGCGACTTCCTTGACCAGCTCGGCGCCGATCTTCTCGTACGGGTCCTCGAGTTCGATCTCCTTGGCGATGGAGACACCATCGTTGGTGATCGTGGGGGCGCCCCACTTCTTCTCGAGGACGACGTTGCGGCCCTTGGGGCCGAGCGTCACCTTGACGGCGTCCGCGAGCTGGTTCATGCCGCGCTCGAGGCCGCGCCGTGCCTCCTCGTCGAACGCGATGATCTTGGCCATGTGAAGTGGTCCCTCCAGGACTGGGGGTGATTCCTTCGGACCGCGCCCGCGCCCGCGACGGACGGCTCGCCGGCCTCGTGGTTCCTTCCCCACCCGGCCTGCGGGCCTCACCGACCCGGTCCTTCGTTGTCACTCTCACCTTCAGAGTGCTAACGCCAATGATTAGCACTCGCCCCTGCCGAGTGCAAGCGCCTGCCGGGGATCCGCGCCCGCGCTCAGCCACCCGCGAACAGGGACCCGGACGGGTGTCCGGGCAGCCCGAAGGGCCCGCACCCCCCGGGAGAGGTGCGGGCCCTTCGGAGAAGAACCGTTTACTTGCGGTGGCCGAACGTCTCAGGCACTGAGGCGAACCATGTCGGCCTGCGGGCCCTTCTGACCCTGCGAGATCTCGAACTCGACCCGCTGGCCTTCTTCGAGGGTGCGGTAGCCGTCCATCTGAATCGCGCTGTAGTGGACGAAAACATCCGCACCACCGTCGACCGCGATGAAGCCGTACCCCTTCTCCGCGTTGAACCACTTGACGGTGCCCTGAGCCATGCCTAACTCCCCTATTACTGGCCCTTGCACAGATCCGCACTTCGCGGACCCGGGTCAGACCTCACCCCCCACGACTGGGGGCGTGCGCCGGAACGCGTCGACCGCGGCTGAATGTATCTGTCCAACTGCCGTCTGCAACAGGTCAGTCGGACGAGAAATCTGGACGCACCCGGTCCGGAATAGGGCGAAGTTTCACTGCAATTCGGATCAATTCCGGGTACGCAAAAGGCGCAAAAGCCGCGAAAAGGGCCCGCACTTTGGCTGCTTCTTATCGGGCGAGCGGCAGGGAATTCAGGCTCCCCGATCTCTTGATCGGGAGCGCGTTCCCCAACTCTACCGCGCTCAATCACATGGAATTGCCCCCTCCGCTTCTCTTACGGAGAGGGCAATACGCACTACGAGGTGTATCAGCCGGGAGCCGGCCCGGTGTCAGCCGCCGGCGACCGCCGGAATGATGGAGACGCCCGCACCGTCCGGCGTCACCGTCTTGAGGCCCTGCTCGAAGCGGACGTCGTCGTCGTTGACGTACACGTTGACGAAGCGACGCAGCTTGCCCTGGTCGTCCAGGACGCGGGCGGCGATGCCGGTGTGGTTCTTCTCCAGGTCGGAGATGACCTCCCCGAGGTTCGCGCCCTCGGCGCTGACCTCGGCCTGCCCGCCGGTGTAGGTGCGCAGGATGGTCGGGATGCGAACGGTCACGCTCATGCGAGGCCAGCCTCTCGGAAGGAGTCCAGGTTCGGGCGGATGGTGGCGGTCAGGCCGGTGCCGGCCACCGCGTCGAGGGTCTTGAGGCCGTCGCCGGTGTTGAGGACGACCGTGGTGAGGGAGGGGTCCAGCGCGCCGCTGTCGACCAGCTTGCGCGTCACGCCCACCGTCACCCCGCCGGCGGTCTCCGCGAAGATGCCCTCCGTGCGGGCGAGCAGCTTGATGGCGTCGACGACCTGCTCGTCGGTCACGTCCTCCACGGCGCCACCGGTGCGGCGCGCGATGTCGAGGACGTAGGGGCCGTCGGCCGGGTTGCCGATGGCCAGCGACTTGGCGATGGTGTTCGGCTTCTGCGGGCGGACGACGTCGTGGCCGGCCTTGTACGCGGTGGACACCGGGGAGCAGCCCTCGGCCTGGGCACCGAAGATCTTGTACGGCTTGTCCTCGACCAGCCCGAGCCTGATCAGCTCCTGCAGCCCCTTGTCGATCTTCGTGAGCTGGGAGCCGGAGGCGATCGGGACGACGATCTGGTCGGGCAGCTTCCAGCCGAGCTGCTCGCAGATCTCGTACGCGAGGGTCTTGGAGCCCTCCGCGTAGTAGGGCCGCAGGTTGACGTTGACGAAGCCCCAGCCCTCGCCGGCCGGGTCGCCGATCAGTTCGGAGCAGAAGCGGTTGACGTCGTCGTAGTTGCCCTCGATGCCGACCAGCTCACCGCCGTAGACGGCGGCCATGACGACCTTGCCCTGCTCCAGGTCGTGCGGGATGAACACGCAGGACCGGAAGCCGGCGCGGGCGGCGGCGGCGCCGACGGCGCCGGCCAGGTTGCCGGTGGAGGAGCAGGAGAGGGTGGTGAAGCCGAAGGCGCGGGCGGCCTCCAGGGCCTGGGCGACGACGCGGTCCTTGAAGGAGTGCGTCGGGTTGCCGGAGTCGTCCTTGACGAACAGCTTGCCGGGCTCGACACCCAGCTCGCGCGCGAGGTTGTCGGCCTGGACGAGCTTGGTCCAGCCGGGGTTGATGTTCGGCTTGGTCGCCACGTCGGCGGGGACGGGCAGCAGCGGCGCGTAGCGCCAGATGTTCGCGGGACCCGCCTCGATCCGCCCTCGCAGCTCCTCGGTGTCGTAGGCCGAGAAGTCGTAGGCGATCTCCAGCGGGCCGAAACACTCCTCGCAGGCGAAGAGCGGGCCGAGCGGCACACGGTGGCCGCACTCGCGGCAGGAGAGCGCCGCGGCGGGACCGAGGTCGACCGGGGAGGCGGCGGAGGGGGTGGAAGCGGTGGTGTCGGTGGTGCTTTCGACAGTCTGCACAGCCATGTGAGGCGAGGCCCTTTCTCCTCATCTTCCTCACGACGCATCTCGCCGTGAGACGGATTTGGCACCTTCCCTAGCCGGGAGCCTCGCCACGTCCGTGTGACAAGAACCGACTGGAGGGTTGCCGGGGCTTCATCGGGCCGTATCCCTCTGCCCCTCTGGATGAGCGGTGTTCAGTTGTTGGTCACGCGGCGACCCCGGCATGCGAAGGTCACCCGCGTTGTTCAAGACTGTAACCGACGGCCACGGCTGTTGAGATAGTCGTCCGAACCGCGAGATGGATCACAGAGGGAGCCCCGGACCGTGCTGGAAGAAGTCGAGCGCTGGCTGAGCGCACGCTCCTGGTCCGTCGCGGACCGGCCCCTCCAGCAGCTCCTGGCCGCCAAACGCGCCACCGGTCAGTCGGTCAGCGTGGTGCTCCCCGCCCTGAACGAGGAGGCGACGGTCGGCGACATCGTCTCGGTGATCCGCCGGGACCTGATGCGCCGGGCGCCGCTCGTCGACGAGGTCGTGGTCGTCGACTCCGGCTCCACCGACCGCACCTCGGCGGTGGCCGCCGCGGCGGGCGCCCGCGTCGTGCACCGCGACGCGATCCTCCCCCGCATCCCGGCCGTGCCGGGCAAGGGCGAGGTGCTGTGGCGCTCGCTGCTGGTCACGGGCGGCGACATCGTCTGCTTCGTCGACGCCGACCTGCGCGACTTCTCCTCCGACTTCGTCTCCGGGATCGTCGGCCCGCTGCTCACCGACCCCGGCGTGCACCTCGTCAAGGCCATGTACGACCGCCCCCTGGGCACCGAGCCCGGGCAGGGCGGCCGGGTCACGGAGCTGATGGCCCGCCCGCTGCTCAACCTGCACTGGCCCCGGCTGGCGGGCTTCGTCCAGCCGCTCGGCGGCGAGTACGCGGCCCGCCGCTCCCTGCTCGAACGGCTCCCCTTCCCCGTCGGCTACGGCGTGGAGCTGGGCATGCTCGTCGACGCCCTGCACCTGGTGGGCCTGGACGCCCTCGCGCAGGTCGACGTCGGCGTGCGCCGGCACCGGCACCAGGACGGCCAGGCGCTGGGCCGCATGTCCGCCGCGATCTACCGCACCGCCCAGCTCCGGCTGGCCCGCGGCCACCTGGTCCGCCCCTCCCTCATCCAGTTCGAGCGCGGCACCGACGGCTTCGAGCCGCGCACCTACTCCGTGGACACCGAGGAGAGGCCGCCGATGACGGAGATCGCGGAGTACGCGGCCCGGCGGGTGGCGTGAACAGCGCAGCAGGCGGCGTGAACACCCGGAACGCACGTTTGAGTGTTTCGGGGCCGGGCTAGGTTGAGGCGTATGGCTGCAAGCTTCGGTACTGCTCAGGTGCTCGTCGCCTCCAATCGGGGGCCCGTCTCGTACGAGGTGCGCGAGGACGGTTCGCTCAACGCCCGGCGCGGCGGTGGCGGGCTGGTCTCCGGGCTGTCGGCCATCGGGCCGGACGCGGGCGCGCTGTGGGTGTGCTCCGCGTTGGGCGACGGCGACCGCGAGGCGGTCCGGCGCGGCGTCGGCGAGGACGGCGTACGGATGCTGGACGTGCCGGCCGACGTGCACGCGGACGCGTACAACGGGATCGCGAACTCGGTGCTGTGGTTCGTGCACCACATGCTGTACCAGACGCCCCTGGAGCCGGTCTTCGACGCGGAGTTCCGGCGGCAGTGGGCCTCCTACGAGGCGTACAACCGGGCCTTCGCCGAGGCGCTGGCCGAGGAGGCCGCCGAGGGCGCGGTCGCGATCGTGCAGGACTACCACCTGACGCTGGTGCCGGGCATGCTGCGCGAGCTGCGGCCGGACCTCAGGATCGGGCACTTCTCGCACACGCCGTGGGCGCCGGTGGACTACTTCCGGCTGCTGCCGGACGACATCGCGGAGCAGGTGCTGCGCGGCATGCTCGGCGCCGACCGGCTCGGCTTCCTCACCCGGCGGTGGGCGGACGCGTTCACCGCGTGCTGCGACGCCGTGGTGGGCGGGGTCGGGGAGACGGAGATCGGCGTGCACGGGCTGGGCGCCGACGCGGAGTTCCTGCGCGAGCGGTCGCACGAGGCGGACGTGGACGAGCGGATGGCGGCGCTGCGGGACGAGATCGGCACGGCTCCGGACGGCAGCGCGCGCCGCGCGATCGTGCGGGTGGACCGGACCGAGCTGTCCAAGAACATCGTGCGGGGGCTGCTGGCGTACCGGGAGCTGCTGGCCGGGCGGCCCGAGTGGCGCGAGCGGGTGGCGCACGTCGCGTTCGCCTACCCGTCGCGGCAGGACCTCGCCGTGTACCGGGACTACACCGCCGAGGTGGAGCGGGTGGCGGAGTCGATCAACGCGGAGTTCGGGACGGCGGGGTGGACGCCGGTCGTGCTGCACGTGAAGGACGACTTCGCGCGGTCGCTGGCGGCGTACCGGCTGGCGGACGTGGCGCTGGTCAACCCCGTCCGGGACGGGATGAACCTCGTCGCCAAGGAGGTGCCGGTCGTCTCCGACGAGGGGTGCGTGCTGGTGCTGTCGCGGGAGGCGGGGGCGTACGAGGAGCTGGGCGAGGACGCGGTGGTGGTGAACCCGTACGACGTCTCCGGGACCGCGGAGGCGTTGCACGCGGCGTTGTCGGTGGGGGCCGGGGAGCGGGCGGAGCGGACGAAGCGGCTGGCCGCGGCGGGGACGGCGTTGCCGCCGGCGCGGTGGTTCTTGGAGCAGTTGGAGGCGTTGCGGGGGTAGGGGCGGGGGGCGCCTCGTCGCCGGGTGACCGGCGTCGGGGCTGGACGGGGGTGGGTGCGCTGCCCGGCGCTTGCGGGGTGCCGCCTGCGCCCACCCGTGCCGCCCTAGGCGGCACGAATGCCCGCAGGCTAAGGCTCTTAGACGGCGTCGGCCAGGGTGTGCAGTAGGTGTACTACGCCCTCTGGGCCGTCGACCACCAGGTCGGCCTGTTCGCGGAGGTCGGGGACCTCGTCGCTGCCGCTGCAGACGAGGAGGCCGGGGGTGCCCTCCGTGCGGAGGGTGCCGACGGCGCCGAAGGCGGGGAGGTCGCCGAGGTCGTCGCCGGCGTAGAGGACGCTGGCGGCGCCGGTCTCGTGGACGTACCGCCGCAGGGCGGCGCCCTTGTCCATGCCGGGCGGGCGCAGTTCCAGGACCATGCGGCCCGGCTCGACGATCAGGCCGTTGCGGGCGGCGAGGTCGGTCAGCGGGGCGCGCAGGGTGTCGAAGGCGGCCTGGGGGTCGGGGGCGCGGCGGGTGTGGACGGCGACCGCGTGGCCCTTCTCCTCGATCCACGTGCCCTGCCCGGCCCCGGACCGCTCCAGCAGCTCCGGCAGTGCGGCGCGGACCGCGGCGACGCCGGGGTGCGGGGCGGGAGTGGTGAGGCTGCCGGTGGCGGCGTCCCAGCGTTCGGCGCCGTAGTGGCCGAGGACGACGAGGTGGTCGAGGCCGGGGACGTCGGCGAAGCCGCCGTGGTGGACGGCGACCTCGGCGGGGCGGCCGGTGATCACGGCGATCGCGGCGACCTTCGGGGCGAGCGCCGCGAGCGCCGGTACGGCGTCGGGGTGGGCGCGGGCCCGGTCGGGGTCGGCGACGATCGGGGCGAGCGTGCCGTCGAAGTCGAGCGCGACCACGGCGCGGCCGGGGTCGGCGAGCAGGGCGTCGAGCCCTTCGCGTCCGGCCTCCGTCGCCGGGGCCGGCAGGTGGTGCGGGGAGTCGTCGCTGGTGGAGTCCTGGTGGCTGCCCATACCGCGAACCTATCCCGTGGACGCGGCACGCAATCTCACCGCGCCGCGCGGCATCTCACCGCTCCGCGCGGCGCGATTCCCGCACCCGGCGCAGGCGGTTGACCGTCACCGGGTCGGCGGCCAGGGCGCGGGGGTCGTCCAGCAGGGCGTTGAGGAGCTGGTAGTAGCGGACGGGGGACAGGCCCAGCTCCTCGCGGACGGCGCGCTCCTTGGCGCCGGGCCCCGCGAAGCCGCGGCGCTCCAGCGCCAGGATGTCGCGCTCCCGCTGTCCCAGGTCCATGCAGGCACCGTAGCGCCCGCCACCGACAACGGCCGCCGGCCGCCTACTCCGCGCTGCCCGCCCGCATCGCCGCCGACTGGATCTGGCCGAGGACCTCCTCGGGGCTGCCGCCGGGGACGACGGTCTGGCCGATGCGCTTCTTGACGTCCGCGCTGACCGAGGCCCAGGAGGACTTGCCGACCGGATACAGCTCGGAGAGCAGCAGTTCGTCCAGGAAAGGCTTGAGGTGCTTGTCCTGCTCGGCCGTGCTCATGACCGTGGACGCGGACGTGGTCACCGGCAGCAGGTCGTACCGGCGGGAGAAGTCGAGGACGTTCTCGTCGCTGTAGACGAAGTCGAGGAAGTCGCCGATCTCCTCCTGGTGGCCGTTCTTCTTGAAGGCCGTCATCCAGTCGGTGACACCGAGGGTGTTCGTGCTCTCGCCGTCGACGCCCGGGGTGGTCACCATGCCGTACTCGACCCCCTTGGCGGAGGCCGCCTTCATCAGCGAGGGGTGGCCGTTGAGCATGCCGACGTCACCGGCGGCGAAGGCGGCGAAGGCGTCGGCCCGGTCGAGCTTGCCGGGGGCGACGGGGCCGGTGAGGCCCTTGCCGACCAGTTCGTCCCGGAGCCAGGTGAAGGTGGTCACGTTCTGCGGGGAGTCGACGGAGTAGGTGCCGACGTCGTCGGTGTAGCCGCCCCCGCCGCTGAGCATCCACTGCATCGTCTCGGCCTGCGCCTCCTCGGGGCCGAGCGGCAGCGCGTACGGGTACTTCACGCCCTCCGCGTCGAGCGCCTCGGCGGCCTGGGCGAGGTCGTCCCAGCTCTTGGGCGGGGTGATGCCGGCCTTGCTGAAGAGGCTCTTGTTGTAGAAGAGCACGCGGGTGGAGGCCGCGAACGGCAGCCCGTACTGGACGCCGTCGACCTGGCCCGCGGTGGCGAGCTGGGAGACGAAGTCGGCCTGGACGGGGATGGAGAGCACGTCGTCGGCGCGGTAGAGCAGGTCCTGGTCGGCGTAGTCGGAGTAGGCGCCGATCTGGGCCAGGTCGGGGGCCTTGCCGGCCTCGACCAGCTCGCGGACCTCGCGGTCCACGTCGTTCCAGGAGTGGACGGTGACGTCCACGTGGATGTCGGGGTGCTCGGCCTCGAATGCCTCGGCCAGCTCGTCCCAGTACTTCTGCGAGCTGTTGGCCTTGCTGTCGCCGTAGTCGGCGGCGACCAGCCTCAGCGTCACCTCGTCCGAGCCGCCGGTCAGCCCGCAGCCGCCGAGGACCGCCGTCATGCCCAGTGCGGACAGTCCCGCGATCATTCCTGCCCTACGCCGCTGCACCCTGATTCCCCAACCCTGCCGACGCTCGCCGCGTGCGCGGCTGTTCGCTTGTCCGTTTAACGGATTAAGGTCTACACCACGGCAGTGGACTAGACCTCTCCCGGGTCCACGGGCCACACTGTCCCCGTGAGACATGTCATCGCCCTCGATGTGGGCGGCACCGGGATGAAGGCCGCCCTCGCGGGGCCGGGGGGCGAGCTGCTCCACCAGGCCCGCCGGGCCACCGGCCGCGACCGCGGGCCCGAGGCGGTCGTCGCGGACATCCTCGACTTCGCCGCCGAGCTGCGCGCCCTGGGCGCCGAACGGTTCGGCGAGCCCGCGCGCGCCGCGGGCGTGGCCGTCCCCGGCATCATCGACGAGGAGCACGGCGTCGCCGTCTACGCGGCCAACCTGGGCTGGCGGGACGTACCGCTGCGGGCGCTGCTCGGCGACCGGCTCGGCGGCATCCCGGTCGCCCTCGGCCACGACGTGCGCACCGGCGGGCTCGCCGAGGGGCGGATCGGGGCCGGGCGGGGCGCCGACCGGTTCCTGTTCGTGCCGCTGGGCACCGGCATCGCGGGCGCCATCGGCATCGACGGCCGCGTCGAGTCGGGCGCCCACGGCTTCGCGGGCGAGATCGGCCACGTCGTCGTCCGCCCCGGCGGCACGCCGTGTCCGTGCGGGCAGCGGGGCTGTCTGGAGCGGTTCGCGTCGGCGTCGGCGGTCAGCCAGGCGTGGGCCGCGGCCTGCGGCGACCCGGACGCGGACGCCGCCGACTGCGCCAAGGCCGTCGAGTCGGGCGACGCCCGCGCGCTCGCCGTGTGGCGGGACGCGGTGGACGCGCTCGCCGACGGCCTGGTCACCGCGCTCACTCTGCTGGACCCGCGCGTCCTGATCATCGGTGGCGGCCTCGCCGAGGCCGGGGAAACCTTGTTCACACCGCTGCGGGACGCCGTCCGGCGGCGCGTCACCTTCCAGCGGCTCCCGGACATCGTCCCCGCGGCGCTGGGCGACACCGCGGGCTGCCTGGGTGCCGGGCTGATGGCCTGGGACCTGCTGGGCACCCGCCCGCACCCCTCTACCGACCCCGCGCCCACCACCGCGACTCCCCCGGAGGTAACCACCTGATGGCCCCAAGCAAGGTTCTCGCCGGTGCCCGGGTGGTACTGCCCACCGGGACCGTGGACGACGGCCGCGTGATCGTCGACGGCACGCGGATCGCGGACACGGCTCCCCCGGACGCCGAGGTCGTCGACCTGCCGGGCCACTGGGTGGTCCCCGGCTTCGTCGACCTCCACAACCACGGCGGCGGCGGCGCCTCCTTCGCCGGCGGCAGCGCCGAGGACGTCCTCAAGGGCGTCGAGACCCACCGGCGGCACGGCACCACCACGGTGGTCGCCTCCGCCGTCACCGGCGACCTGGACTTCCTCGCCCGGCACGCCGGGATGCTCGCCGAGCTGGCCCAGCAGGGCGACATCGCCGGCATCCACTTCGAGGGGCCGTTCATCTCCCCGTGCCGCAAGGGCGCCCACGACGAGCAGCTCCTGCGCGACCCCGACCCGGCCGAGGTCCGCAAGCTGGTCGACGCCGCGCACGGGCACGCGAGGATGATGACGCTCGCCACCGAGCTGCCGGGCGGCCTGGACTCCGTACGGCTGCTCGTGGAGCACGGCGTGATCGCGGCGGTCGGGCACACCGACGCGACGTACGAGCAGACGCTCCGGGCCATCGACGCGGGCGCCACGGTCGCCACGCACCTGTTCAACGCGATGCCGCCGCTCGGCCACCGCTCCCCCGGGCCGATCACGGCACTGCTGGAGGACGAGCGGATCACCGTCGAGCTGATCAACGACGGCACGCACCTGCACCCGGCCGCGCTCCAGCTGGCCTTCCACCACGCGGGCGCCGCCCGGGTCGCCTTCATCACCGACGCGATGGACGCGGCCGGCTTCGGCGACGGCCGCTACCTGCTCGGCCCGCTGGAGGTCGAGGTCGCGGACGGTGTGGCCCGGCTGGTGGAGGGCGGCTCCATCGCGGGCTCCACGCTCACCCTGGACCGCGCCTTCAAGCGGGCGGTGACGGTGGACCGGCTGCCCGTCGAGGACGTCGTCGCGGCGATCTCCGCCAACCCGGCGCGGCTGCTCGGCCTGGACGACCGCACCGGCTCCCTGGAGCCCGGCAAGGACGCCGACCTGGTCGTCCTGGACGACGCGTTCGACCTGGTGGGCGTGATGCGCCGGGGCGCGTGGGTGGTCGAACCCCGGCTGGGCTGATCCGGGGGTGTGCCCAGGGGGTGGGCCGACCGGCGTCCGTTTGGCATGATCGTGTCCACGGCAGGCGCCGCAGCCATCGGGGGAGGTCGGCACAGGTGACACGGGCGACACGGACGATCCTCACCGTCACGCTGAACACCGCTCTCGACCTCACCTACCGGGTCCCGCGCCTGAGGCCCCACGCCTCCCACCGGGTGACCGAGGTGACGGAGCGGCCCGGCGGCAAGGGGCTGAACGTGGCCCGGGTGCTGGCCGCCCTCGGGCACGAGGTGACGGTGACCGGATTCGCGGGCGGCGCCACCGGGGACGCGGTGCGCGCCGGGCTCGCCGGTGCGCACGGTGTCGTCGACGCGCTGGTACCGGTCGCGGGGCAGACCCGGCGGACCGTCGCCGTCGTCGACCAGCGCACCGGCGACACCACCCAGCTCAACGAACCCGGCCCGGTCGTGGCGCCCGCGGAGTGGAACGCCTTCCAGGACGTCTACGAGGACCTGCTCACCGGCGCCGCCGCGGTCGCCCTGTGCGGCAGCCTGCCGCCGGGGGTCCCGGTGGGCGCCTACGCCGGGCTGGTGCGCGCCGCGCGCGCGGCGGGCGTGCCGGTGCTGCTGGACACCAGCGGGGAGCCGCTGCGCCGGGGGGTCGCCGCCCGCCCGGACCTGGTCAAGCCGAACGCGCAGGAGCTGGCCGAGCTGACCGGCGCGCACGAGCCGCTGCGGGCCGCGCAGGCCGCCCGGCGGCGCGGTGCCCGTTCCGTGGTCGCCTCACTGGGCGCCGAGGGGCTGCTCGCGGTGACCCCGGAGGGCCGCTGGCGCGCGGCGCCGCCCGCCCACGTCCACGGCAACCCGACCGGCGCGGGCGACTCGGCGGTCGCGGGTCTGCTGTCCGGCCTGGTCGAGAACCTGCCCTGGCCGGAGCGGCTGTCCCGCGCGGTCGCCCTGTCGGCGGCGACGGTGCTGGCACCGGTGGCCGGCGAGTTCGACCGGGGGGCGTACGAGGAGCTGCTCGGGCGCGGGGTCGCGGTGACGGCGGAGGCGGGCGCGGCCTGATGCGCCGGCCCGCGCCGCCCGCTAGTCCTTGACCTGGCCCTTCTTCAGGGAGAACTGGTCCAGCAGGACGTTGCACTTGTCGCCGTCGGCGCAGGACAGGGTGATCGTGTTGGTGCCCTTGTTCAGGGTGGGCCAGGCGTAGGTCTTGGTCCAGCCCTTGGCGAAGTCGCCGTCCTCGGCGCCGGTGAAGTTGCCCAGGTTGAGCTTGCTGCCGAACGGCTTGCCGTTGACGGTCAGCGTCATCGACTGGTCGTCGCCGGCCGCGCTGTACCCGGCGAAGAGGGTGTAGAGGCCGTCCTCGGGGATGCCGTTCACGGTCCAGGTGACCGAGGCGCCGGGCTGGTTGAGGTTGGCCACGTAAATGCCGCCGTCGGACCGGGCGCCCTTGATCTCGGAGGCGGTCGTCACGCCGGGTGACAGCCGCAGTGCCTTGGCGTCCACCGCCGGCAGCTCGACCTCTTCCTCGGCGCCGTCGCTCGCCGACGGGCTGGGGTCGGTGGTCTGGGACTGGGTGGGGGCGGTGCCGCCGCCGGCGGCCTCGTCGCCGCCCTTGTCGTCGTCGGAGCCGCTGCTCGTCATGGCCACGGCGATGCCGATGACCACCGCGGCGACGACCGCGACGGCGCCGATCAGCAGGCCCTTGGTGTTGGGGCCGCGGCGCCCGCCGCCCCCGCCGTGCCCCGCGCGCTGCGGGGCGGTGGGGGCGCCGCCGCCGGGGAAGGTCTCCGGCGCGGCGTAGTGCGCGTTCGGCCGGCCGTGGGCGCCCTGCTGCTGTCCGTAGGCGCCCTGCTGCGGGGCGGCCTGGCCGTAGGCGGCGGTCTGGCCGTAGGCGGCCTGGCCCTGCGGTGCGCCGTACTGCCGTGTGCCGACGGGACGCACCCGGTTGACGGAGTTCGGGTAGCCGTAGCCACCGGACGGCGGCTGGGCCCCGTTGGCCTGCCCGTCGGCGTAGAGGTAGCCGAAGGGGTCGTCGTCCTCGGGCGTGCTCGCGCCGTTGTTGCCGGGCGTCATCCCTTGGTCTCCTAACCAGATGCGGTGCGTGGTGCGGTACGGGTGTGAGAGGGCGAGCCTACCCGCTCCTCCTGACCCAAACGGGTGACTCGGACCGCATCAGCGCGCTGACCTGCGGGTCATCCCGCCCGGCGATGTTGTTTGGGACGAGATCGTTTCTCGACGTACATCCGTTCGTCAGCGGACTTCAACACCTCGTCCGCCGTCATCCCGCAGTGCGCCCACCCGATGCCGAAGCTGGCGCCCACGCGGACGGCTCTTCCCTCGGCCCGGATGGGCTGGATGATCTCGTTGCGCAGGCGTACGGCGAGGTCCTGGGCGTCGGCGCGGCCGAGCCCGTTGGCGAGGATCACGAACTCGTCGCCGCCGAGCCGGGCCACCGTGTCGCCGTCGCGGACGCCGCCGCTGAGCCGCCGGGCGACCTCGATGAGCACGGCGTCGCCGGCGTTGTGCCCGAACCGGTCGTTGATCGACTTGAAGCCGTCCAGGTCGCAGAAGAGGACCGCGAGCCCCTTGGTGCCGTCGTCCCGGCCGTCCGCGGGGGCGACGGCGTGCACGTGGTGGTCGTAGGCGTCGTAGGGCTCGGCGGCGGCGCCGAAGTCGAAGGTGTGGCCGCCGGAGTCGAGCACGGCGGAGTCCCCGTACGCGGCGTCCATGGCGTCGACCACACCCGCGTGCGGGGTCTGCGGGCGCCGGCACAGCCGGGCGGCGAGCCGGGAGCGCAGCTCGGCGGAGTTCGGCAGGCCGGTGAGCGAGTCGTGGGAGGCGCGGTGGGCGAGCTGCAGCTCGCGGCGCTTGCGTTCCTCTATGTCCTCGACGTGGGTGAGCAGGAAGCGCGGCCCGTCGGCGGCGTCGGCGACGACGCTGTTGCGCAGCGAGACCCACACGTAGGTGCCGTCGCGGCGGCCCAGGCGCAGCTCGGCCCGGCCGCCCTCGGCGGAGGTGCGCAGCAGGGTGCCGATGTCCTCGGGGTGGACGAGGTCGGAGAAGGCGTAGCGGCGCATCGCGGAGGCGGGGCGGCCCAGCAGGCGGCACAGAGCGTCGTTGGTGCGCAGGATGCGGCCGTGCTGGTCGCCGCCCATCTCGGCGATGGCCATGCCGGAGGGGGCGTACTCGAAGGCCTGCCGGAAGCTCTCCTCGCTGGCCCTGAGGGCCTGCTGGTCGCGTTCCAGGCGGACCAGGGCGCGCTGCATGTTGGAGCGGAGCCGGGCGTTGCTGATCGCGATGGCGGCCTGGAACGCGTACATCTGCAAAGCCTCGCGGCCCCAGGCGCCGGGGCGGCGGCCGTTGCGCGGCCGGTCCACGGACAGGACGCCGATCAGCTCGCCGCTGTTGCCGCTGCCCTGCGGGCCGGGGGCGTACATCGGGGCGAAGAGGCGGTCCGAGGGGTGCCACTCGTCCTCGAAGCGGGGCGCGGGCCCGTCGGTGTACCACTGCGGGACGTCGTCGTCGTCGAGGATCCAGCCCTCGGTGTGGGGTATGAAGATCAGGTCGCCCCACTGCTCGCCCATGCCCAGGCGGCGCTCCCAGGAGTCGCGCGAGCCGACCCGGCCGGTGATCAGCGCCTCGGCGGCCTGGTTGCCGGCGAAGGCGGCGACGACCAGGTCGCCGTCGGGGCGGACCAGGTTCACGCACGCCAGCTCGTACCCGAGGGCGTGGACGACGCCGTCGGCGACGGTCTGCAGGGTGTCCGCCAGGCTGCGGGCCGTGTTCATGTCGGCCATGACCTGGTGCAGTTGACGCAGGGACGCAAGGCGGACGTAGGGCTCCGACTCGGTCTCCATGCTCGCCCTCCCCCCGAGACCTCGCAGCGAATCAAGGGTTCTCTTCGGCGCCTTGGTGATGGTGCCCTTGCAGGTTCCCCGCCACTGAATCACAGCGCGCTCCCCACTCGGTACACAGGGTCAACAATTACCGCCCCTTGTGACTCAAGTCACAGCGAAACATGAACAATTGAGTGGTGTTTCTGCGTTTTCCCTGTGCGTTTACTGAACGCAAAGTTTGTAGGTATGCGCACGTCTCCTTCCGGGACTTCCCCGGCTCTCCTTCTGTGGTCCTAGGTCCCGGTTCGGACCGGGGTCCGATGCGGCGCCGACGGCCCGGAGATTAGCGTGGCGGGGTGCCGAACACTTCCGCCCCCACGTCCTCCGCTTCCCCGGCCGCCCCCGCGTTCCCGCAGCCCTCGTCCGCGTCCGGGCATGCTGAGGGGGTGAGCAACGAGGAGTTCCGTGCCGCCATGTCCAGGCTGGCCTCCGGCGTGGTCCTGGTGACCGCGCGGGAACCGTCGCTGGACCCCGACGATCCCGGGGCGCCGCCCGGCGAGGACGTCGGCATGACGGCCACCGCCTTCATGTCGGTGTCCCTGGACCCGCCGCTGGTCCTGGTCAGCCTGCGCGAGGGCTCCCGCATGGACGACCTGCTCGACGAACAGCCCCTGTGGGCGGTCTCCGTACTGTCCGAGAGCCAGCGCCACATCGCGGGCCGCTTCGCGATGAAGGGCCGGGTCAGCGACCGGCTGCTCTTCGCGGACCTCCCCTGCGCGCGGGGCGGGGCGTCCGGGGCGCCCCTGGTGGGCGGGGCGCTGGCCACCCTGGAGTGCCGTACCGAGCAGCGGGTGCGCGCGGGGGACCACACCCTGGTCATCGGGCGGGTGCTGACCGCCTCGCTGCCGAGCGCGGACGGGGGGCCGCTGACGTACTTCCGTGGGCGGTACCGGCAGTTGGGCTGAGCCGGCTTCGGACTGCTCAGTTCGCTGAGCCGGGATCCGGACTGTTCAGTCCCAGTTCTTCGGGGAGCGGCCCCGCTTGGTGTCCGAGCGCTGCTTCTTCTCCCGCAGCCGGCGCTCGTTGATGCCGCGCGGTATGCGGGTCGGCCTGCGGGGCCGGGGCGGGGGCGCGGTGGCCTCGGCGAGGAGCGCGGCGAGGCGTACGGCGGCACTCTCGCGGTTGCGCCACTGCGAGCGGTGCTCGGAGGCGCGGACGGTGACGACCCCGCCGGTCAGGCGCCCGGCCAGCCGCTCCAGCGCCCGCCGCTTCCACACCTCGGGCAGCGCTTCGGTGCGCGCCAGGTCGAAGCGCAGCTCCACCGCCGTGTCCGTGGTGTTCACGTGCTGCCCGCCGGGCCCCGAGGAGCGCGAGAAACGCCAGACCAGCTCGGCCTCGGGAAGGGAGACGGAGCCGCGGATGACATGGGGACCGGACATGCCGTCCATGTTCCCGTCCCCCTGCGGTCCACGTCACCCGAATATCCTCGGTCCCGGCCTCGGTAAAGAAAGTAAAGCGAGCAGGAACCTTGCGTACCCCTCTCGTCGTTCATGGGGTAGCTGTAGCTTTCTTGCCGTACGTAACGAGGGAAGGGACTCCCAACAATGGCTGTAAGCCTGTCCAAGGGTGGCAACGTCTCGCTCACCAAGGAGGCACCGGGCCTGACCGACGTCACCGTGGGCCTCGGCTGGGACGTCCGTACCACCACCGGCACCGACTTCGACCTCGACGCCTCCGCGATCGCGGTCAACACGCAGGGCAAGGTCTACTCCGACGCCCACTTCGTGTTCTTCAACAACAAGCAGACGCCGGACAACACGATCGTCCACACCGGTGACAACCGCACCGGCGAGGGCGCCGGCGACGACGAGGCGATCAACGTCAACCTGGCCGGCCTCCCGGCCGACATCGAGAAGATCGTCTTCCCGGTCTCGATCTACGACGCCGAGAACCGTTCGCAGAACTTCGGCCAGGTGCGCAACGCGTACATCCGCATCGTCAACCAGGCCGGCGGCGCCGAGATCGCGCGCTACGACCTGTCCGAGGACGCGGCCACCGAGACCGCCATGGTCTTCGGCGAGCTGTACCGCAACGGCGCCGAGTGGAAGTTCCGCGCCGTCGGCCAGGGCTACGCCTCGGGCCTGGTCGGCATCGCGCAGGACTTCGGTGTGAACGTCTGACGTTCGTCCGTCCGTTCGTTCCGTTTCGTACGAAGGCCCTCCGGTCGTCCGCCGGGGGGCCTTCGGCGTGGGGGCTCACGGGTCACGGGGTCACGGCAGCAGGCGTTGCTCCTTGGCCACCGCGACCGCGCCCGCGCGGGTGTCGACGCCGAGCTTGTCGTAGATGCGGCGCAGGTGGGTCTTGACCGTGGCCTCGCTGATGAACAGGGCACGGGCGATCTCCCGGTTGCCGAGGCCGGTGGCGAGCTGGGCCAGGATGTCGCGCTCGCGGCCGGTGAGGGAGGGGCGCGGCTTGCGCATGTTGGCCATCACCCGGCTGGCGACCGGCCCGGACAGCGCCGTACGGCCCTCGGCCGCCGCGTGGATGGCGGCGAACAGCTCCTCGGGGCGCTCGGCCTTCAGCAGGTAGCCCGTCGCGCCGGCCTCGATGGCGCGGGTGATGTCGGCGTCGGTGTCGTACGTGGTCAGGACGAGGACGTGCGGTGTCCTCGCGCCACCGGTCTCCCGTGCACCGGTCTCTCCGGCACCGTGCTCCCCGGCGGTGGTGAGGCGGCGGGTGGTCTCCACGCCGTCGATGCCCTCGCCGAGCTGGAGGTCCATCAGCACCACGTCCGGTGACAGCCGGGCGGCGAGCGCGAGCGCCTCCTCGCCGGTGCCCGCCTCGCCGACGACCTCGATGCCGGGCGCGCTGTCGAGCAGGGCGAGCAGCCCGGCCCGTACGACGACGTGGTCGTCGCAGACCAGGATGCGCACGGGGGCGGGGGCAGGGGTGGGGACGGGAGTGGGGGCAGGGGCGGGGCCGCTGTCTGCCGGGCCGGTCATCGGGGTGCCTCCAGCGGGTCGGCGGGGTCGGTTCGGGGCGGGTCCAGGGGGACGGCGGCGGAGACGACGGTGCCCTCGCCCGGCGCGGACTCGACGGTCAGCGTGCCGCCGAGCTGGCGCAGCCGGGCGCGCATGGCGGGCAGTCCGTGTCCGCGCGTCCCGGTGGCGGCGTCGGGACGCGCGGCCGGGTCGAAGCCGTGTCCGTCGTCGGCGACGTCCAGGACGACCTGGTCGTCGAGGAGGGTGAGGGTGAGCGCGGCGGCGGACGCGCCCGCGTGTTCCCGGACGTTGGCCAGGGCGCCCTGGGCGATGCGCAGCAGGGCGGACTGGACGCGGTCGGGCAGCGGCGGGACACGGACACCGTCGTCCACGTGGACGCGGACGGTGAGGTGGTCGCCTGACTCGCGGGCGGCGAGGGCGCGCAGGGCCGCCTCCAGGCCGCCGCCGCGGGCGAGGTCGGCGGGGGCGAGGTCGTGGACGAAGCGGCGGGCCTCGGCGAGGTTGTGCTCGGCGACGGAGGCGGCGCCCCGGACGTGGGCGCGGGCCTTGTCCGGGTCGGACCGCCAGACCCGCTCGGCCGCCTGGAGCAGCATCCGCTGGCTGGACAAGCCCTGGGCGAGCGTGTCGTGGATCTCCATGGACAGGCGCTGGCGTTCGGCGAGGGTGCCCTCGCGGCGCTCCGAGGCGGCGAGTTCGCGGCGGGTGCGGATCAGGTCGTCGATCAGGGCGCGCTGCCGGGCCGCCTGCCGCTCCGTGTGCAGGAAGACGGCCGCGGCGATGGCGGCGACGGCGGGCGGCGCGAGCAGCAGGTTCGGGTCGAAGCCCCCGGCCAGCCGGAGCTGCGCGGCGACGACGAACACCGTCAGCACGGTGACCAGCACGAGCGCCGCCCGGGCCGGCAGGGTCCGCAGACCGGTGTAGAAGAGGGGGACCGCGCACCACGCGAAGCTCGGCGCGAGGACGACCAGCACCATCCACACCGCGACCGCCGGACCCAGCCAGGCCAGGCGCCGCCGGGTGGGCCGGGCGCCGGGACCGCTCAGGGCCGGGCCGCCCAGCACGGGCCCGAGCAGGTACAGCGCGGCCAGGGCGAGGGACAGGGCGAGGATCCACGGGGTGCGGGGCTCGCCGGGGTGGCGCATCAGGAAGCGGGCCAGGGCGCCGCCGAGCAGCAGGAAGAACGCGGCGTGCATGACGGCGGCGAGCCACCGGTCGTCCGGGTCGTAGGGTTTCGGCATCCCGCGCACCTCCTTCTTCCGCGTTCCGCGGCGCCCTGCTCCGGGTCCCGTCCTGTTCCGGCTCCGGGTCCCGTCCTGTTCCGGCTCCAGGTCCCGTCCTGTTTCCGGCTCCGGGGCCGTCCTGCTCCGGCTCCGGGTTCCGCCTGGTCCCAGTCCTTCCTACAGCGTGCCGCGGGAGACCGCTGAGCTGGGCGAACACTTCCATGGTGACCTGGGTGGGCGGCACGCGGGTCAGCCGATCGGATGACCCCGCCCTCGCCCGTTCCGTCGTCCACGAGCAACCGGAACGGCGACCGTGCGGCCCCGGTGCGGGGCGGAGGCTGGAAGCAGACGGCGGAAGCGGCCCGAGCGACCTCGGCGCGGACCGTCCGGCCCGACTTCGCCCCGATACCGCCCCGATCCCGAGGAGCAGCCCACCATGAAGAAGACCCTCTCCCGGCGCACCCGCATCGTCACCGGCGGCGCCGTGCTCGCCGCCGTCGCCGCCGGCACCTTCGGCACCGTGGCGGCGAATGCCTCCGCCCCGCAGGCCGCCCAGGACGTGGCCGTGGCCGCCGCTCCCGCCGCCGCGGCCGGCAAGGGCGACACCACCACCACGACCCATCTGACGATCGACGCCGCGAACGAGGCGGCGCAGGCCGCGCTGAAGGCCGCCCAGAAGGAGGGCCAGCGGATCACGGTCGCGGTGGTCGACCGCAACGGCAACACGATCCTCACCATGCGCGGTGACGGCGCCGGCCCGCAGTCCTACGAGTCGGCCGAGAAGAAGGCGTTCACCGCGGTCTCCTGGAACGCCCCGACCTCCGAGCTGGAGGGCCGCCTGGAGAACGCGCCCAACCTGAAGGACATCCCCGGCACCCTGTTCCTGGGCGGCGGCGTCCCGGTCACCGCCGGCAAGGCGCCCATCGCCGGCATCGGTGTCGCGGGTGCGCCGTCCGGCGCCCTGGACGAGAAGTTCGCACAGGCGGGTGCGGAGGCGCTCGACTAGTCCGTCCGGGGCCTCCGCCCCCGGCCCGGCGGGCCCACCGGCCCGCCGGGCCCAACGGGCGTTTCACGTGAAACGCCCCATAGGATCACGACGTGCGCACCGCCCGTCTGCTCGTAGCCGCCACCTCCGTCATCGCCCTCGCGGCGTGCGGCGGTGGCGGTTCGGTCGACGGCATCCCCGGCGGGCCGGGCGTGCGCGACCCGTACTTCCCCAAGGCGGGCAACGGCGGGTACGACGTCGGCCACTACGACCTGAGGCTGGACTACGACCCCGACCCCGACGCCGGGCACCTGGCCGGCACGGCGATGATCACCGCCCGGGCGACGCGGGACCTGTCCGCCTTCAACCTCGACATCAAGGGCCTGGACGTCGAGGAGGTCGCCGTCGAGGGCCGGGGCGCCCGTTTCCACCGGGCCGGCCAGGAGCTGACGGTCCGTCCCGCGGACGAGCTGGACGACGGCGAGACGTTCCGCGTCACCGTCCGCTACTCCGGCGATCCGGTGACGGTGACCGACCCCGACGGTTCGAAGGAGGGCTGGCTGCCCACCGAGGACGGCGCGGTCGGGCTCGGTCAGCCGACGGGCTCGATGGCCTGGTTCCCGGGCAGCCACCACCCGTCCGACAAGGCGACGTACGACCTCGCGGTGACCGTTCCGGAGGGGCTCGGCGCCGTCTCCAACGGCGAGCTGACGGACGAGACCACCCGCGGCGGCCGTACGACCTTCACCTGGCACGTCGCCGAGCCGATGTCGAGCCACGTCGCCACGGTCGCCGTCGGCGACTGGGAGATCGACCGCTCCACCACCGGCGACGGCCTGCCGGTCCACACGGCCGTCGACCCGGAGCAGTCGGAGGCGAGCCGCGAGGTGCTGGGGCGGATCCCCGAGGTGATGAAGTGGGCCGAGGGGAACTTCGGCCCGTACCCCTTCTCCTCCACCGGCGCGATCGTCGACCGCCCCGAGGACGCCGACTACGCCCTGGAGACCCAGAACCGGCCCTGGTTCCCCGGCGCCCCCGACACCGTCCTGCTCGTCCACGAACTCGCCCACCAGTGGTACGGGAACTCCGTGAGTCCTAAGACCTGGCGGGACATGTGGCTCAACGAGGGGTTCGCCACCTACGCCGAGTGGCTGTGGGAGGAGGACGAGGGCGGCGACAGCGCGCAGGAGACCTTCGACGCGCTCTACGACGGCACGTACTACGACGACGAGGACGCGAACGAGTCGATCTGGGCGTTCCCGCCCGCGGACCCGCCCGACGCGGAGCACATCTCCGCGAGCCCCGTCTACCAGCGCGGCGCGATGGTCCTGCACAAGATCCGCCAGGCGGTCGGCGACGACGCCTTCCGGGACCTCCTGCGCGGCTGGTCCGCCGCCCACCGGCACGGCAACGCGGACACGGAGGACTTCACCGCGTACGTGGAGGGGGCGGCGCCGGACGAGGACTTCACCGGGGTCTGGGAGGAGTGGCTCCACGGGGAGGGGCGGCCGGACCGTCCGTGAGGTGCCCTCGGTCGTCCCGGCCCCGCCCGCGTGACACCATCGCCTGCGTGCTCGACATCGGCTACGCCCTCTCCTCCCGCTTCCCCGACCCGCCGCAGACGGACTACCGCCGCGCGGACGTCCGCGCGCTGCGGCACGACCTGTTCTGCGGGGACGTGTACCTCGCCGACACCAAGGCGGACCGGGAGCTGTCCACAGCCTGGGGATGGGTGCCGGTGCTCGACTTCGCGTGGGCGCTGTGCGACATCGTGGAGCACGTCGACCGGGACCCGGCGGGCTCCCGGGCCGCCCGGCCGCAGCGGGCGGAACTGGACTTCACCGAGTCCACCGACCGCCTGCTCTTCGAGCGCCGCTTCGGCTGGGTCGACATCGAGGCGGAGTGGCTGCCGGAGTCCGAGCCCCCGCTGTCCTTCTCCCACGCGGAACTGCGCCGGGAGGCCCGGGACTTCCTGCACGACCTGATCGCCGACCTCACCGACATGCACGACGACCTGGCGGACAACCCGGCGATCTGGACGCTCCAGGCCCGCTTTCCCCGGGTCTCCTGAGCGCGGGGCCTGGGGAAGGCCCCGGGCCGAGGCTCCTGAGCACGGGAACCTGGGGAGGGCCCCGGGCCGGGTCTGCTGAGCGCGGGAACCTGGGGAGGGCCCCGGGCCGGGGCTCAAGTCGCGTCCCGGCCGCGTCCCGGCCGCTCGCCGGTCCTTCCCCGGCGCCCGCCCTACCCTTCCGCCAGTACCCGCAGCCCCAGCTCGGCCGCCAGGACCGGGGCCAGGTCCAGCAGCTGGGCCGGGCTGATCACCGCCCCCGACAGCCGGTCCACCCCCCGGGCCAGCTCCAGCGGGGCGGCGCCCCGCAGGTCGACGTCGGTGAGGGTGGCCGCGCTGAAGTCGGCCTCCTTCAGGGCGCAGTCCACGAACGCGACCCGCTCCAGGCGGGCGCCGCCGAAGTCCGGCTCGACCAGCACGCAGCCCTCGAAGACGACGTCCTTGAGCCGGGACCGGCGCAGATTGAGGTAGTCGATCTTGCCGCCGCGGATCAGGACCCGCTCCAGCACGGCCCCGTGCAGCTGGATGCCGCCCAGACGGGCGTCCAGCAGCTCGACGTCGCGCAGGGCCGCCTCGGCGAGGTTCACCCCGACGCCCCGGACGCCCGAGAGCACCGAGTCGAGCAACCGCGCCCGGGGCAGGGACACCTCGTCCAGCGCGCACCCCGTCAGCGCGCAGTCCATGAAGCGGGCGCCCGCCCCGTCCTGGCCGGCGAGGTCCGCGTCCCGGAACTCCAGCCCGTCGTAGTCCCCGTCCGGCTCCAGCTCCCCGCCGCCGTGCGGCTCCAGGGGCGGCAGCCGCAGCTCCGGGCGCTTCGCCGCCCGCACCGCCGTCCTCGTCGCGCCCGTACCGCCGCCGCCCGCCGCTCTCCTCGCCATACCCACCATGCTGCACCCCGCCACCGACATCGGCGCCGACCTGCGCGAACGCCCGCTCCCCCGGCCGCATGTCACATTCGGCACCACCGGACCGTCGTACTCCCGGACAGGCATCACCCAGGCGACCCCGATCCCAGTGTGACCCGACCCGAGGGAGACCCCAGCCATGCACCGCATCACCGTCATCGGCGGCGGCTTCGCCGGACTGACCGCGGCCATCACCGCCGCCGAGGCGGGCGCCAAGGTCACCGTCCACGAGGCCCACCACACGCTCGGCGGACGGGCCCGGACGGCCGACGGCCCCTACCGCACCAACGACGGCCCGCACGCCCTCTACAACGGCGGCCCGCACTGGGCGTGGCTCAAGCAGCGGGACCTGATCGGCCCCCTGGCCCCCCTCCCGCCCCTGGAGGGGGCCCGGCTGCGGCTGCGGCACAAGGGCGTACTGCGCCGCACCCCGCCCTTCGCCATGCTCAAGCTGCTGCGCCGGAGCGTCGGGCAGGCGCCCGTGGACACCGACTTCCTGACCTGGGCGAGCGGGATCGCGGGCGAGGAGGGCGCCCGGGCCGCCGCCCACTACTGCGCCGTCGCCCTCTTCCACCACGACCCCGGCTCGCTGTCCGCCCGCTTCGTGCAGGAGCGCCTGCGCCGGGCCACCAAGCTGCCGCCCGAGGCGCACTACCCGCGCGGCGGCTGGACCGCCGTCGTCGACCGGATGGCCGCCCTGGCGTGGAACCTCGGGGTCCGGGTCGAGACCCTGTCCCGTGTCGACACGCTGCCCACCGACACCCCGGTCGTCGTCGCCACTTCCCTGGACGCCGCCCGCCGCCTGCTGGACGACCCCGCGCTGACCTGGCCGAGCGGGCGCACCACCCTGGTCGACCTGGCCGTACGGACCCGGCGCGGCGACGCCTTCGCGGTCTCCGACCTGGACGCGCCGGGCTGGATCGAGCGGTTCACGGCGCAGGACCGCACGCTGGCACCGGCGGGCGAGCAGCTGATCCAGGGGCAGATCCCCGTCGCGCCGGACGAGTCGAAGGCCGACGGCACCGCCCGCGCCGAGGAGTTGCTCGACCTCGGCTTCCCCGGCTGGCGGGAGCGGCTCACCTGGCGGCGCGAGGCCCTCGCGAACGGCCGTACCGGGGCCGTGGACCTGCCCGGCACCACCTGGCGCGACCGGCCCGCCATCGACCGGGGCGACGGGGTCTACCTCGCCGGTGACCAGGTCGCGGCGCCGGGTCTGCTGTCGGAGGTGTCGTTCACCAGCGCCCTGACGGCGGTGTCCCTGGCGCTGGGCCGGCGGGAGCTTGACCTCAAGGGGGCTTGAGGTCGTTGAGTGGGGCCCGGACCACCGCCGGAGTACGCACGGCCGACGGAGTCCGAGACCGCCACTGCCCGCCCGACGTCGGGGGACCCCATGCACGCCATCCGTCTGCACGCCTTCGGACCGGCCGAGAACCTCACCTTCGAAGAGGTCGAGGACCCCCGGCCGGGACCGGGCCAGGTCCGGATCGCCGTCCGCGCGGCCGGCGTCCACCTCCTGGACACCGCCCTGCGGGAGGGCGTCCGGGGCCCCTCGCCCGCGCTGCCCGCGCTGCCCACGGTGCCCGGCCGCGAGGTCGCCGGTGTCGTCGAGTCCCTCGGGGAGGGCGTCCCGGACGGCTGGCTGGGCAGGCGCGTCGTCGTCCACCTCGGCTTCGCCCCGGGCGGCTACGCCGAACGCGCCGTCGCCGACGTCACGCGCGTCCACGAGATCCCCGGGGACCTGGGCTTCGCCGAGGCCGTCGCCATGATCGGGACGGGGCGTACGGCGATGGGGATCCTCCAGTTCGCCGACCTCGGCCCGGACTCCGTGGCCGTCGTCCCGGCCGCCGCCGGCGGCATCGGCACGCTGCTGGTGCAGTACGCCAGGAACGCCGGCGCCACGGTGATCGGGCTCGCCGGCGGCCCGGAGAAGGCGGCCCGCGTCGCCGCCCACGGCGCCGACCTGGCCGTCGACTACAAGGACCCCGGGTGGCCGGACGTGGTCCGCGCCCACCTGGACGGCCGGACCGCCACCGTGGTCTTCGACGGCGTCGGCGGGGACGTCGCCCGCGAGGCCGTCGCCCTGCTCGGGCCCGGCGGCCGGCACCTGGTCTTCGGCTGGTCGGGCGCGGGCCTGCACGACGGCGCCCCCTACCTCGTCGAGGGCGTCTCCCAGCAGGTGCTCGGCGCGGCGATGACGGAACGGACCGGCGGCGCCGACCCCATACGCACCCTCGAACTGCGCGCCCTCGCCGAGGCCGCCGCGGGCCGGCTCACCCCGGCCGTGCACCCCTTCCCGCTCGCCGCCGCCGCCGAGGCGCACCGCGCGCTGGAGAACCGGGGGACGACCGGGAAGGTGGTCCTGGTGCCCTGAGGGGCGGGCGGAGGGCGACGGGGCTCGTACGCCCCAACGGGATGCGATACGCCTCAACGGGATGCGCTACGCCTCAACGGGATGCGATACGCCCCGATTCATGGTGTTCTGGCCCAATGAGTGGCACCCGGACAGGTGAGCCGGCCGCGCCCGGGGACACCGACCCCCGTCGCTGGTGGGGGCTGGTGGTGATCGCACTGGCCCAGCTGATGGTCGTCCTCGACGCGACCATCGTGAACATCGCGCTGCCCTCCGCGCAGCGCGACCTGGGCATGTCCGACGGCAACCGCCAGTGGGTGATCACCGCGTACACGCTCGCCTTCGGCGGTCTGCTGCTGCTCGGCGGCCGCATCGCGGACCTGGTGGGCCGCAAGCGCACCTTCGTGATCGGCCTGATCGGCTTCGCCGCGGCCTCCGCGCTCGGCGGCGCCGCCACCACGCCGGCGATGCTCTTCGGCGCCCGCGCCCTCCAGGGCGTCTTCGCCGCCGTCCTCGCGCCGTCCGCGCTGTCGCTGCTGGCGACCACGTTCACCGAACCGAGGGAACGCGGGAAGGCGTTCGGCATCTACGGCACGCTGGCCGCCAGCGGTGCCGCCGTGGGCTTCGTCGTCGGCGGTGTGCTCACGGAGTACCTCAACTGGCGCTGGTGCCTGTACGTCAACATCCCCATCGCCGTCGCCGCCGTGATCGGCGCCTTCCTGCTCCTGCGCGACCGCCCCCGGCACACCGGCGCCCGCCTCGACGTGCCCGGCGTGGTCCTCGGCTGCGGCGGCCTGGTCGCCCTCGTCTACGGCTTCAGCGAGGCGCAGCCCCGCGGCTGGACCGACCCGCTGGTGCTGGCGCTGTTCGCCGGGGGCGTCGTCCTGCTCGTGGCCTTCGTGTGGTGGCAGACCCGCGCCCCGAGCCCCCTGCTGCCGCTGCACGTCATCCGCGACCGCAACCGCGCCGGGTGCGTCGTGACGATGATGCTGGCCGTCATCGGCATGTTCGGGATGTTCCTGTTCATGACCTACTACCTCCAGGAGATCCTCGGCTACTCCCCCGTACGGACCGGCCTGGCGTTCCTGCCGATGACCGCCGCGATCCTCATCGGCTCCACCCAGATCTCGGCCCGGCTGCTGCGCCGCGTGGGCCCGCGCATGCTGATGGTCCCCGGCATGCTCCTCGCCTCCGGCGGCATGGTGATCCTCACCCAGATGACCGTGGACTCGCGGTACGCCACCGCGATCCTGCCCGCCCTGCTCCTGATGGGCCTCGGCATGGGCCTGACCTTCATGCCGGTCTTCTCCACCGCCACCGCCGGGGTCGCCCCGCGGGACTCCGGCGTGACCTCGGCGACGGTCAACACCGCGCAGCAGGTGGGCGGATCGATCGGCACGGCGCTGCTCAACACCGTCGCGACCAGCACCAGCGCGACCTACATCGCCTCCCGCGTCACCGACCCCGCCGGGCGGGAGTCGGTGGTCAGGGAGGGCATCGTCCACGGCTACACGGTCGCCATCTGGCTGGCCGCCGGCATCATGCTGCTGGCGGGCCTGGTCGCGGGCCTGATGGTGACCGCCGGGGCCCCGAAGCCCGGCACCCCGGCCGACCGGCCGGTGCCGGAACCGGTGGCCTAGGGGGCGGGGGCCCTGCCCCACCGTGGCGCGGGGCCCTTCGACCGTCCGCGCGGCCGCCCTCAGCTCCGGCCGGCCACCCGGTCGGCGAGCCGGGCCAGGCGGGACGACGCGGTGGCGTGGCTCGTGCGTTCGCGCCGGTCCGCCTCGCGGTAGACCGCGTACATGCCCTGGACGCCGAGCCAGCGCAGCGGTTCCGGTTCCCAGCGGCGCACCCGGTGGTTCACCCACGGGAGTTCCGTGAGGCCGGTGCGGCCGCCCTGTCCCGAGTCCTGCTGGACCAGGTCGCGCAGGGTGCGGGCGGCGAGGTTGGCGGTGGCGACGCCGGAGCCGACGTAGCCGCCCGCCCAGCCGAGGCCGGTGGAGCGGTCCAGGGTGACGGTCGCGCACCAGTCGCGGGGCACGCCCAGGACGCCCGACCAGGCGTGTTCGATCCGCACCCCGGCGAGCGCCGGGAAGCAGCGGACCAGGATCCCGCGCAGCGCCTCGACGGTCGCCGGCTGCGTGGTGCCGTCGTTGTCGGTGCGGGAGGCGAAGCGGTACGGCACTCCGCGCCCGCCCAGCGCGATCCGGCCGTCGGCGGTGCGCTGGGCGTACATGTAGGCGTGCGCCATGTCGCCGAGGGTCTCGCGGCCCGCCCAGCCGACCGCCTCCCACTGCGCGTCGGTCAGCGGCTCGGTCGCGATCATCGAGGAGTTCATGGGCAGCCAGGTCCGCCGCTGGCCCTTGAGGGAGGCGGTGAAGCCCTCGGTGCAGCGCAGGACGTAGGGCGCGCGGACGGTGCCGTACGGGGTCACCGCGTGCCGGGGCCGGATCTCCGTCACCGGCGTCGACTCGTGGATCGTGACACCGAGGCGCTCCACGGCCGCCGCGAGCCCCTTCACCAGTTTCACCGGGTGCAGCCGGGCCCCGTGCGGGGTCCAGGACGAGGCGACCGCGTCCGCGACCCTGATCCGCCCGGCCGTCTCCCGGGCGCCGTACAGCTCCCGGTCCTTCTCGCCGTACGCCGCCTCGGCCTCGTGGAACGCCTTCAGCCGGGCCGCCTGCGCGGGCGTGCACGCCACCTCCAGCACGCCGCCCTTGTGGACGTCGGCGTCGATGCCCTCGGCGCCGGCGGCGCGGACCACCTCGTCGACGGTGTCGTTCATCGCCCGCTGGAGGCGGACGGCCGCCTCGTGGCCGTGCAGCCGCGCGTACCGGTCGCGGCCCGCGACGCCGTTGTAGAGCCAGCCGCCGTTGCGACCGGAGGCGCCGTAGCCGCAGAACTTCTGCTCCAGGACCGTGATCCGCAGGAAGGGCGCGGCCTGCTTGAGGTAGTACGCCGTCCACAGGCCCGTGTATCCGCCGCCGACGATCACCACGTCCGCCGAGGCGTCGCCGGGGAGCGGTTCCCGTACCACCGCCGGAAGACCGTCGTCCGCGTACCAGAAGGAGATGCCACCGTTGACGACGCCGCTGGTCGAGCTGCTCATGGCCAGGACGTTAGCCCTGGTGAACGGCGCCTGTCTCCTTCGGATTCCGTCGAATTTCCGGGGGCCGGGGCCGCCGCGGGCCGGATAATCCGGTGACCGCCGTGGAGTCCGCCGGTAGCGTCGGCCGGTGTGATCGACGTTCCGGACGCGCTCGCCGCCTCGCAGGCCAAGTACAACGGCGCGGCGGGCCGCGCCTTCATCGACGGGCTGCCCGCGCTGGCGGCCGCCTTCCTGGACCGCTGGGAGCTGCGCCTCGACGGGCCCTCCATGCACGGCTGGGCGGCCCTCGTGCTGCCCGTCGTGCGCGGCGACGGCACACCGGCCGTGCTGAAGCTCCAGATCCTCGACGAGGAGACCGAGGGCGAGCCCGTCGCCCTGCGGCTGTGGGACGGCGACGGGGCGGTGCGGCTGCTCGACCACGACCCGGACACCGGCACCATGCTCCTGGAGCGGCTCGACCCGACCCGCATGCTCGGCCACGTCGAGGACTCCCGCGAGGCCGTCCTCGTCCTGGCGCGGCTCCTCGCCCACCTCACCGCCACCCCCGCCCCGCCCGGCCTGCGCCGCCTCGGCGACGCGGCACGGGGGATGCTGGAGCGGACGCCGCGGGTCCTCGGCCGCATCCCGGACCCGGCGGACCGCCGCCTGGTCGCGGACTGCGCCGCCGCCGTGCGCGAGGTCGCCGACGAGCCCGGGGACCGGTTGCTCCACTGGGACCTGCACTACGAGAACGTCCTCGCCTCGGACCGCGCCCCCTGGCTCGCCATCGACCCCAAGCCGCTGGCCGGCGACCCCGGTTTCGACCTGCTGCCCGCCCTCGACAACCGCTACGACCCCGGCGAGACCCGGTGGCGCTTCGACGCCATGACCGACGTCCTCGGGCTGGACCGCCGGCGGGCCCGCGCCTGGTCCCTCGGCCGCGTCCTGCAGAACTGCCTGTGGAACGTGGAGGACGGCGACCCGCTGGAGACCGAGCAGCTGGAGATCGGGCGCCTGCTGCGGGCGCTGTGAGCCGCCGGCCCGTCCCGGCCGCCCCGGGCACGCGTGGGGCGGCGGGTCAGTCCCGGGTGGTGGGTCAGTCCCGGGTGGTGGGGCGCGGACGACGGGGGTGGTCACGGTCGAGCGCGCCGGGCAGTTCGACCCGGCGGCGTATCCGCAGCTTGCGGTAGGTACTGGTCAGGTGGGTCTCCACGGTGCGCCGGGCCAGGTGCAGCAGGTCGGCGATCTCGGGGTTCGTCCGCCCCTCGGCGGCCAGTTCGGCGATACGGCGCTCGCTGCCGGTCAGCGCCCCGGACCCGGTGCGGGCCGCCGCCGGGCCGCGCGCGCCGCTCTCGCGCAGGGCCTGCCCGGCCAGGCCGAGCAGCCGCCGGGCGCCCCCGCGTTCGGCCAGTTCCGCCGCCTCGCGCAGGCACACCCGCGCACGGGCGCGTTCGCCCGCGGCGAGGAGCTGGCGGCCCTGGGCGATCAGCGCCGACACCAGCTCCGCGTCCGCACCGGCGGGCGCGTCCCGCAGGGTGCCCACGGCCTCCTCGGCCAGCTCCAGGCCGCGCCGCCCGCCGGTGGCGGTGCCCAGCACGCGCAGGGCCCGGCCGACCGTGCGCGGGGTGTTCCACACCCGGGCCAGCCGCAGTTCCTCCGCCGCCAGGGCGAGCGCCTCCTCACCGGCGCCCAGCGCCAGCCGGCACTCCGCGACCGCCGTCCGCCACGGGGTGACGACCGGGCTGACCACCTCGCGGGCGGTCTGCCGCCGTCCGCACTCCAGGAAGTCGTGGAGCGCGCCCGCCGGGTCCCCTGCGGCGGCCCGCTGCACGCCCCGCGCGTACAGGAAGCGGTTCAGTTCCCAGGACTCCGGCGCCCGGCGCAGGTCGAAGGCGCGCGCGAGCCGCCCGGCCTCCTCGGTGCGGCCGGTGTGGACCAGTGCGAGCAGGGCGTGGGCGTCCAGGTTCGAGGGGCCGGTGCGGGACGGCTCGGCCGGCCCCGGCCGGCCCGTCCCGTCGCCGGCGCCGGGAGCGGTGCCGGTGCCGCGGCCGGTGTCGGTGCTTGTGCCGCTCCCGCTCCCGCTCCCACTGCCACTGCCACTGCCACTGCCGAGCAGGCGGGCGTGGTCGCCGCGGGCCGCGGCGATGTCGGCGCGGGTATTGAGGAGCGCGTGCTGCATCGGGTGCAGCAGCGCGGGGTGCTGTCCGGCCAGTCCGCGCTCCACCAGCCGGTCCGCCTCGTCGAGTTCGTCGGCCCACTGGGCGACCGCGGCGGCCGTGCCCAGCAGGTAGGGCTCGGCGAGCGGGTCGGCGGGCTGCGCGAGCAGGCTCCGTACGCGGCGCATCGCCTCCCGGGCCGAGATCAGCGCGGCCGTCGCCGCGTACCGCACCAGCAGGGCCTGCCCGGCGGTGCCCACCAGCTCCGGGGAGTGCTCACCGGTCTCGCACAGCCACCGGTACACCTCCTGGCGAGTCGCCAGGTCCTCGTCGGACAGGAGCGCGCCCGCGATCTGCACGGTGCGGGCCAGGTCCGGGTGCCCGGACAGCCGGCCCTCGGTGCGGCGCAGCACCTCCATGGCCGTACGGATCTCACCGCGTCCGGCCAGGGCGGTGCCGAGGGCGACGGCGGTGCGCACCCGGTTGCGGGGGTCGGCCGGCAGGTGCTGGGCCTCGGCGAGGCGCGCGATGGCCGCCGGGGCGTCGGCCGACGCGTACTCCAGGGAGCCCAGTTCGGTCAGCAGCCGCTGGCGCAGGTCGTCGGGGAGCGGCTCGTCCAGCGTGCGGCGCAGATAGGCGACGGCGTCGTCGGGCCGGGCGTCGTGCACGGCGACGGTCACCGCGTCCCGCAGCACGCGCAGCGCCCAGGGCAGGCCGACGACCGGCGCCCGCAGCAGGTGCCGGGCGACCGCCTCGACGCGGGCGCCCCGGCGCAGCATCGCCTCCGCCGCCGCCAGGTGCGCCGCCTGCCGGCGGGGCCGGGGCCAGCCGGTGAGCACGGCGTCGCGCAGCAGCGGGTGCGCGTAGCGGGGGCGTCCGGCGGCGTCCGGCCGCAGCAGCCCGAGCCGCGTCATCGCGGCGAGCCATCCGGCGACCCGGGCGGGGTCGGCCCCCGCCGCCTCGGCCAGGACGTCGACCGGATCACCGGCGTCCAGCCCACCCGGCGGGGCGTGCCCCGATGGCACCCCGTCCCCGCCGTCCCCGCCGCCCCCGCCGTCCCCACTCACCGCCGGAGCGTCCAGCGGTACGGGGTCCAGCGGCGCGGAGTCCAGCGGCGCGGAGTCCAGCGGCGCGGAGTCCAGGGATACGGAGTCCAGGGGTACGGCGCCCAACGGCACGGCACCCAGCGGTACAGCGCCCAACGGCACGGCGTCCAGCAGCGCCGGGTCCCAGGGCACGAGGGCCGGTCCGGTCGCCCCGCGCGAGGGCGGCGGGTCCGCCGGGGCGGGCTCCGCGCTCCGCGGCCACGCCTGTTCCAGCGCCGCCAGGCACCGGGCCACGTCTGCCGTCTCGGGCCCGGCGCTGTTCAGCCACCAGGAGACGGCCGCCGGGTAGGCCCCGGGGTACAGCGCGGCGCACGTGTCCGGCAGGGGCGGGACCGCATGTGCGGCACCGTCCGGACGCGGGGCGCCGCCGAGGTCGTCGAGCAGGGCGTGCAGCAGCAGCGGACTGCCGGCGCCCGCCCGTACGCACTGGGCCGTCCAGCGCGCCCCGGCCGTGGGGAAGGCGGCGCGGACCAGCCCGGCCGCCGCCGCGTCGCTCAGCGGGGCGAGGGTGTGGGTGCGCACGAGGGAGGGGGACAGGGCCTGGGTGAGGCCGGCGGGCCGCGGGTCGATGTCGTACTGGCTGCGCTCGGTGGCCACCAGCAGTACCCGTAATCGGTCGGCCCGCCGGGCCGCCTCCACCAGCCAGCGCCGCGAGGAGTCGTCGGCCAGGTGGACGTCGTCCACGGCGACCAGCACCGGCCCCTCGGCCGCGTACGCGCGCAGCAGCCGCCACAGCCGGGCCGCGCTGCCGCGGTCGTCGCCGCCGGGCGCCAGGTCGGTGAAGTCCGGGACGGTGCCGAGCAGTTGCAGCACGGTGCCGAACGGCACCTCGGTGTCCTCCGGCGAGCAGCGCGCGCGCAGGACCCGCAGGCCCCGGTCGGCGGCGTGCCGGACGGCGGCCTCCAGGACGGCGGTGCGGCCGGTGCCGGTGGCGCCGCGCAGCAGGACGAGGCCGCCGGTGCCGGCCCGGGCGCGCTCGGTCTCCGCCGCGAGCAGCGCCCGGACGTCGTCGCGTTCGCGGAGCGGTCCGGTCATCGGTGCCTCCTGTGGTGGACGGTGATCCCCCGGTGTGTGAGACGTGCGAACACGGGCGAGGGTGGTGTGAAGTGGCACACGCCCTGCCCGCCACGGACCGCCCCCTTCCCGCACGGAACCCCTTTGACCTGCGGCGACGCCGCTCCACGGGAACCTTCGTGGTGACCGGCGCGCTGGTCTCGTGGTGCGTCTCGTGGTGCTCCACGATTGCGTGCGCCACAGCTGTCCCAGAAGTGTGGAAGACGCTCATCCGCTGCCGGCCCGGTCCGGACAGCGGGCACGTGAACAGGGGGGAAACGGTTGCTCAACTCACCCCGGACCGCCACCACACCGGCCCACTCGACCCACTCGGCGCCCTCGACCCACTCAGCGCACCCGGCGCACTCGACGCTCTCGGCCCACTCCGCCCACTCGGCCCGCCCCGCGCTCGGCGGGGCCGCCGGCGTCGTCGACCGGCGCGTCCCGGTGGCGGTGTCCGCACCGGACCCGATCAGCCGGGAGGGCGCGGTCAGCCAGTTGCGCCGGCACCCGGAGATCGACCTGCGCGAGGAGTCCGGCCCCGGCACGGTGGCCCTGCTCATCGAGGACCAGCTCGACGAGCAGGCGCTGAGCCGGCTGCGCCGGATCGTGCGCAGCGAGGGCGCGCGCGCCGTGCTCGTGGTCGGCGCGATCCGCGAGAACGAACTGCTGGACGTCGTCGAATGCGGCGTCGGTGCCATCGTCTGGCGCCAGGAGGCCACCGCCCACCGGCTGGTGCAGGCGGTGCTGGCCGCCTCGCGCGGCGACGGCGACCTGCCCGCCGACCTGCTCGGCCGGCTGATCAGCCAGGTGGGCACGCTGCACCGAGGCGCGGCCGGCCGCCCCGGCGCCCCCTCGCTGGGACTCGCGCCCCGCGAGGTGGACGTCCTGCGACTGGTCGCCGAGGGCCTCGACACCGGAGAGATCGCCGGCAAGCTGTCCTACTCCGAACGGACCGTCAAGAACGTCATGCACGGACTCACCACACGGCTCCACCTGCGCAATCGCGCGCACGCCGTGGCCTATGCCCTGCGGGAAGGCTACATCTGACCGAACGGGCAATCGAGGGCGGCCCCTTGGGTCCACGGGGGCAGGACGGTCTGCCCCGCCGCCGTCCCCGGCACGCGTGCGCACCGACCGGCGCCCGGGGGACGATCGACGACGGACGACGTACCGGACGACGTACCGGACGGGGACGGCAGTACGGGCAGGGCGGGAGCGCGGCAGTGATCCACGAGGTGGACGAGGTCCTCAAGAGCCTCCTGGGCAGCGGGGCGTTGACGGGCTCGGGCATCGACGTGTCCTTCGAAGCACCCACGCGTGACTGGGCGGCCCGGCGCAACGCCCCCGTGGTCAACGTCTACCTGTACGACATCCGCGAGGACGTGGCCAGGCGTCACCGCGGCCACATGGAGGTGCGCGACGAGCGGGACGTCGTGGTGCGCCGCCGCCAGCCGCCGCGCTGGTTCCGGCTGTCGTACCTGGTGACGGCCTGGACGAAGACCCCGCAGGACGAGCACCGGCTGCTGTCCGCCGTACTGGCGACCCTGCTGCCCCGCGAGGTCCTGCCGCCCGCCGAACTCCCGCCCTCGCTGCGGGCGCTGGGCCTGTCGGTGCCGCTCACGGTGGCCGGCATCCAGTCGGAGGCCCGCTCCCTCGCGGAGATCTGGTCCGCGCTGGGCGGCGAGCTGAAGCCGTCCCTGGACCTGGTGGTGACCGCGCCCTTCCCCGCCTTCCCGGAGTACGACGCCGGGCCCCCGGTCACCGAGGGCGCGACGGTCCGGGTGCGGGACCTGGCCGACGGCACGGCGGAGCCCGCCGGGCGCTCCCACCGGCCCCGCCAGGTGGCCGCCGCCCGCGCCGCCCGCACGGCCGCCGCCCGCACCACCGCCCCTGCCGCCGCGAGCGAGGACACCGCCTCCCGTCGTACGGACCCGCGGTGAGCGCCCCGCCCCGGGACGCGCGCGACGACGCCCGCGACACGTCCGAGGCCTCCCCCGTTCCGGAGGCGGACCCGGACCCCGCGCACGCCCTGCTCACGCGCCTCGCCGGTCTGCGGGAACGGGTCACCGCGCTGGTCGAGCACCGTGCCGCCGGCGACCCCACGGCCGACGACCCGCTGCGCGGCCTGTACCTGTCGGAGGAGGCCGTGGGCCACCTGCTCCGCACCTGGCGGCACCCCGCCCACGACCACCCTCCGGTCGCCCCGGAACGGACCGGGCGGACGGCCGACCGGCTGGCGTCGCTGGCCGGACGGGCGGGTCTGACGGAACTGGACACCGCCGTCCTGCTCATCGCCCTCGCCCCGGACGTCGACCGCACCTTCGAGCCGCTGTACGGCTACCTCAACGACGACGTGAGCCGGCGCCGGGCCACCGCGGGCCTCGCCCTCGACCTGTGCGCCGTACCCGCGCACACGGCCGCCGCCCGCGCCCGTCTGCACGCGTCCGCACCCCTGCGCGCCCTGGGGCTGCTGGAGGTCGAGGAGCCCGAGCGCCCCTTCCTGAGCCGTTCGCTGCGCGTTCCCGACCGCCTGACCGGTCACCTCCTGGGCGACGACACCCCGGACGCCGCGCTCCTCGGCCGCCTGGACCCCCTGCCGGCACCGCTGCCCGCCGACTCCGCCGCCGAGGACTTCGCGCACCGGCTCGCCGCCCGCCTGCGGGGCGGCCCCCTCACCGCCTACCTGCGGGAACAGCGGGAGGGCGACGGACTGGCCGCCCTCGCCGCCGCCCTGCGCGCCGCCGGTCTGGACGCGCTGTGCTGCGCGGACCCCGCCGACCACGTGCCCGAGCTGCTGCGCGAGGCCCGGCTCGGCGGGCGGGCCGTCGTCGTACCCGGGCTGCCCGAGCGCCCCGGTCCGCTGGTGCGGGCGCTGACCGCGGCCGGCGACGTGACCGTGCTGGTGACGGACGCCCGCCCCTACGACCCGCACTGGTCACCGGACGACCCCCTGGTCCTGGAGGCGCCGACCCGCCGGGCCGGCGGGGCGCCCGCCTGGCGGGCCGCGCTCGGCGCCGACGCCGACGGCTTCGACCTGGCGGCCACCGTGGCCCCGTACCGCCTCGGCGGCGACCGCGTCCGGCGGGCCGCCGAGGCGGCGCGCGCCCTCGCCGCCTTCGACGGCGGCCCGGTCACCGCCGCCCACGTACGGCTCGCCGCCCGCCGCCAGTCGGCCTCCGGGCTGGAGAGCCACGCCCGGCGCATCCGGCCCGCCGTGGACTGGGGCGACCTGGTCCTGCCCGACAAGCCCCTCGGCCAGCTGCGCGAACTCGCCCTGCGCGCCCGGCACCGCGACCGCGTCCTCGGCGACTGGCGGCTCAGCGCGGGCGGCGGACGCGGCCGGGGCGTACTCGGCCTGTTCGCGGGCGAGTCCGGCACCGGCAAGACCCTGTCGGCCGAGGTGGTCGCCGCCGACCTGGGCCTCGACCTCTACGTCGTCCAGCTGTCGTCGATCGTGGACAAGTACGTCGGCGAGACCGAGAAGAACCTGGAGCGGATCTTCACGGAGGCCGACCGCACCGACGCCGTGCTCCTCTTCGACGAGGCCGACGCCGTCTTCGGCAAGCGCTCCGAGGTCAAGGACTCCCACGACCGGTACGCCAACCTGGAGAGCGCCTACCTGCTGCAGCGCCTGGAGTCCTTCGACGGCATCGCCCTGCTCACCACCAACCTGCGGGCCAACATCGACGAGGCGTTCACCCGGCGCCTGGACCTGGTGGTCGACTTCCCGTTCCCGGACGCCGGTCAGCGGCTGGCGCTGTGGCGGCACGGCCTCGCGCACGTTCCGTCCGCCGACGGCATCGACCCGGCCCCGCTGGCCCGGGACTTCGAGCTGGCCGGCGGGTCGATCCGCGGCGCCGTGGTCACCGCCGCCTACCTGGCCGCCGGCCGCGGGGACCACGTGACGGCGGACGACCTCCTGGAGGGCGCCCGCCGCGAGTACCGCAAGGCCGGGCGGCTGGTCCCCGGCGAAGGCGGCTGGTGACCGGCGGCGATCGCGTCGCGTCGCGTCCGGCCGTCAGGCGGCCTTGGGCCGGACGATCTTCCACTCCTGGTCGCCGCTGCTGGTGCAGGTGGAGATCCTCAGCCGGGCGAAGAGGGGCCCGTCGGCCTCGTCCACGTCCAGGCACGTGTTGTTGCTGGCGAAGTTCCGGATCCAGTAGTCACCGCTCGGCTGCTTGTCGATCCACCAGAGCTGGTTGTCGGCGGTCGTGCCGTCGCAGTGGAACTCGGCGACGGGCGTACCGACCGGCCGGGACCCGTACTCGCCCAGGTCCATGCAGAACTGGTCCTTGACGTTCCGGATCTGGAAGAGAGCCACCCCGGCGGGGCCCTTCTCGGCCTGCACCTCGAGGTTCCAGATCTGGTTGTCCCCGTCGGTGTCGTCGCAGACGGCCTGCTGGACCGGGCCGTTGATCTCGCCCTTCTCCCGTCCGGGGAGTTCGGCGCACATGTCGCTGGTGGTGTTGCGCAGCAGGATGTTCTGGGCGGGCACCACGGGCTTCGGCTTCGCGGGCTTCTCGGACGCCCCGCCACCACCGCCGCCACCGCCGCCGCCCCCGGCGTTCTCGGGCTTCTTCGAGGCCGGCTGTTCCGGCACCTCGGGCTGTTCGAGCGCCGACTCGGCCGCGCTGGGCAGGGTCTCCGGCGTGGCGCTGGGGCTGGGGGCGAGGGCGGCGCCCGCCTGCTCGACCTGCTCGGTGGCGCTGCTGCGGACCTGGGGCTTGTAGGCGATCCAGATCATCAGGAAGGCGATGCTCAGGGCGAGGGCGAACCCGAAGAAGCCGGCCAGCCACCGCGGCAGGAAGCCCCGCTGGACGTACGTGCCCTCGATCTCCGTCGGGTCCACCCCCGACCGGCGCACCGACAGCGTGTACGGCCGCTCCTCCTTCGCCCCGAACCAGATGATCTGCCGCGGCTTCAGCGTCGTCTCGACGAACGCCGCCCGCCCCGGCTCGATCTGCACGTTCCCGGGCCGGATCTCGTACGACAGATGGTCCCCGGTGTCGCTGCCCGCCACCGACGCGGTCACCCTCGTGTTGCCGAGGTTGTCCACCGCCAGCCTCGGCCGCCCCCGGAACCTGCCCTTCACGGTCGGCGGCACCAGTTCCGCCCGTATCTCCGTGAACGGCGTGATCGTCAGGTTCCCCTCCGGGACCGTGACCGCCTCCGGGTGCTCCGTCGGCGTGATCCGCACCGCGTACGGGTTCGGTCCCGCCGCCGCGTCAGGGCCGCGGGGCGGCGCGAAGGTCAGTTCCACCGTGCCGGTCGTCCCCGGGTACAGCCGGAGCGTCGGCGGCTCGACCGTCGTCCAGGGAGCCACGTCCCCCACCGGTTCGAACCGGTACTCATCCACCACATCACCGGTGTTGCGCACCCGCAGGCGCACCCGCGCGCTGCTGCCGGGGTCGACGGTGACGGACGCGGGCTCGAGGGAAGTCCAAAGGCTCACGCCTCGACGCTACGGGCGCGCCGGCGCGGCGTCAGGAGCCGTCGGGGCAGACCCCGCTGCCCGAAGAGGCGGCCCGCGCAGCCCTACGCCCCTTCCGCGTACGGGTCTTCCGTATGGGGTGTGTCCGCCGCCCGCTGCGCGACGACGGACGGGGCGGTGGCGGCGCCCGACGCGAAGGCGGCTCCGTCGGTCTCGGCGGCCCGCTCGGAGCCCTGCCCCGGGTCGGTGACGGTGACGCCGGCGCCGTTGTCGTCACCCGTCTCGCGGATGCCCCGGAGGTTCTTGTCGAGGTGGCTGGCCTCGTGCGCGAGGATCCGCGTGTCGCCGATGGCGGACGGGCCGAGGAAGATGTGGTGGCCGACCGTCATGGCCTGGGCGCCCAGGGCCGCGGTCGCGCGCTGGGCCGTCGGGTTGTCGTGCACGCGGCCCGCGGAGAGGTTGTCGTTCTGGTAGAACGACTGCGCCTTGGCGAGGAAGGCCCCGGGGAGCGGACTGCTCGGCGTGGCCATGGCGGCGTCCAGCAGGCTGCGCTGCGCGGCGGGCTCGGTGTCCTCGACGGCGACGCCCTCGTGTCCGCACCCCGGCCCGTGCCCGTGCCCCGCGCTGTCCCGGCGCTGCACGGCCGGGCCCGCGTGCCCGCACCCCGGCCCGTGCTGATGCCGCTGCGCCTCGACCGTCCGGGCCACGGCCGCGTTCCCCGCCAGGTGCTGGAGGTTCAGCATCCGCTGGACCGGCGCGCTCGGCGGGACCGCCGGGCGGCGGGCCGTGCCCCGTTCGTCGGTCGGTCCGCTCCGCGTTCCGTGCGCGCGCACGATGCTCCCTTCGGCAACCGGACGGTTGACCACCTTGGCCGGCTTGGCCACCTTGGCCGGCTTGGCCACCTTGGCCGGCCACCCAGCCTTACCGGAGCACCCCCGGGGCCGACAGGTACGCGGGGGCAGCGTCAGGGGCAGACGGGAGAACGACCGGGAGAGACGGCACGCGGGGCGGGGGAACGGCGGCGCCCCCTGCCCCTACGGGCACGGTCCGGGGCAACGGCGGTGCCCCCGCTCCGGCCCCCGAGGCCGTTTCGGCGGGCGCGACGCGCGCGCGAGGGTGAGGGGCGTCCTGTCTCGTACCCCGAGGAGAGCAGAGCATGCCGTCCTACCTGTCGCCCGGCGTCTACGTCGAGGAGGTGGCCAGCGGCTCGCGCCCGATCGAGGGGGTGGGCACCTCGGTCGCGGCCTTCGTCGGACTCGCGCCGACCGGCCCGCTGAACGAGCCCACGCTGGTGACCAACTGGACGCAGTACGTCGCGGCCTTCGGCGACTTCACCGACGGCTACTACCTCGCGCACTCCGTCTACGGGTTCTTCAACAACGGCGGCAGTGCCGCGTACGTCGTCCGCGTCGGCGGCTCCGCCGAGGACGCCGCCGTCGGCACCGGCCAGGACGGCGCGTCCGCGCGCTCCGCGGTGTCCGGCGCCGCCGCCCCCGCCGCGCTGCCGGCCGCCGAGCCGAGGCAGCTCGGCACCTTCGCCGTGACGGCCACCGCCGCCGGCGAGCACGGCCCGCTGTCCGTCGAGGTCGCCGACCCCGAGGGCGAGGGTCCCGCCGAGCGCTTCAAGCTGATCGTCAAGGACGGCGACAAGCCCGTCGAGACCTTCGACGTGAGCGCCAAGAAGGGCAACCGCTCCTACGTCGTCACGCAGGTCAAGGAGCGCTCCAAGCTCATCACCGTGACGGAGGCCGCGCCGTCCGCGCAGCTGGCCCGCCCGGAGAACCAGACCCTGACGCTGCCCGCGCCGCCCGCCGCCCCCGCCGACCGGACCGCCCCGGCCGGGAAGGGCGAGGTCGCGCACCCGGGCCCGGCCCAGTACCTCGGCGACTCCGCGGACCGCACCGGCTTCGGCGGCCTGGAGGCCGTCGACGAGATCTCCATGGTCGCCGTGCCCGACCTCATGGCCGCCTACCAGCGGGGCGCGATCGACCTGGAGGCCGTCAAGGCCGTACAGCTGGGCCTCATCGCCCACTGCGAGCTGATGGGCGACCGCGTCGCCATCGTCGACCCGCCGCCCAGCCTGAACGCTCGTCAGATCCGCGTCTGGCGCCAGGAGACGGCCGGCTACGACTCCAAGTACGCGGCCCTGTACTACCCCTGGATCAAGACCTTCGACCCGGCGTCCGGCCAGTCCCGCCTGGTCCCGCCGAGCGGTCACGTCGCCGGCATCTGGGCCCGCAACGACTCCGAGCGCGGCGTGCACAAGGCCCCCGCCAACGAGGTCGTCCGCGGCGCCGTCGACCTCGAACTCCAGATCACCCGCGGCGAGCAGGACCTGCTCAACCCGATCGGCGTCAACTGCATCCGCGCCTTCCCCGGCCGCGGCATCCGCATCTGGGGCGCCCGCACCCTCTCCTCCGACCCGGCGTGGCGCTACCTGAACATCCGCCGGTACTTCAACTACCTGGAGGAGTCGATCCTGATCGGCACCCAGTGGGTGGTCTTCGAGCCGAACGACCACAACCTCTGGGCCCGCATCCGCCGCAACGTCTCGGCGTTCCTGGTCAACGAGTGGCGCAACGGCGCCCTGTTCGGCCAGAGCCCCGAGCAGGCGTACTACGTCAAGTGCGACGAGGAGACCAACCCGCCGGAGTCGGTCGACCTCGGCCGGGTCATCTGCGAGATCGGCATCGCGCCGGTCAAGCCCGCCGAGTTCGTGATCTTCCGGCTGGCCCAGTTCTCCAGCGGCAGCGGGGAGCTGGAGGAGTAGGCGCCACGCCCGCCCCGCCTCCTTACGCCCCCTCGCCCCCCCTCCCTAGAAGGACAGCGAACACATGAGTCTCCAGCCGGGTGACGCCCTCACCTCACACAATTTCGGCCTCCAGATCGACGGTGTGATGGTCGAGTACCTCGCCGAGGTCAGCGGCCTCACCCTCGAACAGGACGTCATCACCTACCAGCAGAACAGCGCGCAGGGCCGGGCCGAGGTGGCGCTGCTGCCGGGCGTGCAGAAGAACGGCCAGTGCACCGTCGTACGCGGCATGACCCAGTCGGCGTCGTTCACCCAGTGGATCAACGACTCGATCCGGGGCCAGATGAGCACAGCCCGGAAGAACGCGTCGATCATCATGATGGACTTCCAGGACAATCCGGTGAAGCGGTACAACCTGCGCAACGCCTGGTGCAGCAAGATCGACACGAGCACGGTCAAGGCGGGCGAGGCGGCGGCCCTGACCGAGACCGTCACCATCGTGTTCGAAGAACTGGTCATCGAGTAATGCGGCGTTCGGCTGCCGGGGCGCCCGCCGGGGCGCCCCGGGCCCCCCAGACCGCGGCGGCGGGAGCGGACTTCCCCCGTTCGGCTCCCGCCGCCGCGTCCGCCGAGGCCCCGGTCGTCGACCCGGGGCCCCGGCACCAACTCGTCACCGAGTTCCCCTTCGAGCTGCCGCGCGGCTACGTCGACGAGTCGGGCACGGTCCACCGCGACGGCGTGATGCGCCTGTCGACGGCCCGGGACGAACTGGTCCCGCTGCGCGACGTGCGCGTCCAGGAGAACCCGGCGTACCTGTCGGTGGTGCTGCTCGGCCGGGTCATCACCCGGCTGGGCACGCTGACGATGGTGCACGACGGCATCGTGGAGAACATGTTCGCCTCCGACCTGGCGTTCCTCCAGGACTTCTACCGCCAGATCAACGCGGAGGGGCACACCCGCGCGGCCGTGCGGTGCCCGCACTGCTCGGAGCCCTTCGAGGTGGAACTCGGCGGGAGCCGCCTGGGGGAATCGTGACGTACGCGACCGACCGGCTGCACGAGGAGATCGCGTACGTCGCCTACCACTTCCACTGGGGCCTGGACGCGATCCTGGACCTCGAACACCAGGACCGACGCCGGTACACGGACCAGATCGCGTCCCTCGTGACGCGCGGCGCGGCGGAGGGCTGAGCGGTGGGATTCCTGGACCGGCTGCGGGGACGCACGGGCGGCACCGCCGGGACGGACGCCGGGGCGGACGTCGCCGGGGGCTCTGACGCGGGCGCGGGCGCGGGCTCCGCGGGCGCGGTGGCTGCGGATGCCGCCTCGGCTTCGGCCGCGGGTCCGGCGGGTGCGGCCGAGGTGCCGGGTACGGCCGAGGTGCCGGGTACGGCCGGCGGGCCCGCGCGGCCGGTGGCCGCCGCCTGGTCGACCCTGCCGCCGATCCGGCGGGCGACGGGTGAGGGACGTACCGGGGTGGCGGACGCCGGGTTCGGCGGGCGGCTGCCGACGTGGCAGAACCCGTCGTTCAGCGCGGCCCCCTCCCCCGCGGTCCTGAACCCGGCGGCCGGCCACGGCCTGCTCTCGGGAGCGTTCACCGGGCCGGCCGGGTCGGCGACTGGGCCCGGCCTCCCCACGCCCACGTCACCGTCGGCGTCACCGGCCGCCGGTCCCCCGGTGCAGCGGATGCCGGTGGCCCCACTGCGGGCCCTGCCGCCGGCGCCTGGGCCTGCCCCACGGGGGACCTCGTCGCCGGGGTCCGCCTCACCGGGTTTCGCCACGCCGGGGGCCGCCTCACCCGGGTCCGTGCCGCCCAGGACCGTCCCGCCCGGATCCGCGTCCCCCAGGTCCGCGTCCAACGGATCCGTGCCGTCCGTCCCCGCCACGCCCGGGGCCGTCTCACCCAGGTCCGGCCCGCCCGCGCCCGCCGCTTCCGTGGCGCGCACGCAGGGCCCGGCGGCCACGCCGAGGGCTACCGGCCCGACGGCCACGTCGAGGGCTACCGGTCCGACGGCCACCTCGGGAGTTACGGGCCCGGACACGCCCGGCGTCCCCGTACCGGCCGCGTCCCGGACTCCGGTCGCGCCGGTGCAACGGTCGCGCTCCGGGGGACCGGAGCCGGCCGCGACGCCGGTGGGCCCACCGGTCCGGGGTGTCCACGGCGTCCGCGCGACACCCGTACCGCCCGCCCCGCCACGCGCGCGGGACTCCCTCACCAAGGCTCCGTCCGTCCCGGCTGCCGCGCGGCGACGGGCCCTGCCCGTGTCCCGCCGGGCGGCCGACGCGGTGCCGGATTCCCCGGGACCGGCTCCGTCGTCGCCGGACGGCGACCGAGGAGGCCCCGGCACGCCCCTCGCCGGTGACACACCGACCGGGGCTCCCGTTCAGCGCGCGGCAGCCCGTCCCGTACCCGCACCCGCACCCGCACCCGCACGGCGGACGACCCCCACCGCTCCCCCGGCGTCGGCCTCGTCCCCGGGCGGCCCGGCGACCGGCGTCCCGGCACCGGGCACCGCCGTGTCCCCGTCCGGCCGCACCACCGGCGCCCAGCAGGGCGGCCCGGCGACCGGCGCCGCGGTGCGGCGAGCTACGCAGCGAGGCGACACGCGGCCCACCCCCCGCACCACCCCGGCCCCGCCCACGAAGACCTCCGGCGCCACGGCGTCCACCCCGGACGCCGGTACGCCGCCCCCAGGGACGCCGGTACGCGGCTCCGCGCCCGCACACGGCCCCTCACCGGCCGCCCCGGCACCGGTGTCCCGCGCCGACACCTCCGACGGCGCGACGAGCGGACCCCCGGTCCAGCGCGCGGTCACCCCTCCCGGCACCGCGCGGCCCAGCACCCCGCAGGCGCCTCCAGGGACGGCCCCCACGGGCACCCGGCCCCCGTCCGCCCCCGTCGGCACGCCCTCGAACGCCGCGCCGGCCCACCGGACGACGCCCCCGCACGCCTCCACCCCGCCGCCCCCACCCCGGATACCGGCGGCCGGCACGTCCCCCACCACGCCCGTACGGCGAGGGACGCCCGCCCCCGGCCCCGCGCAGGCCCCCACGCCAGGCGGCGACCCGACCGACGCCCGGCGGACCCCCGCCGCCGCCGACGGCACGGCAACCGGGCTGCCCGTACAGCGAGCGGTCCCCCCGACCACGCCCGCTCCCGACGGCACCCGGGCGACGAGCGCCCCCGCCCAGCGGTCCGCACCCGGCAACGGTCACCCGAGCACGGCCCCCGGCACACACGACGTGAACCGTCCCGACGGCACCCAGCCCGGAACCGGCAGCCGGGCAGCGGGCACGACGCCCGACGGAACCACCCCGCCGGTCCAGCGGACCGTGCCACGGGACACCCCGGCACCGGCGTCCCGGCCCGCCGCCCCTGCCGTGCCGACGACAGGACCCGCCACCCAGGGACACCGCCCCGCCACCGCCCCAGTGGCCGCACCGCCCTCCAGCACACCCACGCCTCCACCCGCGCCAGGGCACACGCCACCGCGCCCCACCGACGGCCCGACCGCCCCGGCGTCCTCCTCGACGCCTCCCCGGGCGGACCGCCCCGTCCCGGACCGCCCCGTCCCGCACCCCCAGCCGAACCCTCCCGCCGAGGCGACCGCCCGGACGGCCCCCGTCCAACGGCGGGCCGCGACGCCCCGCCCGCCCGACACGCCCCGGGCGCCGACGGCGTCATCGCGCCCGCGCACCGGCCCGCCCGACGTACCCGCCGACACGGTGACGCCCCCGGCGCGGCGCGCCACGGACAGCTCACCCACGCCCACCACGCCACCCACCACGCCGCCCACACCCGGCACCTTCCAAGGCGCCCCGCCCGCCACCGCGTCGACCGCTGTCCAACGATCGCTCCAGGGCACCGCCGACCCCGCCGCCCGGCCGGCGACCCCGTCGCCCGCGCCCCAGCACTCGGCCGGCACCGGCTCCTTGCTCCCCGCGGCCCCCGACCCCGTACGCCCCACCGCCGTACCCCTCACCGGCCCCGGCACCACACCGCCCGCCCGGCCCAGCACCCCGGCCCCCCGCCCCGGCCTCGGTGCCCCCGGCCCCGCCCGCCCGGTCCAGCGCAGCACCTCCGCCCCCCGCCTGGGCCTGGGCGCCCCCACCTCCAAGCCGGCCCCCGCACAACGCCCGACGCCGACGCCGACACCCGCACCCGCACCCGCACCCGCACCCGCACCCGCACGAACGCCGGAGGCCACCCCACCCGCACACCCGGCCCCCGGCCCGGCGCCCCTCAGCGCCCCCCGCCTCACCGACCGCCGCCGCACCCCCCTCGGCGCCCCCCTCACCGCCCCGCCGGCGGCCATCCCCACCCCGGCCCCCGCACCCCACCGGCCCCGCACCGGCGCCGACACCCCGCCCCCGGCGGCACCGACCACCCCAGCCCCAGCCCCAGTCCCAGCCCCAGAACCGGCACCGATCACGCCTCCCCCCTCCCTCCACCCCGCCGACCCGGGCGTCCCCACCCCGACCCCCGTCCAGCGCACCCCGATCCACCGCACCCCGATCCACCGCACCCCGGTCAAAGCCGTCCCCCTCCACCGCCCCACTGGCCCCGGCCCCGGCCCCGGACCCGGTCCCGCCCCCGGCCCCACCGCCTCCCACCACCCCCGCACCCCCCTGCCCGTCGCCCCCCTCACCCCACCCCCGGCGACACCGCACCTCCCCCTCCACCACCCCACCGCCCCGACGGCCCCGACGGCCCCCCGCACGGACCCGGCGTCCGGGCCCACGGTCCAGCGCGTCCCCGGACGGACCGTCGGCGCCCTGGCCGCCGCCGCGTCGGCGACCGTCGCGTCCACGCTGGGGCACTTCCGCACTCCCCCGTCCCACCGGCGACCACCGGCGAACCCGCCGGCACCCCCGGCACCGCCGCCCCACGACCCGCCCCCTCCGTACAGCGCGAGCGCGAGCGCGGCCCCGCCCGGCTGCCCGCCCTCCGCGTCACCGGGACCGGCGCCGGGCCCGGCCGGGGACGCGCCCCCCGCGTACACCGCCGTCCCCGCCGGCGGGTTCGACCCGCGTGAGCTGACCGACTTCCAGCTCGACGAGCTGGTGCACCGGATCATCGGCCGCGTCACCCGCCTCGTCCGCACCGAACTGCGCATGGACCGCGAACGCGTCGGCAGACTCCGCGACCCCCGCGCCTGACCGCACCCTCCCCCGGACCGGCCACGCGACACCACGACACCACCCGCCCACCCGCCGGCCGCCCACCCACCACCCGACAGACAGACAGACAGAAAGGCCACCCCCGATGCCCCGCCAGGACCCGGGCTCCACGATCTGGTTCACCCTCACCATCGACGGCGAGAGCCTCGGCTACTTCAACGGGTGCGAGGGGCTGTCGTCCCAGGTGGAGATCGAGCAGCGCCAGGAGGGCGGCAACAACGGGTTCGTGTGGCAACTGCCCACCCGCGTCTCCTACTCCAACATCCGCCTGACCCGCCCCCTCACCCCGGACACGGCCAAGGTCGCCAAGTGGATCTCCTCCGTCCAGACGGGGATCAAGCGGCCCACGGCGCAGATCTCGGCCCTGCGCGCGGACGGTTCGCTGGTCGCCCGCTGGGGGCTGATCGACGTCCTGCCCGTCAGCTGGCAGGGCCCCAGCCTCGACCCCGCGAGCCCGGCCGTGGCCACGGAGGTCCTGGAGATCGCCCACCACGGGTTCACGGACTGACGGCGCGGCGGACGAAGAGAGGAAGACCCATGGCCACCAGCAGCAGGGGCGCGGGCAAGAGCCTCGTGCGCGCCAACCTCGCCATCCACGAACCGCCGGTCGGCACGAGCACCACGCCCGGCGCGCTGATGCGGACGTTCGGCTTCGAGTTCAACCCGGCGCAGTTGTCCCTGACCCAGCGCGCGCAGTGGAAGGCGACCCCGGCCATGGCGGTGCGGGACGGCTCGAAGCCGGAGTTCATGGGCGCCGAGCCGCGCGAGATGACCCTGGAGGTCTTCCTCGACTCCTCCACCAAGCCGGGCGGCAACACGGTGCTGAAGAAGGTCGAGTCGCTGCTCGGCTGCTGCGAGGTGACCGCGAAGAGCATCGCCGCCGACCAGCCGTCGCCGCCGTGGGTGGTCTTCGAGTGGGGGTCGTTCTCGACGGCCCGGTTCACCGCGTACGTCGCCTCCGTGGAGGCGTCGTACACCCTCTTCGGCACGACCGGCGTCCCCATCCGGGCCACCTGCCAGGTGCGGCTGGTGGAGATCCCCGGCAAGACCAAGGGCCAGAACCCGACGTCCGGCGCGCTCACCGCGCAGCGCGTGCACCGGGTCGTGGCCGGCGACTCGCTCCCGTCGCTGGCCTGGCGGGAGTACGGCAGCTCGGGCGCCTGGCGGGCGATCGCCGAGGCCAACGGCATCGACGACCCGTCCCGGCTGGCGTCCGGCACCGAACTGGTGCTGCCCGCCGCCGAGGAGGTGTCCCGCTGATGGTGCGGCCCGCGTTCTCCAGCATCATGCAGGTGCGGATCGGCGGCGCGAAGCTGCCCGACGACATCGCGCCGATGCTCGTCGAGGGCTGGGTCGACCAGGGCGTCGGCGTGCCCGCCGCGTTCCGGCTCACCTTCCGCGACCCCTACCGGCTGGTCCTCGGCAAGCTCGGCGTGCAGTTCGGCACCAAGGTGGTGCTCACGCCGGTCGCCGACGGCCAGGGCGTCGGCAAGCCCCTGCTGACCGGCGAGGTCACCGCCCTGGAGGCCGACTACGACGGCACCGGCAGCTTCACCGTCATCCGCGGCTACGACTACGGGCACCGCATGATGCGCCAGCGCCGGGTGGCCGCGTACCGCAACCAGAAGGCGTCCGACATCGCCCGCAAACTCGCCGCCCTGGACGGCGTGCCCGTCGGCCGCATCCAGCCGACGAAGGGCGCGTACGGGTTCATCAGCCAGTCCAACGTCACCGACTGGGACTTCCTGTCCCGGCTCGCCGACGAGAACAACATGGTGATGTCCCTGGACGCCCAGGGGAAGTTCCGGTTCGTCGCGCCGAACCCGTCGGCCGGGGCGCCCTCCCCGAAGACGGACGGCGACAAGAGCACGTTCGTGCTCCAGGCCGGCCACGACATCCTGCGCCTGCGGGCCGCCGTCACCGCCGCCGACCAGGTCGGCAAGGTCGAGTCGCGCGGCTGGAACGTCACCACCAAGAAGAAGATCACCGAGGTGGCGCCCGCCACCACCGACCCCGGCATCACCATCGGCTCGACGCCCGGCGAGGCGGCGGGCCGGTTCAAGCCCGCCAAACTCGTCGAGACCGCCAACCCCTACGACCGGCAGGACGAGGTCCGGCACGCCGCGCAGGCCCTCGCCGCCGACGTCACCTCCTCCTTCGCCGAGCTGGAGGTCGCCGTCTACGGCAACCCCGGCCTGCGGCCCGGCGTCCCGGTGGCCCTCGGCGACGTCGGCAAGCCCTTCGAGGGCAAGTACACGGTCACCGCCGTGCGCCACGTCTTCGGCGACGGCAAGCACTACGAGTCCTGGATCACCGTCAGCGGACGGCAGTGGCGGTCCCTGTACGGGCTCGCCTCGGGCGGCGGCGGGGGCGTGGACGGCGCGAGCGCGGCCCGGCTGCCCAGTGTCGCCAACGCCGTCGTCACCGACGTACAGGACCCGCTCAAGCAGGGCAGGGTCAAGCTCCAGTTCCCGTGGCTCGACGACACCTACGTCAGCGACTGGGCGCGCAGTGTCCAGCTCGGCGGCAAGGGCGGCGGCGGGGTCTTCCCGATGGACGTCGGCGACGAGGTGCTGGTCGCCTTCGACCGGGGGGCGCTGGACCACCCGTTCGTCATCGGCGGGCTCTACAACGGTCGGGACCTGCCGACGAAGGTCCCCGACGTGCCGCTGCACGACGGGCTGAGGAAGCAGGCCACCCGGCACACCCTGTCCGACCGCCAGGGCAACCGCGTCGACCTGCTCAGCCAGCGCACCGGCGGGCGCAAGCAGGGCGTGCGGATCGCCAGCGGCAACGACAAGCTGATCATCAACCTCGACCGCACCCAGACCGAGATCACCGTCGACAGCAAGGGCTCGGTCAGCATCACCGGCAGCCGCTCGGTGTCGGTGGAGGCGGGCACCAGCCTCCGGCTGCGCGGCCGCCAGTCCGTGATGATCGACAGCGGCGGGCCGCTCACCCTCAAGGGCAAGGGCCTGGTCAGCCTCACGTCGCTGGCCGGGGCCGTCAACGTCAACGCGATGGGCGGCGCCCTGAACCTGTCGTCCAGCGGCATGACGTCGCTCAACGCCGTCGGCATGCTCTCGCTCAACGCCGTGGCCAACGTGAACATCAAGGGCATCAAGGTCGACCTGTTCGGTGCCGTGTTCGTCAACACCGTGAAGTACCCCCTCCCCGCATGACCGGAAGGCAGGTGGCCCACTGATGGCCGAACAGTTCGTCGGCTCCGGCTGGGCGTTCCCCATGCGCATCGGACCCACCGGCGGCATCGCCCTGGTCAGCGGCGAGCGCGAGGTCGAGGAGGCCATCCGGCTGGTCCTCGCCACCGCGCCCGGCGAGCGGCCGATGCGCCCCGAGTTCGGCTGCGCCATCCACGACCTGGTCTTCGCCCCGGTCAACGAGCAGACCGCCGGGCGCATCCAGCACGAGGTGTACGTCAGCCTGGACCGCTGGGAGCCGCGCATCGAGGTCCACGAGGTCGACGTCAGCACCGGCACCGACCAGAGCGTCCTGTTCATCGACGTCCGCTACTCGATCCGCGGCACCAACAACCCGCGCAGCCTCGTCTTCCCGTTCTACGTCATCCCCTCCCACGACGAGCCCGACCTCGCCGACGGCACCGACGGCACCGGCGGCTCCTCCGGTCCTGCCGGTCCCACCGGTCCCGCCGGTCCCATGGGTTCCGCCGGTCCCGGCGGCTTCCCGGGCTCTCCCGAAAGCGACCGCTGATGTCCCTGCCCTCCCCCAACCTCGACGACCGCCGCTTCCAGCAGTTCGTCGACGACGCCAAGCGCTACATCCAGCAGCGCGCCCCGGAGTGGACCGACCACAACGTCTCCGACCCCGGCGTCACCCTCGTCGAGACGGTCGCCCACATGGCCGACCAGATCGTCTACCGCCTCAACCGGGTCCCCGAGAAGAACCATCTCGCCTTCCTCGACCTGGTCGGCATCACCCTCTTCCCGCCCTCCGCGGCCCGCACGGACGTCACGTTCTGGCTCTCCGCGCCGCAGGAGGACGCGATCCTGATCCCGTCCGGCGCCGAGGTCGCCACCCTGCGCACCGAACGGGACGACGCCGTCGTCTTCGCCACCGAGCGGGACCTGACCGTCGTACCGTGCGCGCTCGGCCACTTCGTCGTGCAGCACCACGGCGAACCCGTCACCGACCGCACCACGGACCTCGCCGAGGGCAAGGACCTCCTCTGCTTCGCCGAGGCCCCGCAGCCCGGCGACTGCATGCTGATCGGCCTCACCGCCGCCACCCCCGACTGCGCCCTGGCCCTGGAACTCGACAGCCGCGTCGACGGCGTCGGCGTCGACCCCCGCCAGCCGCCGCTGGTCTGGGAGGCGTGGACGGAGGACGGCTGGCAGTCCTGCGAGGTCGACCGCGACGGCACCGGCGGCCTCAACCGTCCCGGCGACATCGTGCTCCACGTCCCCGGCGGCCACGTCCTGTCGCGCAACGGCGGTCACGAGGCGGGCTGGATACGCTGCCGGGTCACCGACCCGCTGCCCGGCCAGCCCTTCTACACCACCTCGCCCACCATCCGCTCCGCCGAGGCGTACACCATCGGCGGCACCACCCGCGCCGTGCACGCCGAGACCGTCCACGACGAGGCGCTCGGCGAGTCCACCGGCCTGCCCGGCCAGCGGCTGCGCCTGGCCCACGCCCCCGTCGTCGCCGACGACCCGCCGCTGCTCCTGCAGACCGCCGCCGACGACGGCTGGCAGGACTGGCACGTCGTCCCGCACTTCGCCGCGTCCCGCCCCGACGACCACCACATCACCCTCGACGCCGCCACCGGCGAGATCGCCTTCGGCCCCGCCGTCCGCGAACCCGACGGCACCCTGCGCCAGTACGGCACCGTCGCCCCCAAGGGCGCCGTCATCCGCGCCCGCCGCTACCGCACCGGCGGCGGCAGGTCCGGCAACGTGGCCCGCGGCGCCGTACAGGTGCTGCGCACCTCCATCCCGTACGTCTCCGAGGTCGTCAACCGCGAGGCCGCCCGCGGCGGCGTGGACGGCGAGACGGTGGCGGAGGCGAAGCTCCGCGCGCCGATCACGCTGCGCGCCCAGGAGCGCGCCGTCACCCTGCGCGACTACGAGGAACTCGCCCGCCGCGCCGCCCCCGAGACCGCCCGCATCACCTGCCTGGAGGGCGAGCCGGGCGAGCACGGCGCCTACGCCGTCCGCGTCCTCGTCGTCCCCCAGGCCGTCCCCGACCCCGGCGGCCGGCTCCGCTTCGAGCAACTCGTCCCCGGCGACGCCCTCCTGGCCCGCATCACCCGCCACCTCGACGAACGCCGCCTCATCGGCACCCGCCTCGCCGTCGGCCCGCCCTACTACCAGGGCGTCACCGTCGTCGCGACCGTCCACGCCTTCCGCGGCGTCGACACCGACCGCGTACGCCGCCAGGTCCACGACGCCCTCTACCGCCACCTCGACCCGCTCACCGGCGGCGCCGACGGCAAGGGCTGGCCCTTCGGCCGCCCCGTGCAGACCGGCGAGGTCTTCGCCGTCCTCCAGCGCGTCCCCGGCGTGGAACTCGTCGACGAGGTCGTCCTGCACCCCGCCGACCCCCTCACCGGCAAGCGCGGCGACCCCACCGACCGCATCGACCTCCGACCGCCGTCGCTGGTCTTCTCCTACGACCACCGCGTCCGCGTGATCGGAGACGGCACGTGACGACCACGCCCTACCGGGGCTCCGTCGACGGCCTCGGTTCCTCGCTCCCCATCAGCACGATGCTCCCGGCCGTCTTCGCCGACGACGACCTCGCCCAGCGCTTCGTCGGGGGGCTCGACGACGTCCTCGCGCCCATCCTCAACGTCCTGGACTGCCTGGACACCTACTTCGACCCGGCCCTCACCCCGGCCGACTTCGCCCAGTGGCTCGGCACCTGGGTCGGCGCCGAGACCGACGGCACCGAACCGGAGCCCCGGCTGCGCGCCGCCGTCGCCGCCGCCGCCCGCCTGCACCGCGTACGCGGCACCCGGCAGGGCCTGGCCGAGGCGATACGGCTCGCGTTCGGCGCCGAGCCGGAGATCACCGAGAGCGGGGGCGCGGAGTGGAACGCCCGTCCCCTCGGCCCGTTCCCCGGCGCCCACCGCCCCCACCTGCACGTCGCCCTCCGGCTGCCCGACCCGTCCCCGGCGGACACCCACCGCCTGGACACCCTCGTCGCCGCCGCCCGCCCCGCCCACATGCCCTACACCGTCGAAGTGACCGCCTCCGAAAGGACCCCGGAGAGATGACCACGCAGAACTGCGCCGAGTGCGGCACGCGCGCGGAACCGGGCCAGTCGTTCTGCGACGCGTGCGGCGCCGTACTCCGCTGGGAACAGGCCGGCGCCGCCCGCACCGCCCGGCCCGCCGCCTCCCCGCCCGGCCAGGGCCCCGGCTGGGACGCCTTCTCCCGCCCCGGCCCCGGCGGCACGGGCGTGTCCCCGGCCCGGCCCGGCCTCCCGGCCCCGACCCCCACCGGACCCGCACCGGACACCGGGAACGGGAGCGGAACCGGGAGCGGGAGCGGAACCAGGAGCGGGAGCGGACAGACGCACCCACCCGCCGCCCCCGGCCGACGGGAAGCCGACGGCCCCACCCCGGCCCCGGCCACGCACTCCCATCACCCGGCCCCGGCCCCGGCAACGCCCCCGGACCCCGCCCCGACCCCCGGCAGGGGGTCCCACGCCACCACGGAGCACCACGGCACGACGGAGCCCCACGCCACCGCGGAGCCGCACCGCGTCACGGAGCCCTCTCCCGCCGCGTACTCCTCCCCCCGCGCGGGGGAGACCCCCGGCACCGGCGCGTCCGCGGGCGCCGCCGCACCGGACGGCGCCGCGACACCGACTGCCGACAGCGGAAGCGCCGTGAGCGCCGCGCGGGCGGCGCGGGCGGCGAGGGCCGCCAGGACGGCCCGGATGGCGGCGGGAGCCGCAGGAGCCGGAACCCCCGGCTCCGACGCCACGGCCCCCGCCCCCGGAACCGGCCGGACCGACCCCCCGACCCCCACCCCCGCCCCCACCCGGGCGGACCCCCCGCCCACCACAGCCACCACACCCGCCCCGCCCCCGGCCACCCCCTCTCCCGAGGACACCGCCCCCACCGCCCCCATAGCCCCCACCCCGCATCCGACCGCCCCGCACCCGCACCCGCACTCCGCGACCGGCCCCGACGCCCCCCACCCCCCGAACGCCCTCAGCGACACCATGAACCACCGGGCCCGCTCCCTCCTCGTCCCCGTCGCCGACCCGGAGCCCCCGAGCCCCGCCCCGCCGCCCACGGTCGCCCCCGTACTGCCCGGCCGCCCCGACGCCGACCGGCCCCAGGTACGCGCCCCCGGGCACCAGCCGGACATCGCGAACGGCCCGCCCTGCCCGTGGTGCTCCACCCCCAACCGACCCGACCGCCACTACTGCGCCCGCTGCGCGATGCCCCTGACCGGCACCGGCGAAGGCGCACCGGGACCGGCACCCTGGTGGCGCCGCTTCTTCGGCGGCCGGCGTGACGAGGACCCGTGGGCCGGCGACCGCCCCCGTCTGCGCCGCGTCTTCGACCGCATCGGCACGTGGATCACCCTCGCGGTCGTCGTCACCCTGGTGGTCCTCGGCTTCGTCTACATCCCCGACGGCGTCCAGGCCACCCGCGACCACTTCGCCAAGCGCGCCCCGGTCGCCCCGGACGGCATCACGGCCTCGCGCTCCTACACCGGGCACAAGCCGCAGCTCGCCTTCGACAAGCGCAGCAACACCTGGTGGGGACCGGGCATCTCGCAGTCCGGCCAGGGCGAGTGGATCGAGGTCCGCTTCACCGAGCCGACCCGTCTGCTGGACCTGATCATCACCCCCGGCGTCTCCACCCAGCCCGACAGGATCAACGAGTCGGCCCTGCCGCACCGCGTCAAGGCGACGATCACCAACAGGGACGGCAGCACCACCATCCGCGACCTCACCCTGGACCAGGGCTCCGGAGGCCAGCGGCGCCCCTTCCGCGTCGGCGAGGTCACCAAGGTCCGCTTCACCATCGAGTCGGCACACGCGGCCTCCGCCGACAAGCAGGTCGCCATCGCGGAGATCGAGTTCTTCGGCCCCTCCAGCGCCAACCGCACCTGACCACCCACCCTCCCGTACCTCCACGACGTACGCGGCCCGCCGCCCGGCACCCGGGCGGCGGGCCGCCTCCGCCGAATGGCCGCCGTACCGTGCGCCCGCGCCCGGCCCGCCAGAGCCTGGGCCCATGCCCTCAGCCCGAGTGATATCCACCGCTGCCCTGCTGTCCACCGCCGCCCTGCTCTCCTGCTCCCTGGCGGCCTGCGCGCCGGCCGCGCGGGACGGTGCCCGGGGCGGCGACGGCGCCACCGCGACCGCCGCACAGCAGGCGAGCCGCTTCCGCGAGCAGACCCTGAACTGGCGGGACTGCCCCGCCCCTTCCCCCCTCCAGGGCGGCGGCGAGGCCCCCGCCCCGCTTTCCGACGGCACCCGCTGGCAGTGCGCCACCCTCCAGGCACCCCTGGACTGGAGCAAGCCCTCCGGTGAGTCGGTCGGCATCGCACTGATCCGGGCCCGCGCCGCCGGCGACCCGGCCGACCGCGTCGGCTCCCTGGTCTTCAACTTCGGCGGCCCGGGCGGCTCCGGAGTCACCACCCTGCCCGCCCTGGCCGCCGACTACGAGGAACTCCGCTCCCGCTACGACCTGGTGAGCTTCGACCCGCGCGGGGTCGGCGACAGCCGGGGCGTGCGCTGCCTCGCCCCGGACGCCGTCGAGGACGCCGAGGCCGAGGTGGACGAGACCCCCGACGACGGCGGCACCGAGACCGACGCCCTGGTCGAGCTCCTCCGGCTGACGGCCGCGGCCTGCGCGAAGAACTCCGGCGACGTCCTCCCCCACGTCGGCACCACCGAGGCCGCCCGCGACCTGGACCTGCTGCGCCATGTCCTCGGCGACGAGAAACTCCACTACTTCGGGATCTCCTACGGCACCCAGCTCGGCGGCGTGTACGCCCACCTGTTCCCCGAACACGTCGGCCGCGCCGTCCTGGACGGCGTCGTCGACCCCACCCGCGACATGATGGAGGAGGCCCTCGGACAGGCCGGGGGCTTCCAGCTCGCCTTCGAGCACTTCGCCTCCTGGTGCGTCGAGCAGCGCTGCACGCTCGGCGACGACACCGCGGAGATCGTGGCCGCCGCCGTGGACTTCGCGGCCGGCCTGGACGAGACCCCGCTGCCCACCTCGAACGGCGACGGACTCGACGGTGACGAACTCATCGACGCCATCAGCGGCTCGCTCTACAGCCAGAGCTTCTGGCCCGCGCTGCTGGTGGGCCTGGAGGCGCTGACCAACGGCGACGGCGACGTCCTGCTGGACCTGGCGGAGTCCTCCGGCCGGCACGGCACCGGCGGCGACACCGACGACAGCGGCGACGCCGGCACCGACGACGCCACGGACGAGAGCAACGAGAACGACGCCTTCCGGGCCATCACCTGCGACGACTCCAGCGACCGCTACACCGTCGCCGACGTGGAGCGCCGCCTGCCCGACTTCGTCGAGGCGTCCCCCCTGTTCGGGCCGGGCCTGGCCTGGGGCACGCTGGCCTGCGCCGGCTGGCCGGTGCCCGGCGAGGCCGAGCACCCCGAGGTGAGCGCACCGGGCGCGCCGCCGGTCCTGCTGATCGGCAACACCGGCGACCCGGCCACCCCCTACGAGGGAGCCGCCCGCATGGCGGAGCGGCTCGGCGAGGGCGTGGGCCACGAACTCACCTACCGGGGCGAGGGCCACGGCGCCTTCGACAGCGGCAGCACCTGCGTGCGCGGCGCCGTCCACACGTACCTGCTCGACGGGAAACTCCCGAAGCCCGGCACGACCTGCGAACCGGACCCCCTGCCGGAGGGGAAGTGAAGAGCCCCCTGTCGGATTCGAACCGACGACCTACGCATTACAAGTGCGTTGCTCTGGCCATCTGAGCTAAGGAGGCACCGCGCACACCGAAGCGTGCGCACGGGCGGCACCACTGTACACAGAGCCGGTGAACGATGCGGTTCGAAAATTTCGGCGAAGTTCACAGCCCCGCAGGTACTGACAGACCAGGTGAACGACAGGTACCGTCCTGTCGCAGTTCACTCGTGTGGACTACACCACACCACCTTCCTACAACGGATCGTCCGGCACGTTCCTGCCGGTAGAAGGGGGCCCTCACCATGGCCACTGTTACGTTCGACAAGGCGACCCGCGTCTACCCGGGTTCCACCAAGCCCGCCGTCGACGGTCTCGACATCGCGATCGAGGACGGCGAGTTCCTCGTCCTCGTCGGACCCTCCGGCTGTGGCAAGTCCACCTCGCTCCGCATGCTCGCGGGGCTCGAGGACGTGAACGGCGGCGCCATCCGCATCGGCGACCGCGACGTCACGCACCTGCCGCCGAAGGACCGGGACATCGCCATGGTGTTCCAGAACTACGCGCTCTACCCGCACATGACGGTCGCCGACAACATGGGCTTCGCGCTCAAGATCGCCGGCGTCAACAAGGCGGAGATCCGGCAGAAGGTCGAGGAGGCCGCGAAGATCCTCGACCTCACCGAGTACCTGGACCGCAAGCCGAAGGCGCTCTCCGGCGGTCAGCGCCAGCGTGTCGCGATGGGCCGCGCCATCGTCCGTGAGCCGCAGGTCTTCCTCATGGACGAGCCGCTCTCGAACCTCGACGCCAAGCTCCGCGTCTCCACCCGTACGCAGATCGCCTCGCTCCAACGCCGCCTCGGCATCACCACCGTCTACGTCACCCACGACCAGGTCGAGGCCATGACGATGGGCGACCGCGTGGCGGTCCTGAAGGACGGTCTGCTCCAGCAGGTCGACAGCCCCCGCAACATGTACGACAAGCCCGCCAACCTCTTCGTCGCCGGCTTCATCGGCTCCCCCGCCATGAACCTGGTCGAGGTCCCGATCACCGACGGCGGCGTGAAGTTCGGCAACAGCGTCGTCCCGGTCAACCGGGAGGCCATCAAGGCCGCCTCCGACAAGGGCGACCGCACGGTCACCGTCGGCGTCCGTCCCGAGCACTTCGACGTGGAGGAGCTGGGCGGCGGCGCCGCCAAGACCCTCTCGAAGGACACCGAGGACGCCCCGGCGGGCCTCGCGGTCTCGGTCAACGTCGTCGAGGAGACCGGCGCCGACGGCTACATCTACGGCACCGTCGAGGTCGGCGGCGAGTCCAAGGACCTGGTGGTCCGGGTCAGCAGCCGCGCCGTGCCGGAGAAGGGCGCGACCGTCCACGTCGTGCCGCGTCCGAACGAGATCCACGTCTTCTCGTCCTCCACGGGCGAGCGCCTCACCGACTGACCGACCGACCGGCCGACCGCGCGTGGGAAACCACACGGTCGGAAACCACGCTGCCGGGTGAATTCACCCGCGTTGACGAGAAGAGCCCCGCGGCCTGCTGCGGGGCTCTTTTCGTTGTCGACAAATACCCCGGCACAACGGACGTTTCGAGCGGTGTGCGTCAACCCCTTACCCATTTCTGAGCCCCTCCCCATCCCCCGAACAGGTGACTAAATGTCGCCAAATCATTACCGGGCGCTACCCTCACTCGCGTGAAGCACTCCGTGAAGCACTCCACCACCCGACAGACGCGACGCGGCCGGGGCCCCGCCCGCCGGATCGGCCGCTCTCTCGCCCTCGTCCTGCCCGTCGTCCTGGTGCTCTCCGGGACCCTCGCCGTCACCCGGGTCAACTGGTCGGGGGATCCGGCGGACTCGGTGCTCGCCGCGTCGGAAGCCTCCTCCTCCAAGGCCTCCACCCGGGCCGCCGCCCGCGCACCGCACGAGGTGCTGCGCGACCGGCTGCTGACCGAGTTGCAGGAGGAGGACCCGGGCGTCGCCCTGACCCACCTCCAGGAGGCGGTGAACGAGCGCCCGTCGCTGGCCGGCCACTGCGCCTCCATCGCCCGCGCCCTCGGCCGCGCCGCGGTCAAGGTGTACGGCCCGACGCGCGCCCAGTCGTACGCCCGCCCCGTCTGCGACACCGCCTTCGCCTCGGGCATCCTGGCCGCGCACGGCTGAGCACCCTCCGGGAGCCGGTGGGGCGCCGCGTACAGTTCGGGCATGACCGATCCGAACGCCGCGTCCCGCCGCCCCGTTCAAGCCGTCGTCCTGGCCGGCGGACAGGGTTCCCGGCTGCGTCCCTACACCGACGACCGGCCCAAGCCGATGGTCGAGATCCCGGGCACGGGCACTCCGATCATCGGTCACCAGCTCGCCTGGCTCGCCGAGGAGGGCGTCACCGACGTCGTGGTCTCCTGCGGCCACCTGGCCGAGGTGCTCCAGACGTGGCTGGAGACCGCCGACCTGCCGCTCTCCGTCACCACCGTCGTCGAGACCGAGCCGCTCGGCCGGGGCGGCGGCCTCAAGTACGCCGCCGCGCACCTGCCGCACCCGGACCGGCCCTGGTACGCCACCAACGGCGACATCTGGACCCGCTTCTCGCTGCGCGACATGGCCGACTTCCACGCCGAGCGGGACGCCGTCGCGACCCTCGCCCTGGCCCGCCCGCGGCTGCCGTGGGGCGCCGTGCAGACGGACGGCTTCGGCCAGATCACCGACTTCATCGAGGCACCGCCGTCGACCTTCGAGATCAACGCCGGTGTGTACGTCTTCTCGTCCGCCTTCGCCCCGATGCTCCCGGAGCGCGGTGACCACGAGCGGACGACGTTCCCGAGGCTGGCCCGGGAGCGCCGGCTGGCCGGCTTCCCGATCCCGCAGGGCTCCTACTGGCGCGCCATCGACACCGCGAAGGACCTGACCGAGGCCGCCCGGGAACTGGCGGCCCTGAGCGGCCGCTGACCGCCCTGACGGACCGTATGCCGAAGGGGCCCGCACCCATGAGGTGCGGGCCCCCTTCTGCGTACGCGTACCGGCGTACGGCGCGGTCGCTAGCCCAGCAGGCCGCCCACCAGGCGGCCGCCCGGCTCTCCGGTGGAGGACGAGCCGGCTCCGCCGTCGTCGGGCCCGGCGCCGCCGGTGGAGCCGCCGCTGCCGGACGGGGCCTCGGCGGCTCCGCCGGAGGTCGGTCCCGCCGTGGTGCTGGGCGCCCGGTCGGCCGGGGCGGACTGCTGCGGCGGGACCTGGCCCGTGGTGCCCTGGGTCTCGCTGGGCGTCCCGCCCCCCGTGACGGTGCCACTGTCGCGGGTCGCTCCCGGCGTGGTCGCGGTCCCCTCGGAGGGGCCTGCCGTGCCGCTGGTGGCGCCCTGGGTGGGTGAGGCGGAGGCCGAGGGGCTCTTCGGCTTCCGGGAGCCGGGCTCCTGCGGGAGCGGAGTGCCGGGCAGCTCGTTGCGCGGGCCCTCGCCGGGCCCGGGGACGACCACGCGGTCGGCGTCGCGGACGGCACCGCCGAGCAGCGAGCCGACCAGGAGGGTGACGCCGGTGACGAGGAAGGTGACGAGGGCGCCGCGCCGCAGGACGTAGCGGCGCAGGTCCCAGATGTCGGCGCGGGGGCCGAGCCGCCGCCAGGCGCCGCCGGCGAGTCTGCCGTCCACGGAGTAGACGGGCGCACCAGCGATGATCAGCGGGGACCAGGCGGCGAGGTAGATGATGTCGGGCGCGTCGTAGACGGGGACGCTCTTCCAGCTGACGGTGACGAGGAGCGCGGCGGACAGCCCCGCCCCGATGACGGCGGCGACGCGCTGCCAGCAGCCCAGGACGGTCAGGACGCCCACGATCACCTGGAGGAACGCGATCACGAGCCCGGAGCCGACGGGGTGGGCGAGGGCGAACTGGCGCAGCGGCTCGGCGACGTCCCACGGGTGCAGGGTGTTGAGCCACTTCACCATGGAGCCCCGTTCGCCGCCGTCGAAGTAGACGGGGTCGCAGAGCTTGCCCATGCCGGCGTAGACGGAGATGAAACCGAGGAAGACGCGCAGCGGCAGCAGCACGACGCCGAGGTTCATGCGGCGGCCGGGGAAGTAGGCGTGCCGCGCGTCGTCGTCGGCGTGCCGCCGGGTGCGCGGCGCGGGCTCATCCGTGCCCTCGTCGTAACCGTCGCCGTAGCCCTCGTCGTAGCCGTCGTCGTACTGGCCGGGTCCGGTGGTGAAGCCCTCGCCGGGGTAGGCGGGTTCGTCGTAGGCGCTGCCGACGGTGCGCATGGCGGGCAGCAGCCGGGTGCCCTCGGGGACGGGGCCGCGCTGGGCGCCGACGAGGGGGGTCTCGAGGGTCTCGGTGGCGGGGCCGTCGTCGTAGTCGTCGTAACGCTGGGCGCCGCCGCCGAGGCCCACGCGGGGGATGACCTGGGTGGCGCCGGCGTCGGCACCGGTGTCGGCGGCCGGGTCCTCGGCGTGGTGACCGGCTCCGGCCCGCACCGCCTGGAGCAGCCGGTGGGCGCCGGTGTCGTCCGGGTCGGACCGCCCGCTCCAGACGACGGCGCGGCGGCGGCCGGCGGCCGGGGCGGCGGTGCCCACGACGGGCATGCGGGCGGTGTCCTGGGTGGCGCTCAGGTGCCGTGCGATCCGCGGGGATCGGGTCCGCCCTGCGGAGGCACCGAGCTGCACGCGGAAGCTCGCGTGGTTGACGATGACCTGGGCCGGATCGCTCGGCACCTTCACCATGCTCAGCGCGGGAGCGTCGTCGTACCCCGACGAGCGGTCCCCCGTGGGTGTGCGGGGTGTTCTGGTGTCCACACTCATCTAACCGAGTGATGTGTCGTTAGGACACTGCCTTGACCGCGCCGAACTGTCCGGACCGCGTCAAACACGCCCGGACAGCCCGGAACACCCCCTGCGGGTGACGAAGTCGAACCCCCGTGCCCCGCTCAGCTCCGCCGCCGCGCCGCCTCGTACAGCACGATCCCGGCCGCCACACCGGCGTTCAGCGACTCGGCCCCGCCCGGCATCGGGATGCGCACCCGGAAGTCGCACGTCTCGCCGACCAGCCGGGACAGGCCCTTGCCCTCGCTGCCGACCACGACGACCACGGGCCCGTCCAGGGCCTGGAGGTCACCGAGTTCGACCTCGCCGTCGGCGGCGAGGCCCACGACCGTGATCCCGGCCTTCTGGTACGACTCCAGCGCGCGCGTGAGGTTGGTGGCGCGCGCCACCGGCGTACGGGCGGCCGTACCGGCGGACGTCTTCCAGGCGCCCGCCGTCATGCCCGCCGCGCGCCGCTCGGGCACGACCACGCCGTGGCCGCCGAACGCGGAGACGGAGCGCACGACGGCACCGAGGTTGCGCGGGTCGGTCACACCGTCGAGGGCGACGATCAGCGGGTCCGCGCCCTCGTCGTGGGCGGCGGCGACCAGGTCCTCGGGGTGCGCGTACTCGTACGGCGGCACCTGGAGCACGAGCCCCTGGTGGTTGAGCCCGTTGGTCATCCGGTCCAGCTCGGGGCGCGGCGCCTCCATCAGGTTGATGCCGCCGCGCTCGGCCGCGAGCTGGAGCGCCTCGCGCACCCGCTCGTCGTTGTCGATGAACTGCTGGACGTAGAGCGTCGAGGCGGGCACGCCCTCGCGCAGGGCCTCGTAGACCGGGTTGCGGCCGACGACCAGCTCGGACGTGGACCGTCCGCCGCCGCGCCGCTGCTGGGTGCGTCCCGTGGCGCGGCGCGCCTTCGCGTTGGCGACACGCTGCTTGACGTGTCCCTTGCGCATCTCGGCGGGAGGCGTCGGCCCCTTGCCTTCCAGGCCCCGGCGTCGCTTGCCGCCGCTGCCGACCTGCGCGCCCTTCTTGCCGGACATGCGGCGGTTGTTCGCGGCCATGAGTTACCTGTCTCCGCTCTCTACGGGAGTGCTGCGTGGTGCTGATGTCTTGTTGCGTCTTATGCAGTGTGCCGCCCGGAGGGCCGGGCGGCACAATCGATCTACGGGACCGCCCTGCGGCGCCCGGCCGGGTCAGCGGGAGCCGAGGCTCCAGCGGGGCCCCTGCGGGCCGTCCTCGATGACCAGTCCGGACTGTCCGAGCTGGTCGCGGATGGCGTCCGCGGTGGCCCAGTCCTTACGGGTCCGCGCCGCCTCGCGCTGGTCGAGGACGAGACGTACGAGGCTGTCGACGACGTGCCGCAGGTCCTCGTCCTGCCCCTGCTCCCCCGCCCACCGCGCGTCCAGCGGGTCGAGCCCGAGCACGCCGAGCATGGCCCGCACCTCGGCGAGCCGCCCGACGGCGGCCTCCTTGTCGTCGGCGGCCAGCGCGCTGTTGCCCTGCCGGACGGTGGTGTGCACGACCGCGAGGGCCTGCGGGACGCCCAGGTCGTCGTCCATCGCCTCGGCGAAGGCGGGCGGCACCTCGGCGGCGGGCTCGACGGTCCGGCCGGCCAGCTCGGTGACGCGCTGCACGAAGCCCTCGATCCGCGCGTACGCCGACTCGGCCTCGCGCAGGGACTCCTCGCTGTACTCGATGGTCGAGCGGTAGTGCGGCGTGCCCAGGTAGTACCGCAGCACGACCGGCCGCCACTTCTTCACCATCTCGCTCACGAGCACGCTGTTGCCGAGCGACTTCGACATCTTCTCGCCGCTCATGGTGACCCAGGCGTTGTGCACCCAGTACCGCGCGAAGGCGTCGCCGAAGCCCTTGGCCTGGGCGATCTCGTTCTCGTGGTGCGGGAAGATCAGATCGATCCCGCCCCCATGGATGTCGAACTCGCTTCCCAGGTACTTGTGCGCCATGGCCGAGCACTCCAGGTGCCACCCCGGCCGTCCCCGCCCCCACGGCGTCTCCCAGCTCGGCTCCCCGGGCTTGGCCGCCTTCCACATGGCGAAGTCCCGCGGGTCCCGCTTGCCGGTCTCGCCCTCCCCGGCGGGCTGGCGCAGCTCGTCGAGGTCCTGGTTGGACAGCGACAGGTATCCGGGCATGGACCGTACGTCGAAGTAGACGTTGCCGTCGGCCTCGTAGGCGTGCCCGCGCTCGATCAGGCCGCGCATCATCTCGACCATCTCGGTGATGTGCCCGGTGGCGCGCGGCTCGTACGTCGGCGGCAGGCAGCCGAGGGCGTCGTAGGCGTCGTTGAACGCCCGCTCGTTCTCGTACCCGATGGACCACCAGGGGCGGTTCTGCTCCGCCGACTTCCTGATGATCTTGTCGTCGATGTCGGTGACGTTGCGGACGAACGTGACGTCGTAGCCGCGGTAGGCGAACCAGCGGCGCATGATGTCGAAGTTCAGCCCCGACCGGATGTGCCCGATGTGCGGGGCGGCCTGCACGGTGGCACCGCACAGGTAGATCGAGACACAGCCCGGCGTGAGGGGGGCGAAGTCACGGATCTGCCGGGCGCTGGTGTCGTACAGGCGAATAGTCACGCCTCCAGGGTAGTAGGCGACGGACAGTGCCACGGGCGCACGTGCCCCCTTGTTACCGCGTCTTACCCGACCAAGCCCGCGAGACCGGCCGGGTCTTTCGCCCGACCGAACCCGCGAGACCGGCCCGGCCTCTCACCCGACCGAGCCCGCAAGACCGGCCCGACCTCTCACCCGACCGAGCCCGCAGGACCGGCCCGGCCTCTTGCCCGACCGAGTCGACGAGATGAGCCCGGCCTCTCACCCGACGAGTCGACGCGACCGGCCCGGTCTTTCGCCCGACCGAGCCCGCGAGGCAAGCCCGGCCTCTTGCCCGACCGAGTCGGGTGGTGGGTGGGCATAGGCCGGGGTCCAGGGGCGGAGCCCCTGGCGGGGTGCGGGGCGGAGCCCCGCGCGGCACCCCCGCGCCGGCGCCCCCCCCCCCCCCCCCCCCGCCCCCCCCCCCCCGCCCCCCCCCCCGGGCGCGCCCCCCTGCC
>NZ_JBHVOC010000015.1:0-228140 GCF_044142145.1 Streptomyces sp. BK79
TTTCCAATCGCGCCACCAAAAGGGGTGAACGGTCGTAACTTTCCCGTGCGGGATGCGTTCCGTCGCGCTAAGAGATCACTCGGTCACCATCGGTGACGCATCGGCCACACCTTGTCGGCGGTCAGCTGTTCGGGAACGCCCAGGGGTTGGGACGGCAGTCGATCCCGTCGTGATCGACGAACTTGGTCTGCTGCTGCATGACGGGGGCGAGCTCGCCGTCCTTGTCGCAGGAGACGTGGTTGTAGCCGATGCGGTGGCCGATCTCGTGGTTGATCAGCATCTGCCGGTACGCGTGGATCGCGTCGCCGTACGGCTCGGCGCCCTGCGCCCACCGGTAGGCGTTGATCATCACGCGCTCGGTGGCGGCGGAGTCGCAGGAGACGTTGTCCTGGGTGGTGTCCAGGCCGGACTTGGCACACCACTCGGCCGTGGTGCCCGGACTGGCGAGCGTGATGACGAAGTCGGGCTGCCCGGAGTGGATGCGCTCGAAGGAACGGGCGCCGTTGTGCGCCCAGCTCCGGTCGTCGTTCAGCGTCTTCTGCACGGCTTCGGCGAAGAGCTCCCCGTCCAGGCCGAGCCCCTGCTCCACGTCCACGCGGTAGGTGTACTTCTCTCCCTTGCCCGGCCCCTTGGCGATACCGGGGATCGCGTAGAACGTGCCGGAGCCCTTGAGCGTGGCGCCGAGCGGGTACCTCTTGCCCATCTTCTGCGCGTACGTCAGCGGCGCGGCGGACTCCGACGCGGAGGGTGTCGGCCGCCCGTCCGCCCGTGACGCTGAGTCGTGGATGTCGCGGGCCTGGTCGGTGGCGGACTGCGACCGTACGCCGCCCCCGTCCGCACCGTCGGCGACCTGACCGGCCACGACGACCGCCAGCACGGTGGTGACGGCGGCCGCGGCGATGCCGGTGAACGTTCTGCCCTTGCCGCCGCCGGCCGGTGCCGGGTCGCCCGTGGGCGCCCCGTCGTCGTCGGCGGCTCCGGCCTCGGCGCCGGGCGGGAGGTGTCCGCCACCGTCGGCGTTCCAGTCGGTGCCGGCGGCGTACGGGTCGGCGGGCGCCGCGGAGTCGGGGGTACGGCGCGGGGGGCGGGCCGCGAAGACGTCGTCGTGGCGGGCCGCGAAGACGTCGTCGTTCTCACCGAAGGCGTCCAGGTAGTCCTGCCGCGGTCCTCCCGGAGGCGTCTGCCGCTGCCGCGGGAAGGGCCCGCCGGACCTCGTCGACCGCACCGGGTGGCCGGGGTGGGCCGGCTGGCCGGGGTGTGCGGGGCGGGCGGGGCGCCCCGGGGGCGCGGGAGCAGCGGCGGGCGGTCCCGTCGGCACGCCGTACCCGGCGCCGGTCCGACCGTTCAACTCGCCCCAGCCACCGCCGGGTTCCCGCTGCTCGGGATGTCCGCCACGGACGTGCGGCACACCGCGTGCCGGGGTGCCCTCGGGAAGCCGGGGAACACCACGCGCGGGCGTGCCGTCCGGGATCCTCGGAACACCTTGCGCCGGAGTCCCGTCGGCGAACCGCGGCACACCACGCCCCGGTGTGCCATCGGGCCGGCCCTGGACGGCGCGCGGCGGCACACCGTCCACCGGCGCCGGCCGGAACTCCGGGCCGGGCGGCATCCCGCTCGCCGGTGGGACCCGCTCACTCGCCGACGGTGCCTGCCCGCCCGCGGACGAGCCGGCGCTCCGGCGGCGTCCCAGCAGGCCGGCACGCTCCTCCCGCGCCGGGGCGGTCTCCGCGGCGTCGGCCTTGGGTGCGGGTCCGCGGCGGCTGTGGCGTCCCACGTCGCGCCTCAGCCTCCTGTGGTCTGGTTGGCGGGCTCGTCCTCGACGACCCCGTCGGTCCTCTCGCCGACCGGCGACTTGCCGGTGTCCGCGAGGAGTTCGCGAAACGCCGTGGCCACGGTCTCCGGGTATTCCATCATCGCCACGTGCCCCGCGTCCGGCAGGGTCAGCAGCCGGGAGTCACGGAAGGCGCGGGCGGCGCGCTGGGCCATGCGGTAGCCGACGAGTTGGTCGCGTCCACCGTAGACCAGGAGCGTGGGTGCGAGAACCCGTTCGGCCTGCCGCCACAGCGCGTGCTGGCCGCCGAGCGTGTACGCGTTGACGATTCCGCGGGCGGAACGCGCCATCGCGTCCCAGAAGTACGGCAGCTGCAGCCGCCGCTCCATCTCCTCCACGGCGTTGCGGAAGCCCTCCTCGCTCACCCTCCCCGGGTCGCCGTAGCAGAGCGCCATCACACCGCGCACCCGCTGCTCCGCGGTCCACTGCCGAGTGAGCCGGGTGAACAGCGCGGCCACCCCCGGCAGGGCCAGCAGTCCCGTCGGCACGGCGCTGCGCTGCACGCGGATCTCCGGCAGGGCGGGCGACACGAGCGTCAGCGTCCGCACCAGGTCGGGGCGCGCCGCGGCCACGCGGGTGGTGACTGCGCCGCCGAGCGAGTTGCCGAAGAGATGTACGGGACCGCGCCCGGAGGCGTCGAGGTAACGGATGACCGCGCGCGCCTGACCCGTGATCGAGTAGTCGCCGTCGTCCGGGGGCGGGGAGTCGCCGAAGCCCGGCAGGTCGACGGCCTCGTTGTCGACGACGCCGTCCAGGAGCGGCATCAGTGCCGACCAGTTCTGCGAGGAACCGCCGAGGCCGTGGACGTAGAGCGCGGGCGGGAGCCCTTCGCGGGCGGGCGGGCGCGAGCGCACCGTCAGCGTGATGCCGGGCAGATGCACCGACCTGAGACGCTCACCGTCCGCGATCTTGACGGCCGCGACCTTGGGCAGCACGTTGGCGGGCGGCACGGACTGCGGCTCGGTCGAGGGCATGCGGCAATATTACGAGACGATCACACCGTCGTTCATGTGTTCGCCGTCACAAGCGGGGGTGCGTCGACGTGACGGCCGGGTACCGGTACCTCGCGGCGCACACACCGGGCGCGGGCGACGCATGGCGTCCGGAACGGGTGTCTCCTACGCTCGTGGAGTGGGCACCCGCGTGTGGCCCCTGCATCTTTACAGGGACGTTCGTAGGAAGGGAGCCCAGCATGACCGTCGATCCGACCGACCCCGAGACCTTCGACGCCGATGCGCGGGAAGCGGAGGAGTTCGACGTCGAGGCGCCGGACGCCGACGCGGCCGAGCAGCAGGCGGACCTCGCGCCGGAGCGCGACGATCCGCTGACCGACGTCGAGCCGGACCGCGCCAACGAGGCCGACCTGGCGGAACAGGCCCGGGTCGTCACTCACGACGAGGACGACTACCGGTGACGTGACGGAAGCGGTCGGCCACCGGAAGAGGGCGATCGCCGGAACACGGCACCGCGCGGTGACCGAGAGGCCCGCCGAGCAGGAGGGAGGCCGATTTCTGCCCGTCCTGGACACTTTTGAAACCTGTTGTGCGGCTTTCGCCGCCGTCCGGTCCGTGAAATTCTGCGCTCGCACCGCACACACCACGGTTACCGAAAAGTACGATGGCGACGCGGCGCACACCGCACGAGGACGACTATGGGAGGCGGCGTGACAGCCATCGAGCAGACAGAGGCGGTACGCCCACGGGGCACACGCCTTCCCCGCCGAGCCCGACGCAACCAGCTGCTGGGCGCCGCACAGGAAGTGTTCGTCGCCCAGGGGTACCACGCGGCGGCGATGGACGACATCGCCGAGCGCGCCGGCGTCAGCAAGCCGGTGCTGTACCAGCACTTCCCGGGCAAGCTCGACCTCTACCTCGCCCTGCTGGACCAGCACTGCGAGGCGCTGATCCAGTCCGTACGGAGCGCGCTCGCGTCGACGACCGACAACAAGCAGCGCGTCCGGGCGACCATGGACGCCTACTTCGCGTACGTGGAGGACGACGGCGGCGCCTTCCGCCTGGTGTTCGAGTCGGACCTGACCAACGAGCCCGCCGTGCGCGAGCGCGTCGACAAGGTCACGAACGAGTGCGCCGAGGCGATCTGCGACGTCATCGCCGAGGACACCGGCCTCTCGCGCGCCGAGTCGATGCTGCTGGCCTCCGGTCTGGGCGGCCTCGCCCAGGTGGTGGCCCGCTCCTGGCTGCACAGCGACCGCAGCGTGCCGCGCGACCAGGCGGTCCAGCTGCTGACCTCGCTGGCCTGGCGGGGCATCGCCGGCTTCCCGCTGCACGGCAGCGAGCAGCACTGACCGGCGCGGCGCGGGCCACGCCCGGCGGACGTGTTCCCGTCGGCTGTTCGCTCCTGGCGTTCTCCGGCGCACCGTGTACGTCCCCTCACCGGGCTAATGTGTGCGGGGTACGGCGCGGAAGATCGCGCACATCACTGACCGTCGGAGGGACATAGCCGTGGAGGTCAAGATCGGCGTGCAGCACGCGCCCCGCGAGATCGTTCTGGAGAGCGGTCAGAGTGCCGAGGAGGTCGAGCGGGTGGTGGCCGAGGCACTGGCCGGCAAGTCGCAGCTGCTGAGCCTCGTGGACGAACACGGCCGCAAGGTCCTGGTACCGGCCGACCGTCTCGCCTACGTCGAGATCGGCGAGCCCGCCCCGCGCAAGGTGGGCTTCGGCGCGCTGTAGCCGGCGGCCGCTGGACGACGGACGCGCATCGGGAGGGGCCCGGCGGTGACTCACCGCCGGGCCCCTCCCGCGTCCGGAACACGGTTCACGGACGGAGCACGGTTCACGGGCGGAGCACAGTTCACCCACAGGGGGAGGGTTGCATTCCGCAGGTCAGGGGTAAGACGGGTATGACCGTTTCGGGCAGGCCGGCCGCGTGGGAGGGACCCCGACATGCTCTTGGAAGCGCTCAGCGCCGCGATCCTCGGCCTCGCCCTGGCATGGGCCGCCGCCCACCGTCTGCCGCATCGTCTGCCGGCCCGCGTCCTGGTCCTGCCGACGGGGATCGCCGGAGCCCTCTTCGGGGCGTTCGTCACGCACACCGCGCTGGGCGCCGGGGGCCTCGTGGCCGTACTGCTGGGCTCGGCGGCGCTCTCCGCCGCCTCGCTGTCGCTGCTCCTGCGCCCCGCCGGAAGACTGCACCGCCGCTCGGCGACCGCCTGACGGACGCCCGACGGCAGACCGGGGCGGCCCGCACCGCACCGGTCCGACGCGCCGGGCCGGGCGCCGCGGGCCTCGACCCCGGTCAGGCAGCCAGGCCCAGAGCGGCCATCCGCTTGGTGTGCGCCTCGGTGATCCGGGAGAACATCCGGCCGACCTCGGCGAGGTCGAAACCGTCCGCGACACCGCCCACCAGCATCGTCGACAGCGCGTCCCGGTCCGCGACCACCCGCTGGGACTGCGACAGGGCCTCCCCCATCAGCCGCCGCGCCCACAGCGCGAGCCGCCCGCCCACGCGCGGGTCCGCGTCGATCGCCGCGCGCACCTTCTCCACGGCGAAGCCGGCGTGCCCGGTGTCGTCGAGCACCGCCAGCACCAGCTCACGGGTGTCGGAGTCGAGGCGGGCCGCGACCTCCCGGTAGAAGTCACTGGCGATGGAGTCGCCGACGTAGGCCTTGACGAGGCCCTCCAGCCAGTCGGAGGGAGCCGTCTGCTTGTGGAAGCCGTCGTAGGCGGCCACGAACGGCTCCATCGCCGCCGTCGGCTCCTCGCCGATCTCGGCGAGCCGGTCGCGCAGCCGCTCGAAGTGGTGGAACTCCGCCGAGGCCATCTTCGCCAGCTCCGCCTTGTCCGCCAGCGTGGGCGCCAGCTTGGCGTCCTCCGCGAGCCGCTCGAACGCCGCCAGCTCGCCGTACGCGAGCGCGCCGAGCAGGTCCACGAGCGCGGCACGGTACTGCGGGTCGGCGGCGGCCGTCGCCCAGTCCTGGGCGGCGACTCCGGTGGCGCCGGTGGCACCGGCGGTTTCGGCGGTTTCGGCGGGGGCGTCTGCGGCGTTTCCAGGCTTGTCAGAGCTCGTCATGCAGCGCACAATAGCCCGCCGACTCCCGACCGGAAGGCCCCCGGTCGCCCTCGAACCGTCCCCGATCCGTCCCCCATCCGTCCCCGATCCGTCCCCGATGCGTCCGTGGTCGTCCCAGGTCAGTCAGTGTGACGACGACTACGTGACCAAATCGGCCATCGCGTGTGCGCGAATCCGGGGTATGGTGGTAATGCGCCTGCCGAGTATGTGACGTACGGGTACGTGACATCGTCGTCGGGCCGCACGCATGAGGATGCCCGGTCGGTGGCCCGATCGGCTCCGACCCGACAGCCCTCCTGCCGTACGCGACAGTGCGTACGGGATCCGGAGGGGGACCCTCAGTGGTACGAGCGCTGGAGCGTCGACAGAGGTCCCGTGTCCTACGGCTCCCGCAAGGCGGCCGACGTCCCCGACACGGTCCGGCACGACCCGCGCGCTCGCCTCGCACCACGTACACAGAAGAGGCAGCACCCTGACTACGACGTTCCGATCCCTCGGGATCCTCCCCGAGACCGCCGAAGCCCTCGAAGCCGTCGGCATCATCACTCCCTTCCCCATCCAGGAGATGACGCTCCCCGTAGCCCTGTCGGGCAAGGACGTCATCGGCCAGGCCAAGACCGGCACGGGCAAGACGCTGGGCTTCGGCCTCCCGCTCCTCGAGCGTGTGACCGTCCCCGCCGACGTCGAGGCCGGCCGCGCCGCTCCCGAGGCCCTGACCGACGCCCCGCAGGCCCTCGTCGTCGTCCCGACGCGCGAGCTGTGCCAGCAGGTCACCAACGACCTCCTGACCGCGGGCAAGGTGCGCAACGTGCGCGTCCTCGCGATCTACGGCGGCCGGGCGTACGAGCCGCAGGTGGAGGCCCTCAAGAAGGGCGTCGACGTGATCGTCGGCACCCCGGGCCGTCTGCTGGACCTCGCGGGCCAGAAGAAGCTGAGCCTGAAGCACATCAAGAGCCTGGTCCTCGACGAGGCCGACGAGATGCTCGACCTGGGCTTCCTGCCCGACGTCGAGAAGATCATCAACATGCTGCCGGCCAGGCGCCAGACGATGCTGTTCTCGGCCACCATGCCGGGCGCGGTCATCGGACTGGCCCGCCGCTACATGTCGCAGCCCACGCACATCTCCGCCACCTCGCCGGACGACGCGGGCGCGACGGTCGCGAACACCAAGCAGTTCGTCTACCGCGCGCACAACATGGACAAGCCCGAGATGGTGGCGCGCATACTGCAGGCCGACGGCCGGGGACTGGCCATGGTCTTCTGCCGCACCAAGCGCACGGCCGCCGACCTGGCCGACCAGCTCAAGCAGCGCGGTTTCGCCTCCGGCGCGGTCCACGGCGACCTGGGCCAGGGCGCCCGCGAGCAGGCCCTGCGCGCCTTCCGCAACGGCAAGGTGGACGTGCTCGTCTGCACCGACGTGGCCGCCCGCGGCATCGACGTCGAGGGCGTGACGCACGTCGTCAACTACCAGTCGCCGGAAGAGGAGAAGACGTACCTGCACCGCATCGGCCGCACCGGCCGCGCGGGCGCCAAGGGTACGGCGATCACGCTGGTCGACTGGGACGACATCCCGCGCTGGCAGCTGATCAACAAGGCGCTGGACCTGGGCTTCAACGACCCGCCGGAGACGTACTCCACCTCCCCGCACTTCTACACCGACCTCGGCATCCCCGAGGGCACCAAGGGCGTCCTGCCGCGTTCGGAGCGCACGCGCGCCGGGCTCGACGCGGAGGAAGTGGAGGACCTGGGCGAGACGGGCGGCCGAGGCGGCCGTGACCGGGGTGGCCGTGACCGCGGCGGTCGTGGTGACCGGGGCGGTCGTGGGGGCAGGGACGAGTCCCGTTCCGCCGACCGCGAGGATGCGTCCCGTACGACGCCGCGTCGCCGCCGCCGGATGCGCGGTGGGGCGCCCGTGGACGCGGAGCTCTCCTCGACCGCCGCGCCCGAGGCCGTGGCCCAAGGTGCGGACAGCGCCGCCGACGCCGGCCCGGACACCGCACAGGGTCCCCGCACGCTGCGCCGCCGACGCCGTACGCGTGGTGGCGAGTCGGCGCGCGGGCCGGTGACGGCCACCACGACCGACGCACCCGTCGTGACGCCGGCCGTCGACAGCACGCCCCTCGCCGCGCCGGACGCCGTCGAGGCGGTCGAGGCCGTCGAGTCGGAGGCCCCGGCCAAGCCGCGCCGCCGCCGCACCCGCAAGCCGGCCGAGGCCGCCGCCCCGCTGGAGACGCAGGTGGAGACCGCCCCGGTGGTCGAGCCCGCGATCACCGAGCCGGCGGTCGTCGGGACTCCGGCGGCCGAGGCTCCCGCGGAGACCAAGCCGCGCCGCCGCACCCGGAAGGCCACCGCCACCGCCGCCGACCCCACGGCCACGGCCACGGCCACCGCCGCGGAGACGGCGGTCGACACGGCCGAGGGGACGACCGAACCGGCGGAGGCGAAGCCGCGCCGTACCCGCAAGACGGCTGCCACCAAGACGGCCGCCGCCAAGGCGGACACCGCCGTCGACACCGCCGAGGCCACGGAGACCAAGCCCCGCCGCCGCACCCGCAAGGCCACCGAGCCCACCGAGAGCGCCGCCGAGGCCACCGCCGGCATCCCGGCCCAGTCGGTGCAGGAGCCGGAAGCGGCGGAGGCGAAGCCGCGCCGTACCCGCAAGACGGCCGCCGCCAAGACGGCCGCCACCAAGACGGCCGCCGCCAAGGCGGACACCGCCGTCGACACCGCCGAGGCCGCCGAGGCCAAGCCCCGCCGCCGCACCCGCAAGACGGCCGAGCCCACCGAGGCCACCGACACCGCGGTCCAGGCACCGGAGACCACCGAGGCCAAGCCCCGGCGCACCCGCAAGACGGCAGCCACCAAGACGGCAGCCACCAAGGCGGACACCGCCGTCGACACCGCCGAGGGCACCGAGGCCAAGCCCCGCCGCCGCACTCGCAAGGCCACCGAGCCCACCGAGGGCGCCGCCGAGGCGACCGCCGGCATCCCGGCCCAGGCCGACTCGCAGGAGTCCGAGGCCGCACCGCGCCGCCGGACGCGTAAGGCCGTGGCTGCCGTGGACGCGCCCGCCGAGGGCGCCGACACCGCGGAGGCGAAGCCGAAGGCCCGCCGCACCCGCAAGGCGGCCACGGCCGCCGCGCAGCCCGCGGATTCCGGAGAGAGCTGATCCACCCGGGCCGTCCGGCCCGCCCGACCGTCGGCCCGGTCCCGCTGCCCATGCGGGGCCGGGCCGACGGCGTTCCCGCACCCGCTCGGGCTCGCGCGGTCCCGTCCCCCGGTGAGCCCCGCTCCCGCCGCCGGCCCCCGCCCCGCCCGATACCCTCGGCCCGTGAGCAGGAACGCCGCCTTCATCCCGCCCTCCGATGCCCGCGCGTACCGGCTGGACACCGCGCGCGGTGAGTTCGCCGTCGTCGACTCGCCCGTGCCCGACGGAGTCGAGGCGAAGGGGACCGTCCTGATGCTGCCCGGGTTCACGGGGAGCAAGGAGGACTTCACGCTGCTGCACGAGCCGCTGGGGGCCCGCGGGTACCGCACGGTCGCCGTGGACGGGCGGGGGCAGTACGAGTCGGACGGTCCGGAGCACGACGAGGCCGCCTACGCGCGCGCGGAGCTGGCCCGGGACGTGCACGCCCAGGTCGCCGCCCTCGGGACCCGGGTGCATCTCGTCGGGCACTCCCTCGGCGGTCAGATCGCCCGTGCCGCCGTGCTGCTCGACCACGGCCCGTTCGTCACCCTCACCCTGATGTCCTCCGGTCCTGCGCGGATCTCCGAGTCCCAGCAGCAGCGCGTGAAACTCCTGCGGGACGCGCTCGACACCATGACGATGGCCGAGGTCTGGAACGTGATCCAGGCGATGGGACCGCCCGAGGAGGTCGGCGCCCCGGCTCCCGCTCACGGCCCCGAGGACTCGGAACGGCTGCGGGACCGCTGGCTGGGCACCAGGCCCGCGCAACTCCTCGCGACGGGACGGCAGTTGTGCACGGAGCCGGACCGCGTCGCCGAGCTGGCCGCCGTACCGCTGCCCTGCCACGTGCTGTCGGGGGCCTACGACGACACCTGGCCCGTACCGCTCCTGGACGAGATGGCCGTCCGGCTGGACGCACGCCGGACCGTGATCGCCGGTGCCGAGCACTCCCCCAACACGGACCAGCCCCTGCCGACCGCCCGCGCTCTCGCCGACTTCTGGGACGACGCCCGGCACCGCTCCCCGCACGGCGCCTAGTACCGCGTGCCCAATACTGGGTATCCAACTGCCCCCTGGTACGGCGCCCTGGTACTGCGCCTAGTACTGCGCCTGCAAGTGCTCCCAGAAGCCGTCCCGCAGCGCCCGGCGCAGGTCGGCCTGGCCGCGCAGCGAGTACTGGAGCAGCCCCTCGGCCTCCACCAGGAGGTCCTGGTCCACGGAGCCGGGGAGGTAGGGGTGGCCGGGGAGGAGTTCCACCAGCGACTCGCGGCCCCGGGCCGCCAGCCACTTCGCCGCGATCTGCGCGCCGACGAAGCGGACGTCCTCGCGGGCGGGCCGGCCCGCGCCCGTCGGATCGAAGGTGTGGGCGGTGCGCCGGGAGACGTACGGCTTGAAGAACTCCAGGTCGAAGGTGCGCTGACTGTCGACCTCCCACAGCAGCGGGTCGGCCTGGTTGCGGCCCTCGGGCGCCTCGATGCCCCACAGGTGGACCCGGGCGCCGTACCCCTGGGCGGCCTCGACCGCCGAGACCAGGTCCTCGTCACCGCCGAGCAGGGCCGCGTCGCTGATGGCACGGTGCCGAGCAAGGGACTCCAGGTCGGAGCGGATGAGGGAGTCCACGCCCTTCTGCTGGTTGTTGGCGTTGAGGTTGCCGAGGCGGACCTTGACGTCCGGCAGTTCGGCGATGGTCTGCTGCTCGGCGGTGTGGATGCGGCGCCGGGCACCGTCGTACCAGTAGACCCGCAGCAGGCGGCTGTCCGCGAAGATGGTGCGCGCCGTGTCGATGAACGCGTCGATCAGGCCCTCGGCGTCCAGGTCGAAGGCCCTGCGGTCCTCGGTCCCGGCCACCAGGCGGCCCGCCGCCGCGTAGAGGTACCCGGCGTCGACGAAGATCGCGTGGGTCGAGGGCGTCTTCGCCACCTCGGCGAGCATGCGCTGAAGCAGCTCGTTGGTGCGGTCGATGCGGGCGTTCAGGGACGCGAGGTCGTCGTTCATCGTCTCCATTGTCCCGGCGGTCACGCTGCGAACACAACTGGTCCCGGTCAGTCTCACATCCGCGCGATGCGGCTCCGAAGCGGACGGCTTACCGGTCAGTAATTAGCCGTTCGAAAAATTTCTTTAGCGTAGGGAATGTTTGTAACACGCAGGCCGTTGACTATGAGGACTCCCCGGGCACCGACGACCCAGGAGTCCCACCAGTAGTTCTCCTCAGGAGGATGACCAGATCAAGGGAGAGGCCATGCGCTTTGAAGTCATGCGACTCGACGACGTCGACGGAACCCCCGTGGACACGACCGTCGTGGACGCCGCCTCTGTGAACCGCATCGTTCAGCAGGCCGCCGCCATCGGGCAGCGTCTGTGGATCCGCCCCGCCGACACCTCGGCCTTGTAGCGCGGACCTCCGCACACATTCGGGCCCCCGCACGGAACACCGTGCGGGGGCCCCGCGCATACCGTCGGCCGCCTGATGCCGCATGCCGCCGCATGCCGCCGGCTGCCGCATACCGCTAGGCGCCCTGGATCACCTGGGTCACGCCGTTGATGATCTGCTGCACGGCGATCGCGGAGAGCATCATGCCGGCGAGGCGGGTCACCAGGACCACGCCGCCGTCCTTGATGACCCGGATGATCAGCAGCGAGTACCGCATCACCAGCCACAGCACCACGTGGATCGCGAGGATCGCCGCCCACACCGACACCTGGGTGCTCACGCTGTCGGCCTTCTGCACCGCCAGGATGACCGACACGATCGCGCCGGGCCCGGCGAGCAGCGGCATGCCCAGGGGCACGAGGGCGACGTTGACGTCCTTGGTCTGCTTCGGCTCGTCCGTCTTGCCGGTGAGCAGGTCGAGCGCGATCAGCAGGAGCAGCAGCCCGCCCGCGATCATCAGCGCGGGGACGGACACGTGCAGGTAGTCGAGGATCTGGTGTCCCAGCAGACCGAACACGGTGATCACGCCACCGGCGACACAGACGGCCTGGAAGGCCATCCGCTTCTGCGCCTTGGCGGGCCGGCCGGAGGTCAGCGCGAGGAAGATCGGGGTGATCCCGGGGGGATCCATGATGACGAACAGGGTCAGGAAGAGGGAGCCGAAGACGGCGACGTCGAACATGGGTGAGCTACTGGCCTTGCGGAGGAGCGGAAAAGTGGACGCGCGGAGGTGAGGCTCAGGCCCCGCCGGCCCCCGGCACGGGGAACGCCCCGAACGCCCGCCGCGTGATCTCCCCGTACACCTCGGGGTCGGTCGTGTACTCGCCGAGCACACAGGTCTTCCGGTGGCCGTGGTAGTCACTGGAGCCGGTCACCAGGAGCCCCAGCTCCTTCGCCATGCCCCGCAGCCGTGCCCGGGTGTCCGCGTCGTGGTCCATGTGGTCGACCTCGATGCCGTCGAGCCCGGCGGCGGCCAGCTCGGCGATCGTGGTCTCCGGCACCGTACGGCCCCGCTTGGCGGCGGCCGGGTGCGCGAACACGGCGACCCCGCCGGCGCCCTTGACCAGCCGGAGCGCCTCGAACGGGTCGGTCTCGTGCTTCGCCACGAAGGCCCGTCCCCCGTCGGCCAGCCACTCCTCGGTGAAGGCGTCGCTCACGGTCGGCACGACGCCGAGCTCCACCAGCGCGGAGGCCACGTGCGGCCGCCCGACCGAGCCGTCGCCGGCGATGCGCTCGACCTGCTCCCAGGTGACGGGCACGCCCAGCGCGTTGAGCCGGGCGACCATGCCCTTGGCCCGCGGCACCCGGTCGTCCCGGACCAGCTCGCGCTCGGCGAGCAGGGCGGGCTCCTCGGGGTCGAAGAGGTAGGCCAGCATGTGCATGCTGACGCCGCCGACGCGGCAGGAGAGTTCGGCGCCGGTGACCAGCGTGAGCCCCTCGGGCAGCGCGGCGACGGCCTCGGCGTGCCCGCGGGTGGTGTCGTGGTCGGTCAGCGCGACGACGTCCAGCCCGGCCGCGGCGGCCTTGCGCACCAGCTGGGCCGGAGTGTCCGTGCCGTCGGACGCGGTGGAGTGGGTGTGCAGATCGATGCGCACGACGCTGACTCCAAGCGGTGACGGGACGGAGGGGGACGCTCAAGGATAACCGGAACTCCACCCGCCACTGTCACACCCGCAACGGCCCTGCGCCCCCTACGTCCACCCCGGGACCCACCCCTGCCCCCTCGGGGCACTCCCCTACGGCTGGAGCAGGCGCGGGGACAGCGCCCCGCACGGCACCAGGTCCACCTCGGCGCCCGCGTCCCGCAGGTCGGTCAGGACCAGCTCCTCGTACATCAGCAGCCCGGACCGCTCGGGCCACACCACGGCCCACAGCCACATCCCGAGGGCCTCTCCGGCGAAGACGGCCCGGTCGACGGGGGCGCCGGAGACGTGCCAGAGGGGGGTGGGGCGGCCGGCGGCGAGCACCTTCGCCTGGGCCGGCTTCTCGACGTCCATGTACGGCCCCGGATCGGGGGCGTCGAGGCCCGCGTACCGGGCGCCGAGGCCGACGCCGAGTTCCTCGGCGATCAGGATCAGCTCACCCATGCCGCCCAGGGGGCCGGGGCCGGAGCAGGCCACCGCGGTCGCGCGTCCGCCGCTGCGGTCGTCGCCCGCGCAGGCGACACCCGTGAACAGCCAGCCGACCGGCAGCGGCCACGGCATCCACACCGGGACCTGCGTGCGGTGCACCACGACGCCGAGCGCCTCGACGCTGGGCGGTAGCACGGGCTGCAGCGGATGCACGGCCCCGTGCAGGTCGCACTGCCAGGAATCGGCGAAGAGACCGGGAGCCCTGACCCGGCCACCACACTTCGGGCAACTGGGTTCGCCCCTCATAGAGCCCCACGGTCCTACCCTCACTCCGCCACGTCAAGGACGATCACCCATCCGGGCGGAGCGGCCGGTCGCCCGAAACTAGATGTATGTTGCATTAATTAGCGGCGCTAACTTACTATGTGCATACATCAACCATCCCGTCGTGATCGGAGCAAGCATGGACCCCTTCGACGCGGGTGCGGGCGGCATCCTGCGACAGCCCAAGGCGGTGTGGGCGACCGCGGGCGCGTCCGTCGTGGCCTTCATGGGCATCGGGCTCGTCGACCCGATCCTGCCGTCCATCGCCGAGGGCCTGGACGCGAGCGCCGGCCAGGTCTCCCTCCTGTTCACCTCGTACTTCCTCGTCACCGCGCTCGCGATGCTGGTCACCGGGTTCGTCTCCAGCCGCATCGGCGGCCGCGGGACCCTGCTGCTCGGCCTCGCCTTCGTCGTGGTCTTCGCGGGCCTGGCGGGCACCTCCGACACGGTCGGCCAGCTCGTCGGCTACCGGGCCGGCTGGGGCCTCGGCAACGCGCTGTTCGTCTCGACGGCCCTCGCGGTCATCGTCGGCGCGGCGGCCGGCGGCAGCGCGGCGGCCATCCTGCTGTACGAGTCCGCCCTCGGCCTCGGCATGGCCTGCGGCCCGCTGCTGGGCGCGCTGCTGGGCGACGCGAGCTGGCGCTACCCGTTCTTCGGCACGGCCTTCCTGATGGCCGTCGGCTTCCTGTGCATCACGGTGTTCCTGAAGGAGCAGCCGAAGCCGGCCCGCAAGACCTCGCTGCTGGACCCGCTCAAGGCGCTGGGCCACGGCGGCCTGGCCTCCGCCGCGATCTCGGCGTTCTTCTACAACTACACGTTCTTCACCGTGCTGGCCTTCACGCCGTTCGTGCTGGACATGACCCCGTACAGGTCCGGCGCGGTGTTCTTCGCCTGGGGCGTCCTGCTCGCCGTCTTCTCGGTGCTGGTGGCGCCGCGCGCGCAGCGGCGCTTCGGCTCGCTGACGGTGCTGGGCGGCTCGCTGGTGCTGCTGGCGGCCGACGTCCTGGTCCTCGGCTACGGCGACCACACGACCGCGATCGTCTGCACGGTCCTGTCGGGCGCCTTCATCGGCGTGAACAACACCGTCTACACCGAGCTGGCCCTCGGCGTGTCCGACGCGCCGCGCCCGGTGGCGAGCGCCGGCTACAACTTCGTGCGCTGGTTCGCGGCGGCCGCGGCGCCGTACTTCGCGCCGAAGATCGAGGAGTGGACCGACATCCACGTCCCGTTCGTCGTGGCGGCGGTCACCGCCGTGCTGGGCGCGCTCGTGGTCGTAGTACGACGCCGGGCGCTGACGCGCGACGCGCGGGAGGCGGAACCGCGGCACGCCGCCGAGGACGGGGTCACCGTCTTCGCCAACTGAGCCGCCGCGCACGGGGTTTGGTGAGTTCCGTCACTCCAGCGGGACGGACCTGCGGGACGGATCGCGCAGGTCCGTCCCCTGGGTCAGCCAGCGCTCTTGGAGGGCCTGCGCGCCGTGCACGCGCTTCCAGGCGGCCTCGTTCGGCGTCATCGGCAGCAGCGGCAGGAACCGCACGGGGTCCAGCGGGGCGTCCAGCTCCAGGTCCTCGACCAGGCCGCCCGGCTCGGCGACCAGGACCGAGGTGAACGGCGCCCCGGGCCACAGCGCCTCACCGACGTCGAGGGAGGCCCCGGGCGCCACGACCACGCCCTCGACCTGCGGGGACGCGGCCAGCACGGCCAGCGGACGGAGCACCTTGTCGGTGTCGGCGAGACCGGCCCGCACGGAGAGGACCAGTTCGGCCCGGGGCCCCTTCACCGGGTCGGCGAGCACCGCCGTGGGGTCGGCCATGGGCTGCGTGGACATGCCGAGCGTGGCGTAGCGGACGATGTCGCCGTCCTGGCCGCCACCCGGAAAGCGCAGTACCTCGATACGGTCGGTGCCCAGGAAGGTGACCGCCGCGCGCGCGTCCGGTTCGCCCAGCGCACTGAGCAACCGGGCCTCGACCAGGGGAAGAACATCAGCCATGCGGCGAGCATAGAACTCGTCGTGAAGAGGCAAAGCGTCGCCTTGACACGTCGGGCGACTGGTACTCTGGGCCAGCGGTTCGGGGCAGCACGCAGAAGCGGCTCGATCAAGACCCCGCCGCCTGAAGACTCCCCTACGGGGAACCCCTCCAAACAGAGGGAATCGATCGTCCCTCACGAGGGACCGGCCGGAGGAGGTGGGGCTGGCATGGACCGAAGTCGACCGTGCAGTACCACCCGCTCTTCCGGCCGCTGACGCGACTGCTCCGGCTACCCGCCCCCGCCGTCACCCGTCACCCGCGCGCCTTCACACGGAAGAGCACTTCGTCTCGTTTTGCCTGATCCGGCCCGTGGTGCCCGCCGATCCCGTCGGTGCACCGGTCCGATCAGCGGCTGTACCAGCAGCAGCGAAGTCGGCCACCGCGACGGTGCGGTGCTCCCCGCTTTGTGGACGCGCCGAAACACGCGTGATCAGGACGTCCTCATTCCGGGTTGTTCCACCCGACGCCGGCCCGTTCGCTGCCCGTCGCGAAGGAGCCTGCCATGTCGATGATCCGTGACCTGCGCGCCGCGGTCCGCCCGTCCCGCGTCTCCCTGCGCAAGGACAGCGGCGCCTACGACACCACCCGCGACCCGGCCACCGCCTCCGCGGTCGTCGACTGCGCCGTCTACCGCGACGGCGCGCGCGTCGAGACCGCGGAGCCGCTGAGCCCGCACCAGGCGATGCGTCAGGTGCGCCGCGACGGCGGGTTCGTGTGGATCGGCCTGCACGAGCCCACCGAGGACGAGTTCGCCGGTATCGCCCGGGAGTTCGGCCTGCACCCGCTGGCCGTGGAGGATGCCGTCCAGGCCCACCAGCGGCCCAAGCTGGAGCGCTACGACGACTCCCTGTTCACGGTCTTCAAGACCATCCACTACGTCGACCACGACGAGCTGACCGCCAACAGCGAGGTCGTGGAGACCGGTGAGGTCATGTGCTTCACCGGCCGGGACTTCTTCATCACCGTCCGGCACGGCGGGCAGGGCTCCCTTCGCGCGCTGCGGCACCGGCTCCAGGAGGACCCGGAGCTGCTGCTCAAGGGTCCCTCGGCGGTGCTGCACGCCATCGCCGACCACGTCGTCGACGGCTACATCGCGGTCGCCGACGCGGTGCAGGACGACATCGACGAGGTCGAGACGGAGGTGTTCTCGCCGGGCCGCAAGGGCACCCCGCGCGGCACCGACGCCGGCCGGATCTACCAACTCAAGCGCGAGGTGCTGGAGTTCAAGCGGGCGGTGTCCCCGCTGCTGCGCCCCATGCAGCTGCTCAGCGAGCGGCCGATGCGGCTGGTCGACCCGGAGATCCAGAAGTACTTCCGGGACGTCGCCGACCACGTCGCGCGCGTCCAGGAGCAGGTCGTCGGCTTCGACGAGCTGCTGAACTCCATCCTCCAGGCCAACCTCGCCCAGGCGTCCGTCGCGCAGAACGAGGACATGCGCAAGATCACCTCGTGGGCCGCGATCATCGCCGTACCGACGATGGTGTGCGGGGTGTACGGGATGAACTTCGACTACATGCCGGAGACGCACTGGAAGTTCGGCTACCCGCTGGTCCTGTCCATCACGGTCGGCATCTGCCTGGGCATCCACCGCACGCTCAAGCGCAACGGCTGGCTCTGAAGCCGGCCGCGGGCTCCTGGATAGGCTGACCGCATGACAAGCGAGCTGCTCGGCCAGGCCCTCGTCGAGGAGGCCACGAAGAAGTCCGGTCTCATCTGGGTCCGGGGGCCGGGCGTGCCCGCCCGCCCCCTGTGGCACGTCTGGCACGAGGGCGCGGCCTGCGTCGTCGGCGACGGACCCGGCGAGCAGCCGCTGCCCGGGCTGGCCGACACCGCCGCGGCCGAGGTGACGGTGCGCAGCAAGGACAAGGGCGGCCGGCTGGTCTCCTGGACGGCGCGGGTCGTGGAGCTGCCGCCCGGCTCCGAGGCCTGGCAGGCGGCGGTCGCCGACCTCAAGGGCAAGCGCCTGAACGCCCCGGACGGCGAGGCGATGACCGACCGCTGGGCCCGCGAATGCCGGGTGCTGCGCCTGGAGCCGACGGGGGCGACGGCACCGCTGCCCGACGGTTCGCTGGCCGAGGCGCCGCTCGCGAGCCCGGCGACGACCCGCGAGCCGGTCCCGGCGGGCCTGCCGCGCCTGCTGCTGAAGCGCCGGAAGAGGCGGTAGCGCGCCCTAGGACGTCGGCAGCTGCTTGCCGTAGTCGAGGGTGTCGTCCTTCGCCGGCTCCTCGAGTGCGAAGTCCCTGTTCCAGTCCGAGAAGCTGAGCGTGCCCGCGCTGCCCGCCCGCACCAGGCGCAGCGGGTACGGGGTGCCCTCCAGGGAGACGTCCAGCGAGCCGCCGGAGCCCTCGTCGCCGGTGATCCGGACGGTGCGCACGCCCGCCTGCTCGTGGCGGCCGTCCGTCGCCACCTCGCCGTGCAGGGTGACCAGGCCGCCGAGGAGGACGTCCTTGTCCGTGAAACCGCTGAACTTCTTGTACACCGGGTCGCTCTGCGGCACCTTCACGTACTTGCCGGCCAGCTTCTCGGCGGCCTTGGCGTCGCCGCCGTCCTGGCTCCAGAAACCGGCGTCGGCCTTGAGGAAGAGCTGCTCACCGACGCGCAGCAGCCCGAACGTCGTGCCCTCGGCGGCGACCGACCCGGTCCCTCCGTCGGGCTTCAGCCGCATGTCGAGGGTGTACGTGTTCCCGCCGGCGGCCACGGTCCCGTGCAGGCGTACCGCACCGGCGGACTCGGCGGCCGTACGGGCCTTGGCCTGGATCTTGTCGGCGGAGAGCTTCCCGACGCCGTTGGTGCCCGCGTCCGGGTCCTCCTCGGCGCTGCATCCCGTGAGCCCCGCTCCGGTCACCGCCAGGGCGCACACGGCGCCCACCAGTGCGGCCCTGCGGATTCGGCGCCGGGGAGTCACAGACACGGGTGGGGCTGCCTTTCTGACGGGGGCGGGCAGGAGCCGGCAGGGCGCTGGTCGGGTCCGAGCGGCGTACCGCAGCGTACCGGGGCCGTGCGCGGCCGGCGGAGCCAGTCCGTCCGGACCGGCCGCCAGGGCGGCGCCGTTCGGGACGGGCTAGCCTGAAGCCCGTCCGAGCGGGCAATTCGGGAAAGAGACACCGTACGAACCAGCCTTCACACTCTGAGGCACGCTTACGAAAAGGAGCCGCGGCCATGGCAGCGGGCGCCCCCCGGATCTTCGTCTCCCATCTCTCCGGCATCGCCGTGTTCGACCCGGCCGGCGACCAGGTGGGGCGTGTGCGCGATCTGGTCGTCATGCTCCGCGTCGGCCGCAAGCCCCCACGGGTGCTGGGCCTGGTCGTCGAACTGCCCACCCGGCGCCGCATCTTCCTGCCCATGACCCGGGTCACCGGCATCGAGTCCGGGCAGGTCATCACCACCGGCGTGCTCAACGTGCGGCGCTTCGAGCAGCGGCCCACCGAGCGTCTCGTCTTCGGCGAGCTGCTGGACCGGCGGGTCACGCTCGCCGGGACCGGCGAGGAGGTCACCGTCCTCGACCTGGCCGTGCAGCAGCTCCCGGCCCGCCGGGACTGGGAGATCGACAAGGTCTTCGTCCGCAAGGGGAAGAAGGGCGGCGCCTTCCGGCGCAACAAGGGCGAGACCCTGACCGTCGAGTGGTCCGCCGTCACCGGCTTCTCCGTGGAGGAGCAGGGACAGGGCGCCGAGAACCTCCTGGCCACCTTCGAGCAGCTGCACCCCGCCGACCTCGCCAACGTCCTGCACCACCTGTCCGCCAAGCGCCGCGCCGAGGTCGCCGCCGCCCTCGACGACGACCGCCTGGCCGACGTGCTGGAGGAGCTGCCGGAGGACGACCAGATCGAGATCCTCGGCAAGCTCAAGGAGGAGCGCGCCGCGGACGTCCTGGAGGCGATGGACCCCGACGACGCCGCCGACCTGCTCGGGGAGCTGCCCGAGGCGGACAAGGAGCGGCTGCTGAGCCTCATGGAGCCCGAGGACGCGGCCGACATGCGGCGCCTGATGGCGTACGAGGAACACACGGCCGGCGGTCTGATGACGACCGAGCCGATCGTGCTGCGGCCCGACGCGACCGTCGCCGACGCCCTGGCCCGCATCCGCAACCCCGACCTGTCCCCGGCGCACGCGGCCCAGGTCTACGTCTGCCGGCCGCCCGAGGAGACGCCGACCGGCAAGTACCTGGGCACGGTCCACTTCCAGCGCCTGCTGCGCGACCCCCCGTACACGCTGGTCGGCTCGATCCTCGACGACGACCTGCAACCCCTGGACCCGGACGCCGCGCTGCCGGTGGTCGCCGGGTTCTTCGCCGCGTACGACATGGTGGCGGCGCCCGTCGTCGACGATTCCGGGTCGCTGCTGGGCGCGGTCACCGTGGACGACGTACTGGACCACATGCTGCCCGACGACTGGCGGGAGACCGAGTACCACCTGGACGAGGCCGAGGAGGTGAGCGCCGATGGCGCCTGAGCGCGAGACGGCGACCCGTGAGCGCGCGGTGTCGGGGGCCACGGCCGCCTCCCGTTCCCGGACCCGCCTGGACCAGCCCCGGCCGCCGCGCCGCCGGCTGCTGCCCGAGTGGGACCCGGAGTCCTTCGGCCGGCTCTCCGAGCGCGTGGCGCGGTTCCTGGGCACCGGGCGGTTCATCGTCTGGATGACCGTCGTCATCATCTGCTGGGTGGTGTGGAACGTGTCCGCGCCCAGCGGCCTGCGTTTCGACGAGTACCCGTTCATCTTCCTGACCCTGATGCTGTCGCTCCAGGCCTCCTACGCGGCCCCGCTGATCCTGCTCGCGCAGAACCGGCAGGACGACCGGGACCGGGTCAACCTGGAGCAGGACCGCAAGCAGAACGAGCGGTCGATCGCCGACACCGAGTACCTGACTCGGGAGATCGCCGCCCTGCGCATCGGGCTGGGCGAGGTCGCGACGCGGGACTGGATCCGCTCCGAGCTGCAGGACGTCCTCAAGGACCTGGAGGAGCGGCAGAACGGCCATCACCCCGACCGCGGGGCATTCCCGGCGGACCGGTCCGCGGGACGTGACGTACACGACCGCTGACGGGGCTTTCCGCGCCCCCGGTGCGGCGCCGTACCATCGACCCATGGCTACGGAAGACGCGGTGCGCGAAGCACTGGCGACGGTGAACGACCCCGAGATCAACCGGCCCATCACCGAGCTGGGGATGGTCAAGTCGGTGGAGATCGGCGCGGACGGAGCGGTCGCGGTCGCCGTGTACCTGACGGTCTCCGGCTGCCCCATGCGGGACACCATCACGCAGCGCGTGACGGACGCGGTGTCGCGGGTCGAGGGCGTCACCCGCGTCGACGTCGAGCTGGACGTGATGAGCGACGAGCAGCGCAAGGAGCTGGCCACCGCGCTGCGCGGCGGCCAGACCGAGCGCGAGGTGCCCTTCGCCAAGCCGGGCAGCCTGACCAGGGTGTACGCGGTCGCGTCCGGCAAGGGCGGCGTCGGCAAGTCCTCGGTGACGGTGAACCTGGCGGCGGCGATGGCGGCGGACGGGCTGAAGGTCGGTGTCGTCGACGCCGACATCTACGGCCACTCGGTGCCGCGCATGCTCGGCGCCGACGGGCGGCCCACCCAGGTCGAGAACATGATCATGCCGCCTTCGGCCAACGGCGTGAAGGTCATCTCCATCGGCATGTTCACCCCGGGCAACGCGCCGGTCGTCTGGCGCGGCCCGATGCTGCACCGCGCGCTCCAGCAGTTCCTTGCGGACGTGTACTGGGGCGACCTGGACGTCCTGCTGCTGGACCTGCCGCCCGGCACCGGCGACATCGCGATCTCGGTCGCCCAGCTCGTGCCGAACGCCGAGATCCTGGTCGTGACGACCCCTCAGCAGGCCGCCGCCGAGGTGGCGGAGCGGGCGGGCGCCATCGCCGTGCAGACCCACCAGAAGATCGTCGGCGTGGTCGAGAACATGGCGGGGCTGCCCTGTCCGCACTGCGGCGAGATGGTCGACGTGTTCGGCACGGGCGGTGGCCAGGCGGTCGCCGACGGCCTGACCCGCACGACCGGCGCCTCGGTCCCGGTCCTCGGCTCCATCCCGATCGACGTCCGGCTGCGCGAGGGCGGCGACGAGGGCAGGCCCGTCGTCCTGTCCGACCCGGACTCCCCGGCGGGCACGGCGCTGCGGTCCATCGCGGGGAAGCTGGGCGGGCGTCAGCGCGGCCTTTCGGGGCTGGCGCTGGGGATCACGCCGAAGAACAAGTTCTGAGGCTCCGTACGACGTAGGGGCGCCGTCCGCCGGACGGCGCCCCTACGTCGTACGCGGTCACCCGGTCAGGCGTCGTACGCGGTGATGTCCTTCACCACGGAGAAGGCCAGCCCGTACGCGCTCATGCCCCGGCCGTACGCACCCAGGTGGACGCCCTGTTCGGTGGAACCGGCGAGCACCCAGCCGAACTCGGACTCCCGGTAGTGGAAGGGCGTCGGGACGCCGTCCACGGGGAGGGACAGGACCGTCCAGTCCTCTCCGTCGAGATCGTCCGCGAGGACCCACGCGGTCTCCGTCTGCTGCTCCAGCCAGTCGTCCCGCAGCGCGTGGTCCATCTGCCCCGGCCAGGTGAAGGACAGCAGGCCCACACCGGCCAGCCAGGCCGCCGAGGACACCGAGGTGGCCTCCAGCAGGCCGGTGCCGTCGGCACTGCGCCGGTCGGGGCTGGCCGCGACGGTCACGACGACCGCGAACTTCTCCTTCGCGTCCTGGTCGTCGCCCGACACGTGCTCGTTGCGCACCGACGGTTCGTCACCGTGCCCGAGGGAGCCGTGCTCCACGGCCCCGTCGGCCGCCGTACCGACCTGCATCAGCCAGCGCCGCCCCGTGAAGGCCTCGTCGAGGCCGTACCACGGGAAGGGCGCACGCAGGTAGCCGTCGACCGTACGCCGGACGGAGGGGACGTGTGGTCCCTCCTCCGCGGCCGGCGTCTGCGCGACTGCCCGACTCGTCGTCTCCATGTGCCCGGACGCCTCCTCGCTCTCGTCGGAACGGAACGGCCCGCCCCCCTTCGGGCGCACTCGTCCGGTCCGCACAACAACTCGGGCAGCATAGCCACACCACTGGCGGCAGCCGGGAAACCGCCCGGCGCGTGGGTCGCGCGGGCGTCGTCTTCAGGGCCCGTACGCCCCGTCCGGAGTGTGAGACGCGTCACTCGGGGGGCGAGTCGGTGGGATCAGGTGGCGTCCGCGTCGAAGGGCGGACGGTCGTCCGGGGCGGGGGCCTCGGGCTTCTTCGACATGTCGATACGGCCGCCGGTGGAGCCGGACGAGGACGACGTGCCGGACGACGACTCGGACTCGCGGCCGTGGACCGCGTCGGTGACCTCGGCCATCTCCTTCTTCAGGTCGAAGCCGTTGCGGATCTCCTTGAGTCCCAGGTCGTCGTTGTCCAGCTGCTTGCGGAGGAACGTCTTGGGATTGAGGTCCTCGAACTCGAAGTCCTTGAACTCCGGGCCCAGCTCCTGCCGGATGTCCTGCTTGGCGCTGTCCGAGAACTCCCGGATCTTCCGGATGGTGCGCGTCACATCCTGGATGACCTTGGGGAGCTTGTCCGGTCCGAAGACGAGCACGGCGAGGACGACGAGCGTCACCAGCTCTAGTGCGCCTATGTCATTGAACACCTGAAGCTCCTTGGGATGTCCGGGCCGCCCCCACGGTACCCGGCGATCCCGTCCGACCGGTACCGTCCCGTGACCCCCGAATGCGTGTATGCGGACGCTTTCCGAATTGTTTGCCTTCCTGGTGCCTTGGGCGGACCCGGGCGGCCGTTCAGCCCCCGTCGGAGGAGCCGAGGACCAGTGAGACCTTCGTCTCCTCGCCGTCGCGTTCGAGCGTCAGTTCCAGGCGGTCGCCGGGGCGGTGGGCGCGGGTCCTGACGATGAGTTCCTCGCCGGAGTGCACCCGTTTGCCGTCCACGGCGGTGATCACGTCCCCCGGCCTGATGCCGGCCTCGGCGCCGGGGCCGCCGGTGGTGACGGCCGGTCCCCCGTCGCTGCCCTTGGCGCCCACGCGGGCGCCGTCGCCGGTGTAGTTCATGTCGAGGGTGATGCCGATGACCGGGTGGGTGGCCCGGCCGGTGTTGATCAGCTCCTCGGCGACGCGCTTGCCCTGGTTGACGGGGATGGCGAAGCCGAGCCCTATCGAGCCGGCCTGGCCGCCGTCCGACTCGGTGCCGCCGCTGTCGGCCGACCGGATGGCGGAGTTGATGCCGATGGCCCGGCCCCGGGAGTCCAGCAGGGGGCCGCCGGAGTTGCCGGGGTTGATGGGCGCGTCGGTCTGCAGGGCGTCGACGTACGAGATGTCGCTGCCGTCGCCCTCCTCGCCGCCGGCCGTGATGGGCCGCTCCTTGGCGCTGATGATGCCGGAGGTGACCGTGCCCGCCAGGTCGAAGGGGGCGCCGATGGCGACGACGGGGTCGCCGACCCGGACGTTGTCGGAGTTGCCGAGCGGCATGGGGGTGAGTCCGCCGACGCCTTTCACCTTCACCACGGCGAGGTCGTAGCCGCTGTCGCGGCCGACGACCGTGGCCTCGGCGGTGTCGCCGCTGTGGAACGTCACGGTGATCTCGCCGCCGGATCCGGCGGGCTGCACGACGTGGTTGTTGGTCAGGATGTGGCCGCGGTCGTCGAGGACGAAGCCGGTGCCGGTGCCCGCCGCGTCGCCGCCGCTCGCGTGCAGGGTGACCACGCTGGGCAGGGCCCGCGCCGCGATGCCCGCCACGCTGTCCGGCGCCCGCTCGACCGCCTCCTGACCGGCCTGGGGCAGCTCGACCGTCCCCACGCCGCCGTTGCGCTCCAGGTAGACGCCGACGGCGCCGCCGATACCGCCGGAGACCAGGGCGACGACCAGCGCGCCCACGACGATCAGCTTCCTGGCACGCCGCCGCGGCTCCCGTGCCGCCGGGACCGTGCCGGCCGCCGGGACGGCCCAGGGGTCGTAGCGCCGCCAGGGGTCGGCGCCCCGGCCGTCCCCGTCCGCCGCCGCGGCCGCGGGCCCGGGGTGCGCCGGCGGTGGCTCCTGGGCGCCGGGGACCGGAGGCGGCGCGTCCGCGAACGCCGGGTCGGGCATCGCGCCCGCCGGCGGGGCCGACGGCGCGACCGGGGCGGCCGGCGCGGGGAGCGGCCCCGTCCCCGCCGTCGCCGTCGCCGTGCCGTGCGCCGGTGTGGCCGCCGGATGCTGCACCGGAGGAGCGGGGGCCCAGGGGCCGGGCTCGCCGTAGGGCGGGGTGCTGTACGGATCCGGCTCGTGCAGTGGCTTGGGACGCTCGGCCACCGGCACGGCGGCCCCGGCGTCACCGCCCTCGGCGGCGCGGGGGCCGGTGCCCGCGTGCGGGGGTGCGTCCGCGCCGGCGCTCACGGGTGGGCCCGCGTCCGCGGCCTCCGTCCCGCCCGGGGTCGGGTCGGCGGGGGCGCCGGTGGGGGTGCTTGTGGGCGGGCCGCCACCCGGGCCGCCGCCCGTCCGGAGGTCCGCGCCCTCGTCGGCCCCGGCCGTGCGAGGACCGGCGCCCGGGTGCGGGGCTGCGTCGGAGGGCGGGGTGGGGCGGGGGACCGCGGGCGGGTGGCCCGCGGCGGGGTCGCGTGGGTCGGGGGCCGTGCGCGGCCGTGGGGTCGCGTCCCCGCGCCCGTCCGGCCCGGCGGCCGGGCGGTCCAGCTCGTAGTCCCCCTCGTCGGTCGCGTGGGGTGCTGCCGGGCGTTCTAGCTCGTAGTCGCCGCCGTCGGTGCCGGTGGCGGGGGCCGTGCGCGGGCGCTCCAGTTCGAAGTCGCCGTCGGTCGCGTCGCCGGACGAGCGGGGACGGCTCCACCACTTCGCCTTCGTGGGCTTCCCCTCGGTCATGTTCTCCCCCACAGCTGGCCGCAGATGGTCGGCGCCAAGGGCTCTGGCGCCGTCCCGGGATTCAATCAGGTTCCCGGGCCGGCGCGCAGATCCCCGTCAGGGAGCCGGACGGTGGGAGGCGGCGGGGGCCGCCGCCGGGTAGGGCGACGGGACCGGGTCGGGGACGGGCGCGGCGAGCAGGCCCGGCGGCCCGGCCTCGGGGGCCGTGGACCAGGAGGTCAGGGCACGCGGCGGAAAGGCTTCGAGCGGACGTATCAGCGGTGACATGGCGGCGGCACCGGCCCTCACCGGGGTGGTCAGCGCGTGCACGGCCCGCTCGCGCGGATCGCCGGCGGCGGGCGGCGGCAGCCCGGGCAGCAGCGGCGCCGACCTCGCGGTGGGCGCGACGGGGGTGTCGCCGAGCGCCCGATGCCCCTGGACCTGTCCGAGCAGCGGACCGGCGGAGCGGCGTCGCTGGCTCTCGGGGTTCACCGCTCCCGCGCCGGAGGTGCGCGTCGGCGTGACGTTGCTGCCGTTGCCGGAGCCGCGGGCCTCCGTCGTGGTGTCCGGTGTGCCGACGGTGACCCCGCCCAGCGCGATCGCGGCCAGCGACACGGCCCCGGCCGCGGCGAAGGCGAAGCGCAGGCCGCGCGACGACGACCGCTCGGCCTCGTGCCGGCTCACGTCGTGGATCCGCAGGCCCCGCTCCCGCGCGGAGGACGGCAGCACGGCGGAGTGCGCCCGGGCGGGGACGTAACCGAACTCGAACCGCTCGCCCCGCTTCGTTCCGAAGACCCCGTCGAGGCCCGTGGCGAACCCGCCGCCGCCCAGCGGCGAGCCGCCGCCGTCCGGGTCGCCTCCCGCGGGCAGCCCCTGAAGGCGCGCCAGGAAGCTCTCGGAGGGGGCCGGCGGGGCCGCTTCGGCGAAGACGTTCTTCAACCTGCGCTGCGCGTCGACCTCCGCCTTGCACTTCGGGCAGGTCGCCACGTGCGCCAGCACGCGCTCACGCGCGTCATGACCGAGCTCTCCGTCCACCAGGGCGGAAAGTCGGTCTCCCAGATGCTGCTCCGCGAGGCGTCCCTCGCCTTCACGCCGTGATCCACTCACGCGGCCGTGCCCCCTCCTCCCAGAGCGGGAACACGGGCCGCGAACGAGCGACGCTCGGCGCGCGCCTGGGGAGAGCGGTGCGCGAGTGCCTTGCGCAGCTGGGAGCGGCCACGGTGGATCCGCGAGCGGACCGTGCCGAGCTTCACGCCGAGGGTCGCGGCGATCTCCTCGTACGACAGCCCCTCGATGTCGCACAGGACGACGGCCGCGCGGAACTCGGGCGCGAGGGTGTCCAGCGCCTGCTGGACGTCCGCGTCGAAGTGGGCGTCGTGGAAGACCTGCTGCGGGTTGGGCTCCTTGCTGGGCAGCCGCTCGGCCGCGTCGTCGCCGAGCGCGTCGAAGCGGATGCGCTGCTTGCGGCGCACCATGTCCAGGAAGAGGTTGGTGGTGATGCGGTGCAGCCAGCCCTCGAAGGTGCCCGGCGTGTACGTCGACAGCGACCGGAAGACGCGGACGAAGACCTCCTGCGTGAGGTCCTCGGCGTCGTGCTGGTTGCCGGTGAGGCGGTAGGCGAGGCGGTAGACCCGGCCGCTGTGGGTGCTGACGATCTCCTCCCAGGTGGGCGGAGTCCACGCCTGCCCGTCCGCGTCGCCGGCGAAGGTCGCGGTCTGGGCGTGTCCCGTGGCGGGACCGTCGGCGTGGCTGTGGTCAGCAGCGGTGTCGTTCACGGATTTCGGCCTGCCTGCCGATCCGAGGAAGCGCCGCAGCACTCCGCCCCGATCCGCGGGTGCGGCCGCACCTCCCCTGTCGGCTCTGGTGGTGTCCAGTGGAGCCCCTACCATAGCCACCTCGCCCGTTAGCTCCGGATAAGCGGTTTTACGAGAATTTGATCTGGGCTGACACGGCTCGTACGGCTGCGTCAGCACTTGCTCGGCGCACCTGCCCAATTCGCTGCCCCCCGGTCGCAGTCCCGGCCGCTCGGCCCCTGGTTTGCTCTCCTCTTAAACGACCGGTCCCATCTGCGGGTTCCCGACGCCAACGGATACAGTCACGCCGAGGCAACAACGGGGACAGGAGAGGGTCATTACCGGCAACCGGCAGACGAGCTGGGCGTTCGCCGACGCCTTTGTCGCCGAGGACGACGCGCTGCTGTGGGCACGCGACCGGGCCCGCGACGCGGGCCTGCGCTCGGTGACCCCGGGCACGGGCTCCGCGCTGGGACTGCTCGCCGCCGCCGTGGACGCCAAGGCGGTCGCCGAGATCGGCACCGGTTGCGGCGTCTCCGGGATCCATCTGCTGCACGGCATGCGGCCGGACGGCGTCCTGACCACGGTCGACCCGGAGCCGGAGCACCAGCAGTTCGCCCGTCAGGCCTTCCGGGCCGCGGGCTTCGCCAGCAACCGGGCCCGTTTCATCCCGGGCCGCGCGCTGGACGTGCTGCCCCGGCTCGCGGACGCCGGCTACGACCTCGTCTTCTGTGACGGCGACCGTCTGGAGTACCTGGACTACCTCGCTGAATCGTTGCGCCTGCTGCGCCCCGGAGGTCTCGTCGCCTTCGAAGGCGTCTTCGGCGCCGGCCGGACCATCGACTCCGGACCGCAGCCCACCGAGGTGCTGCGCCTGCGGGACCTCCTGCGCGCGGTGCGCGAGAGCCAGGAACTGGTGCCGTCACTGCTTCCGGTGGGCGACGGGCTGCTCTGCGCCGTCAAACGGTGAACCGGACGGCGCCCCGACCGGACGGCGCCCCGACCGGACGGCGCCCCGACCGGACGGCGCCCCGATCGGATAGCGCCCCGAGGGGAATCCCCGCTCCGACCCCCGCTCCGGGCGTACGGGAGAACGGGAAAAAAGAAAAACAACCGCCCCGGCACCATGCGCGGTACCGGGGCGGCTGAACGGGTGTGGTCGCTCGCGCGTCAGCCGACGACCTTCTTGAGGGCGTCGCCGAGCGCGTCGGCCTCGTCGGGGGTCAGCTCGACGACGAGTCGACCGCCGCCTTCGAGCGGAACGCGCATGACGATGCCCCGCCCCTCCTTGGTCACCTCGAGCGGGCCATCGCCCGTCCGCGGCTTCATGGCCGCCATGCTCGTTCCCCTTCCTGATACCAGCTCACCGTCACCGCCGACGGCCCGTGAGGGCACGCGCAGTCCGGCATGGACGCGCGACACCGGCATCGAACACATTGCTTCCCAGCCATTATCCCGCATCCCAGGACCCGATGACCAACATCGGTCGGCATCGCTTGGGCAACGCACGCGAGCAAAACCACTCAATTCGGCGATGTGACTGCGATACTGCGCGCCCTCGCACACTTCCGCCGAATGGCTACGGACCGGAATTCTTTGACGCAGGTCACATCCCCCGTGCGGTCCGCTTCCGGCGATCTCCGTCATGCTGTCTCCCACACACGCCACGACGCGGAGGGGAAATCCATGGCCGACACCGTGCTCTACGAGGTGAGCGACGGGCTCGCGACGATCACGCTGAACCGCCCCGAGGCGATGAACGCGCTGAACATCGAGACCAAGGTCGCGCTCCGGGACGCGGTGCGTTCCGCGGCGGCGGACGACGCCGTGCGGGCGGTCCTGCTGACCGCGGCCGGGGAGCGGGCGTTCTGCGTCGGCCAGGATCTCAAGGAGCACATCGGGCTGCTGGCCGCCGACCGGGAGACCGGCTCGGGCCGGACCATGAGCACGGTGCGCGAGCACTACAACCCGATCGTGCGGGCGCTCGTGGAGGCCGCGAAGCCGGTGGTGGCGGCGGTGAACGGCGTGGCGGCCGGGGCGGGCTTCGGCTTCGCGCTCGCCGCGGACTACCGGATCGTCGCGGACACCGCGGCCTTCAACACGTCCTTCGCCGGGGTCGCGCTCACCGCCGACTCGGGCGTCTCCTGGACGCTGCCGCGCGTCGTCGGGCCCGGGCGCGCCGCCGACCTGCTGCTGTTCCCGCGCAGCGTCGGCGCCCGGGAGGCGTACGAGCTGGGCATCGCCAACCGGGTCGTCCCCGCCGCCGACCTGCGCGCGGAGGCCGAGCGGACCGCGCGGGCGCTGGCCGAGGGGCCGACGGTGGCGTACGCGGCGCTGAAGGAGTCGATGGCGTACGGGCTGACGCACTCGCTGGCCGAGACGCTGGAGAAGGAGGACGAGCTGCAGTCCCGGGCGGGGTCCTCGCAGGACCACGCGATCGCGGTGCGCGCGTTCGTCGACAAGGAGAAGCCCCGCTACCTGGGCAAGTGAGCCGGTCACCAGCGGCCCGGGAGGGCCGAGCGCCGCCCTCGGCCCCCCTCAGACGCCGGAGGGGGTCCCGCGGGCCACGCACGCCGCCAGGTGGTCGTCGACCAGTCCGCAGGCCTGCATCAGCGCGTACGCCGTCGTCGGGCCGACGAACCGCAGGCCCCGCTTCTTCAGGGCCTTGGACAGCGCCGTGGACTCCGGTGTGACGGCCGGGACGTCGGCGAGGGTCTTCGGCGCCGGGCGGCCGTCCGGGTCGGGGGCGTGGGACCAGATCAGCTCGTCCAGCTCGCCGGGGGCCCACTCGGCCAGCACGCGCGCGTTGGCGAGGGTGGCGTCGATCTTGGCGCGGTTGCGGATGATGCCGGCGTCGGCGAGCAGTCGGTCGCGGTCCTCGTCGGTGAAGGCCGCCACCTCGGCGATCGCGAAGCCCGCGAAGGCGGTACGGAAGCCCGGGCGGCGGCGCAGGATCGTGATCCAGGACAGGCCGGACTGGAAGGCCTCCAGACTCAGCCGCTCGTACAGCGCGTCGTCGCCGTGGACCGGGCGGCCCCACTCCTCGTCGTGGTACGTCACGTAGTCCGCGGTGGACAGGGCCCAGGGGCAGCGCGGCGCGCCGTCCGGGCCCGGGACGGCCTCCCCGGCGCTCACTGGTCCTCCTGGGACGGCTTCTCCATGGAGACGTGCTGGTGGGCGACGGCGGCCCGGGCACCCGCCAGCGCGGACTCCAGGTCGGCGATGCGGGCGTCGCGCTCGGCCAGTTCGGCGCCGAGGCGGCCGAGGGCGTCGTCGACGTCCGCCATGCGGTAGCCGCGGGCGACGAGGGGGAAGCGGAGCCGCTCCACGTCCGCGCGGCCCACCGGACGGTCCGGGGGCAGGGAGTCCCGCAGCCGCTCGGGGGCGGCGTCGGGCAGCGGGCCGCTGTCGCCGCCGCTCACCACGGCGAGCGTCACCGCGGCGACCACGACGGCCAGCGCGACGACGAGGAACAGGAACATGACCATCGCTGGGCCCCCATGGTCGGGTCGAGTGCGGCGATCGCGTCGGTCGACGGATCGCCCGGCTGATGGGATCGGAACCGGAATCCGGGACGGGTCCCGGAACCGGGTCCCGGAACCGGTTCCCGGACTGCGCCGGGCACTGGGTCGGAGTCGGTTGTGTCGGGTCCGATCGTGCCATGCGAGTCTGACAGTCGGGGCCGCAGGCGGTCGAAGCGCGGTCCCGGGCTCGATTCGGCGGGACGTGAGAACGGTATGGACGAGGAGATGTCACAGGGGATGCTCGGGATGCTCAAGCTGGGCAGGCGTGAATTCGCGGCGCACGAACCGGTGATCATGGCGATCGTGAACCGGACCCCGGACTCCTTCTACGACCAGGGGGCGACCTTCCGCGACGAGCCCGCGCTCGCGCGCGTGGAGCAGGCGGTGGCCGAGGGCGCCGCGATCATCGACGTCGGCGGGGTGAAGGCCGGTCCCGGGGACGAGGTGTCGGCCGAGGAAGAGGCCCGGCGGACGGTGGGCTTCGTCGCGGAGGTGCGGCGGCGGTTCCCGGACGTCGTGATCAGCGTGGACACCTGGCGGCACGAGGTCGGCGAGGCCGTGTGCGAGGCGGGGGCGGACCTGCTGAACGACGCCTGGGGCGGTGTCGACCCCAAGCTCGCGGAGGTCGCGGCGCGGTACGGGGTGGGGCTGGTGTGCACGCACGCCGGCGGCGCCGAGCCGCGGACCCGGCCGCACCGGGTGACGTACGACGACGTCATGGCCGACATCCTCCAGGTGACCCTGGGACTGGCCGAGCGGGCGGTGGCGCTGGGGGTGCCGCCGGAGTCGGTGCTGATCGATCCCGGGCACGACTTCGGGAAGAACACGCGGCACAGCCTGGAGGCGACCCGGCGGCTCGGGGAGATGGTGGAGACGGGGTGGCCGGTGCTGGTGTCCCTGTCCAACAAGGACTTCGTCGGGGAGACGCTGGACCGGCCCGTGAAGGAGCGGGTGATCGGGACGCTGGCGACGACGGCGGTGTCCGCGTGGCTGGGGGCGCGGGTGTACCGGGTGCACGAGGTCGCGGAGACGCGGCAGGTGCTGGACATGGTCGCGACCATCGCGGGCCACCGGGAGCCCGCCGTCGCCAGGCGGGGACTGGCCTAGCCACCGGCCCGGGTGCGCCGGGCGGGCCCGGCCCGGCCGGCCACCGGCTCGGGTGCGTCAGGCGGGCCCTGCCCCCTGGCGCACCCGGCCCGGGCCTACCGGCCCGCCTCCTTGGAGACTAGGGCGACCGCCTCGTCCACGTCGTCCGTGACGTGGAAGAGGAGCAGGTCCTTCTCCGCGGCCTTGCCCTGGGCGACCAGCGTGTCGCGCAGCCAGTCGACCAGCCCGCCCCAGTACTCGGCGCCGAACAGGACGATGGGGAAGCGGGTCACCTTCTGCGTCTGCACCAGGGTGAGGGCTTCGAAGAGTTCGTCGAGGGTGCCGAGACCGCCGGGCAGGACCACGAAGCCCTGCGCGTACTTCACGAACATCATCTTGCGGACGAAGAAGTACCGGAAGTTCAGCCCGATGTCGACGTACGGGTTGAGCCCCTGCTCGAAGGGCAGCTCGATGCCGAGGCCGACCGACGTCCCCTTCGCCTCCAGCGCGCCCTTGTTGGCCGCCTCCATCGCGCCGGGACCGCCGCCGGTGATGACCGCGAAGCCCGCCTCCACCAGGCCGCGCCCGAGCCGGACGCCGGCGTCGTACTCGGGTGAGTCCGCCGGCGTGCGGGCGGAGCCGAAGACGCTGATGGCGGGCGGGAGTTCGGCGAGCGTGCCGAAGCCCTCGATGAACTCCGACTGGATGCGCAGCACGCGCCACGGGTCGGTGTGGACCCAGTCGGTCGGAGCGCGCTCGTCCAGCAGGCGCTGGTCCGTGGTGCTCTTCTGGACCTGGCCCCGCCGCCGGAGGACAGGGCCCAGGCGCTGCTCCTCCGGTGGCCGCTTCTTGCCCTCGGGGTTGCCGGTAGCCATGCGCGCTCCCTCCAGTTGCAGGTTCTTCCACCTCAGCGTAGATCTACGCGGGTTACGTACGAGGGACCTGAGCATGTCCGCCACGCTGCGGTCCAAACCCGCCGTGGATCACGTCGTCAGCCAGGACCGCAGGCGCTCCTCCCCCGCCAGGATCTTGGCCGTCTCCACCCGCTCGTCGCGCTTGTGCGCCAAGTGCGGGTTGCCGGGGCCGTAGTTGACCGCCGGCACGCCGAGCGCCGAGAAGCGGGACACGTCCGTCCAGCCGTACTTGGGCTGCGGGGTGCCGCCCACCGCCTCGATGAAGGCCGCCGCGGCCGGGTGGGACAGCCCCGGCAGGGCCGCACCGCTGTGGTCGTCGACCACGAACTCCGCCACCCCGCAGTCCGCGAAGACCTCCCGCACGTGGGCGAGGGCGTCCTCGGGGCTGCGGTCGGGGGCGTAGCGGAAGTTGACCGTGACCACGCACTCGTCGGGGATGACGTTGCCCGCGACCCCGCCCGTGATGCCGACCGCGTTCAGGCCCTCGCGGTACTCCAGGCCGTCGATCACCGGGTAGCGCGGCTCGTACGCCGCCAGGCGGGCGAGGATCGGGGCGGCGGCGTGGATGGCGTTGGAGCCCATCCAGCTCCGCGCGGAGTGCGCCCGCTCCCCCGTCGTCCTCAGCAGCACCCGCAGCGTGCCCTGGCAGCCGCCCTCCACCTGGCCGTCGGAGGGTTCCAGGAGCACCGCGAAGTCGCCCTCCAGCCACTCGGGGTGCGCCTCGGCGACGTGCTTGAGGCCGTTCAGCTCGGCGGCGACCTCCTCGTTGTCGTAGAAGACGAAGGTCAGGTCGCGGTTGGGGGCCGGGACGGTGGCCGCGATGCGCAGCTGCACCGCGACGCCCGCCTTCATGTCGCAGGTGCCGCAGCCCCACAGCACGCCGTCCTCGTCCAGCCGGGAGGGGACGTTGCCGGCGATCGGGACGGTGTCGATGTGACCGGCCAGGATCACGCGCTCCGCCCGGCCCAGGTTCGTGCGGGCCACCACGTTGTTGCCGTACCGCTCGACCGACAGGTGCGGCAGGGCGCGCAGGGCGCTCTCGATCGCGTCCGCCAGTGGCTCCTCGGTGCCGCTCTCGGAGGGGAAGTCGACGAGCCGCGCGGTGAGCTCCGCGGCGTCCAGCGTGAGGTCAAGCGGGGTATCGGCCATGGCCCCGACCCTAACGCCCCTGCCCTTTCGGGCATTGCCCGTACCAGGCGGACACCACTCCCTACCCTCCAGTACCTTGTAACGCGTGCTTCAGCCGTCGCCAACCCGCAAACGCCGTGGCCGCCTTCTCCGCTCCGGGGCGGCCTTCGCGGTCCTGCTCGCGGTCGCCGGTTACCTCGCGGTGCAGTACGTCACCGGGGGCGCGCCCGGGTGCAAGGTGGTCTCGGACGGGGACGACCGGACGAGCTACGAGTTCACGCCGGAGCAGGCGGTGAACGCGGCGGCCATCACCGCCGTGGGCACCGCGCGCGACCTGCCGGAACGGGCGGTGACGATCGCGCTGGCGACCGCCCTGCAGGAGTCCTCGCTACGCAACATCGACTACGGCGACCGCGACTCGCTCGGCCTGTTCCAGCAGCGCCCCTCGCAGGGCTGGGGCGAGCCGGAGGAGATCATGGACCCGGCGTACTCGGCGGGCATGTTCTACGACCACCTGGTCGAGGTGCCCGGCTACACGGACCTCCCGCTGACGGACGCCGCCCAGCGCGTGCAGCGCAGCGCCTTCCCGGACGCGTACGCCAAGCACGAGCCGGACGCCGCGCTGCTCGCCGCCGCGCTCACCGGACGGTCGGCGGCGACGCTGACCTGCGAGGGGCTCCCCGGTACGGCACCCGCCGACGGTACGGACGAAACCCCCGCCAAGGGGCCGCACGCGATCCGCGCGGCGCTCGTGCGGGACTTCGGGCGCGACGTGCTCCAGCCGATCGGCGCGGTGGTGGACGACGGGGCGGCGGCCCGCGGGGCCTCGCCGCCCCCCTCCCCGGCCACGGGTGCCGTGGACGAGTCCGACGGGCGGACCGTGACGCTGCCCGTCACCGCCGGCTCGGCACCGGACGCGGACGCGGAAGCGGTCTCCGGCGAGGACCTGGAACGGCGCGGCTGGCAGCTCGCGCACTGGGCGGTGGCCAACGCCTCCTCGCTGCGCATCGAACGGGTCGCCTACGCGGGCCGGGAGTGGACCGCGGGCAGCACCGACAGCGAGTGGCATCCCACGGGATCCGGCAGTTCCGGTGGTGCCGGTGGTGACGGTGGTGCCGAGCGGGGCGCGGGAGCGGTCCGGATCACGTCCGCGCGGTAGCGCCCACCCGTACGAGCGTTCACTCCTGGGAGTTACCCGCGCGGGTGGCGGATCGACGCGGTGCGTGCCTTATCCCGCCCCTCGCGCCGCATCCGGCGAAGCCCAGGAATATCAAGGGCTGTAAGGATTCGGCAGACTTTCGGACCGGCTCCGTTTTGCCCGTTTTTCTGTGCACCTGATAATGCGACGCATTACCAACTCTTTACGTTGGACCGCCGCAACCTTCGCGCCCTTCGAGCGGTAGTCACTGCGTCCGAGCCCGGACGATCAACCGCCGGGCACGGTCGGATCACTCATCGTTGACTTCCGTCGAAGGAGCATCATGTCCCTCCCCCTGACCCGCCGGATCGCCCGTGCCGCGCTGCTCGTCGCTGCGGGGGCGGCTGCCGGGGTCGGTGCGGCCGGCTCCGCCAGCGCGGCTCCCGAACTGCCCGCCGCCCCGAACCTCGGAGGGCTGACCGCCCTGGACGGTGCGAACGTGGGCAACACCGTCGACGCCGCGGCCCAGAACGTCACCGAGACCGCGGGCGACACGGGCAGCAAGGCGGTCAAGAAGACCGTCCCGGCCGCGGGCAAGACCGGCGGCTCGGTCGTCAAGAAGACCACGCCGGTGGCGCAGAAGACCGCCGGTGACGCGGCGGGTTCCGCCGGGGACATCGTCGGTGACACGGCGCAGACGGCCACGAAGGGTGGGCTGCCGACGGACGCGCTGGGCGCGGGTGGGCTGCCGGTGCAGGGGCTGCCGGTCGGCTGAGCGCCGGGCTTGTGCGGTGCGGTGCGGTGGCGGGGTCCGGGGTTCTTCCCCGGGCCCCGTCGCCTTTTGCGTGCCCGCGTCGGTGGGCTTACGCCGGTGCGGGGGGCTGACGCCCGGTGCGGAGGACTTACGCCGGTGCCGTGGGCGTGGGTTGGCCGTGGCCCGGCGTCGGGGGCTGTGCCCACCCGTTCCGCCCTGCGGAACGACTGCCCACAGCCGGGTGGGCGGGAGCCGGGCGGGCAGCCAAGCGGCCAGCCGGGCGGGCGACGGCCGGGTGGGCGGGCGACGGCCGGGTGGGCGGGCGTCAGTCAGGCGGGCGACAGCCGGGGGGCGGGCGTCAGCCGGGCGGCAAGGCAAGCCGCCAACCCGGCGGGCGACAGCCGGGCGAGCAGCCAAGCGACCGGCCAGGCGAGCGACACCCGGGCGAGCAGCCAAGCGGCCAGTCAGGCGGGCGACAGCCAAGCGGCCAGGCAAGCCGCCAGCCCAGGCGGGCAGCCAAGCGACCAATCAGGCGAGCGACACTCGGGCGACCAGCCAGGCGAGCGACACCCGGGTGGGCAGCCGCGGCCAGCCAGGCGGCCAGCCGGGTGAGCTGTCCGGCGGGAGCCGCGCGGGCGGGAGTCGGGCGGGACGTCGGGGGTCAGGGGGTCAGGCGTTGTACTGCCGCGTCGACTCGGGTGTCCGTGGCGGTGAAGGCGACGCGGATGAAGTTCTGGCCGGCCGGGCCGTAGAAGTCGCCCGGTGCCACCAGGATGCCGCGCTCGGCCAGGTGGGCCACCGTGTCCCAGCAGGACTCGTCGCGGGTGGCCCACAGGTAGAGGCTGGCCTCGCTGTGCTCGATGCGGAAGCCGTGGCCGAGCAGGGCCTCGCGCAGGGCCGCGCGGCGGGCCGCGTAGCGCTCGCGCTGGACGCGGACGTGCTCGTCGTCGCCGAGGGCCGCCACCACGGCCGCCTGCGTCGGCGCCGACGTCATCATGCCGCCGTGCTTGCGGATCTCCAAGAGCGGGCCCAGGACCGCCGGGTCACCGGCCAGGAAGGCCGCGCGGTAACCGGCCAGGTTGGAGCGCTTGGAGAGCGAGTGGACGGCGACCAGGCCGTCGTACGAGCCGCCGTTGACGTCCGGGTGCAGGACGGACACCGGGTCGGCCTCCCAGCCCAGCTCCAGGTAGCACTCGTCGGAGACGACGAGGACGCCGTGCTCGCGGGCCCAGGCCACGATCCGGGTCAGCTCGTCCTTGGACAGCACCTGGCCGGTCGGGTTCGACGGCGAGTTGAGCCACAGGAGGCGCAGCCCCGCCGGGTCCAGCGACGTCGGGTCGTCGTACGCCTCGTACTCCGCGCGGGCCAGCCGGGCGCCGACCTCGTACGTCGGGTAGGCCAGGCGGGGGAAGGCGACCCGGTCGCCGGGGCCGAGGCCCAGCTGGGTCGGGAGCCAGGCGACGAGTTCCTTGGAGCCGACGACGGGCAGGACGTGGCGGTGGGTGACGTCGCGGGCGCCCAGGCGGCGTTCGACCCAGCCGGTGATCGCGTCGCGCAGTGCCGGTGTGCCCCAGACCGTCGGGTAGCCCGGGGAGTCCGCCGCGTCGACCAGGGCCTTCTGGATCAGCTCGGGGACCGGGTCGACCGGGGTGCCGACGGAGAGGTCGACGATGCCGTCCGGGTGCGCGGCGGCCGTCTTCTTGTACGGCTCCAGCTTGTCCCAGGGGAAGGTCGGAAGGCGGTCGGAGACTGCGGACACGGTTACTGGCTCACTTTCGTCGGTACGGCAAACGCCTCGGTCCCGTGCGGCGCCGATCGGGGGCGATCAGGCCGTACGGGACCGAGGCGGCGCGGGTGTGCGGGCCGCTCTTACTGGTTCTGCGGCGGCAGCGCGGCGACGAAGGGGTGGTCGCGCTCGATCAGCCCCAGCTTGCTGGCACCACCGGGCGAGCCGAGCTCGTCGAAGAACTCGACGTTCGCCTTGTAGTAGTCCTTCCACTCCTCCGGAGTGTCGTCCTCGTAGAAGATCGCCTCGACCGGGCAGACCGGCTCACAGGCACCACAGTCGACGCATTCGTCCGGGTGGATGTACAAGGACCGCTGGCCCTCGTAGATGCAGTCGACCGGGCACTCCTCGATGCACGCCTTGTCCTTCACGTCGACACAAGGCTGCGCGATGACGTAGGTCACGCTGTCGTTCCTCCTCGATAGGGCGCTGGCGGGCCTCCTCAGGCTCCGCCGCCTGGCGCGCGGGAGCGCGGCGTCGTCGATGCCCGCCCCTAGTATCTCCGTTCTCGGGCATGATCCGAACAGGAGGGGTGGACCGACCCGTGGAAATCTCTGCCGCCGGACGTCTCGAGGTCCGCATTACCGCTGCTGACGTGGGCAAACGAGTCTCCGTCCGGCGCTTGAACGAGCCTAGTGACACGGCTGAGAAGTTCACCGACACGGTCGGTGTTCTCACATCATGGAACAACGGTGTGCTGCTGATCACACGGAAGAGTGGCGAGAGCGTCCGTGTTGCCGAGTCGTCGCTGGTCGCGGGCAAGGTCGTGCCCGCCGCCCCGGCGCGCCGACGCGGCCCCTCGGCGTCCTACGAGGAACTGGCGCGGGTCGCCGCACGGGCCTGGCGGCCGGTGGAGAGCGAGTGGCTCGGCGCGTGGGAGCTGCGGGCGGCGGCCGGGTTCACGCGGCGCGCCAACTCCGTGCTGCCGCTGGGTGATCCGGGGCTGCCGCTCGACGAGGCGCTGGCCGCCGTACGGCGCTGGTACGGCGAGCGGGGCCTGCCCGCGTACGTCCAGACCGCCACCGGGGCCGAGGGCACGCAGGAGCTGCTGGGCGCGGAGCTGGAGCGGCGGGGCTGGGTGCGGGAGGTGACGGCCGAGGTGTGGACCGGGGCCCTGGCACCGGTCGCCGACCTGGCGGAGGGCACCGGTGTGGTCCTGTCCCGGGAGGCGGACGAGGCGTGGCTGGCGCGGTACGGGCGCAAGGGGGTGAGTGACGTGGCCCTGCGCGTGCTGGCCTCGGGGCCGTCGGTGTGGTTCGCGACGGTGCCCGGCGCGAAGGCGGGCGCCCCGGCCGCGATCGGCCGGTGTGTCGTGGACGGGCGGTGGGCCTCCTTCGCGGCCGTCGAGGTCGATCCGGAGCAGCGGCGCCGGGGCCTGGCGACCGCCGTGATGGCCGCGCTGGCCCGGCGGGCGCTCGACGAGGGCGCGTCGGCGGCGTGGCTCCAGGTCGAGACGGACAACGCGGCGGCGCGGGCGCTGTACGCCGGGATGGGCTTCGCCGCGCACCACGCGTACCACCACTACCGGGAGCCCGCGAGCACCGGGGCGGCCGGTGACCGATCGCCGTGAAAGGGCACGAGTCAGCCATGCGTCATCCTCATCCCCCGTACCCCCCGTCGGCGGAACGTTCCGCCGAGGTGCGCCGGCGATTCGCCGACGAGGCCAGGTCCGAGCGGCCCGATCTGTCCACGCTGTGCCTGCTGCTGGGCGCCCAGGCGGACGGGGCGCTGGACGAGGACGGTCTGGACGCCGCGCAGATGGAGCTGGACCGGCTGGCCGGGCAGGTGCCGTTCCGGCCGGGCACGCCGCGGGCCTGGGCGGTGGCGCTGCGGGACCTGCTGGGTGAGCGGTACGGGTTCCACGGCCTCGCCGCGGACTACCGGCGGCTGGAGTCGTCGTTGCTGCACGAGGTGCTGCGGCGCCGGCGCGGGCTGCCGATCATGCTGTCGGTGGTGTGGCTGGAGGTGGCCCGGCGGGCGGGGGCCCCGGTGTACGGCGTGGCGCTGCCGGGGCACTTCGTGGTCGGGTTCGGGTCCGAGTCGGGGCCCCAGGAGGAGCGGGTGCTCGCCGATCCGTTCGACGGAGGGCGGGTCCTCGACGGCGGCGACGCGGACCTGCTGGTCGCCGGGGCCACGGGGGCGGGGCTGAGCCCCTCGATGCTGGAGCCGGCGGCGCCGCTGGATGTGGTGACGCGCGTCCTGAACAACATCCGGGCGTGGGCGGCGGCCCGGCCGGAACGGTCGGACGTCGGGTTGTGGGCGATCGAGCTGGCCCTGCTGCTGCCGGCGCACGCGGCGCGCCTGCGGTACGAGCGGGCGCGGCTGCTGGTGCAGCGGGGCGAGTTCACGGCCGGGGCCGGGGAGTTGGAGGCGTACGCCGAGGTCGTGGGGGCGGTGGACGAGGCGGTGGCGGAGCAGGTGCGCGGCGAGGCGCGGGCGGCTCGCGCGATGCTCAACTGAGCCGACGAGGGGGGCGCCCGGCGGTCGCCGGGCGCCCCCCTCGTTCCGGGGCGTCAGCTCGGGTCGGTCTCGATGACCGCGACGCGGTCGGTGCTGCTCCTCAGGGCCTGGCGCAGGGCGCCGTAGACGTCCTGCGGGGTGACGGGCGTCTTCTCACCGTTGGCCCGGGTGATGAGCACGCCGTCGAACGCCCCGCCGTAGAGGTCCTCGAGGGCCTTCAGGTCGGGCTTGTCGACCAGCTTGCCGTTGACGGCCGTGACCTTCAGGAACTTCCACAGGGACTTCTCGGGGCTCATCGGGACGGAGTGCGCGGCGTCGGTCCGCACGGTGACGTTGGCGGACATCGCCGGTTCGGCGAACTCCTTCATCATCCGGTCGACCTCGGCCTTGGAGACCGTGGGCTGCTGAGTGGTCGTCGGCACGTTCACCGGGGTGGCGGTGCCCGTCTCCACCTGCGCGCGGTACGCGGCCCGGACGGCCTCGGTCGACCTGGCGACGTCGATGCCCTTGCCCGCCTTGCCGTACACGGGCACGGCCTTGCCGGACTCGAACCTGATGGTTCCCTCGGTCACCGACCCGGCCCCGCCGGCGGCGTCCTGGAGGGCGGCGTGCAGCTTCTCCTCGTCGACGGGCATGACCGGGTCGACGACCCGCTTCTGGCCGAAGAGGGTGCCGAACACGGAGACCGGGTTGTAGTCGCTCTTCGCCGCCGCGCTGGCCGTGGCCTGCGCGTCGAGCTGGAGCCCCGCCTGGTCCGGCTTCAGGGAGACGGTCTCGCCGCCCACCGTCAGCTTGAGCGGCTTGCCCGCGCGGGCACCCAGGACGTCGTCCAGCTTCTCGACGGCGTCGTCGCGGGTGCCGCCGCCGATGTCGACGCCGAGCACGGTGGTGCCCTTGGGCACGTCGGAGCGGTTCATGAGCAGGCCGGCGCCGTAGGTGACACCGGCGATCACGACCAGGCCGCCGACGAGCAGCGGGAGCTTGCCGCGCCCCTTCTTCTTGGCGGGCTTGGCGGAGCTCGCCGGGGGCGTGGAGACCGGCTCGGGCAGCTTGGGGGGCGTCTGCGACAGCGGACCGTCGCCGGGCCCGCCCTGGAAAGGCGCGTTCCGGTCGGTCGGCACGACGGGGATGCCGCTGGTGACGGTGTTGCCGGAGACGTTGTCCGGGTTGCCGTGGCCGGGGGCGCCGGGCCCGGGTACGGGCTTCTGCGGGGTGAGGATCGCGGTGTCGTCACTGAGCCCGCCGCCGGGACCGCCGTGGGCGGCGCCGGGGGCCTGGGGCCTGCCGGGAGCGGCCGGAGCGCCGGGGCCGCGCAGGCCGCCCGGGCCGGGGCCGCGCTGTCCGCCCGGCGCGCCGGGCATCCCGGGTACGCCGAGACCGCCGGCCGGCGGTGGCGCCAGCGGGCTGTCGCCGGTGACCGGGCCGCCCGTCGGGCCCGCGGGGCCGCCCTGGACGCCGTACGGGGACTGCCCGTTGGGGCCGCTGTGCGCGCCGCCGGGGCCCGCGGTCCGGTCGTCGTGACCGCCCTGGCCGCTCCCGCCGGCGTACGGCAGGTCGTCGCGGCGCGGCTCGCCCGCGTCGGCGCCCGGGCGGGTGCCGTTGCCGGTGCCGCCGTTGCCCAGCGGGCCTCCCGCCAGGGCCTCGGTCACGTCGAAGGAGCCGGTGCCGCCACCGTGACCGGGCGCCACGGGTCCGCCCGTCGCGCCGGAGCGTCCGGCGCCGCCGCCGGGTCCGGGCCGGGAGCCGCCCGGCACGCTCATGGAGCCGACGACGCCACCGGGACGGCCACTCCCGCCGCCCGGTCGCGCACCGGCACCGGCACCGGGGGTACCGGCGCCCGGGCCCGCGGGCCCCGCGCCGGGCGCGCCCTGCGCACCGGCCGCCGCTCCCGAACCGCCCGGCGCGCCGGCGCCGCCCGCGGAGCCGCCGCCCTGAGCACCCTTGGCCGGGCCGGACCTGCGCGGCGCGAACCAGTCGCTGGTCGGCTTGTCGTCGGCCGGCTGGGCGGGCTCGGCGGGAGCCTCGGCGGCGCCCGAGGGCGCGGCGGAGCCCGGCGCGGGCCGCTCGTCGCTCACGGCGCCGGAGGAGTCGTCCTCGGCGTCCGCGACGGGCTTGCGCACGACGACCGGCGGGATGGGCCGCGATCCGGGGATGTTGATCCGGATCCGGGTCGTCAGCGTCGTCTCGGTCTTGCGCTCCTCCGGCCGCGAGGCCGAACGGCCCGCGTCCGCACCGGCGTCGGAAGCCGCGGGCGTCCCGTAGGGCGGGGTGCCCGAGGGGTATGCGGCTCCGCCGCGCCCGTGGGGCCCGGAGGACGGACTGTCAGTTTCACGACTCAAGGCAGGTTCTCCCGGTTGGCTCCGCCGCCCGGCACACCAGAAAGCGGGCGGCCCGGCGGCGCGCACCACCATACTGGCCACTTCTCGCGCGTATCCCGTGACCGCCGGGGAAACCCACACCGGACTCGCACGCGGGGGCCGCGGCGAAGCAGTACGTCACTTGCGAAGTCGGCCGGGGCCGCCGTCCGGTTGCCGCAGCGGCGCGAGGGTGGCGCACATCACAGCGATGGCGATCCCGCCGAGCAGGAAGAGATAGGAGCCGCTGCCGGCGGCGAAGAGGAAGTCGCCCTCCGGGCGGCTGGTGGTGAGCAGGACCACGACGAGCGCCCAGCCCGCGGCGGGGGCGACGGCACCGCCGCGGCGGCCCACGGCCCGGCCCGCGCCGACGCACAGGCCCGCCTCCGCGGCCAGCGCGAGCAGCAGCCCGCCCGGGAACCACGCCGGCTGGAGCAGCGCTCCGGCCACCCCGGCCACGGCCCCGAGAACGAAGAGCCCGAGGTAGAGGGCGGCCCGCCCGAGGGACGGCGCGCGCAACGGCCGGGCCAGGGCCGAGGCCGGCTCGGTACGGCCGCTCACGACGCCTCCTCGACGCCGAGCCCGGCGAACAGGTCGCTCTCGCGCCCGTCCGCCGCGCGCTCGCCGCGCACCAGTTGGTAGTACTCGGTGGTGAACAGCGGCTGGGCCAGGTCGTTCGAGAGGGCGAAGTACGGCTCGGCGACGGTGATCTGGGTGGCGTGCGCGCGCATGGCGGCGGCCTTGGCGGCGTGGGTGAAGCCCTCGCCGCGGATCTCGGTGGTGATCAGCTCGTCCTCCACCACGCCCGGCACGTCCTCGAGGCCGGCCGCCTTGTCGAAGGGCAGGCCGGGCAGTTCGTCGCCCAGGCGGGCGAAGGCGTCCTCGGCGACGGTGCGCGGCACCCGGTTCCAGTAGACCTTGTCGACCGGGCACCCCTCCTCGGCCGCCAGCTCCACCGCCCTCATGGCGATGCGGTGGGTCTGGATGTGATCGGGGTGTCCGTATCCGCCGTCGGGGTCGTAGGTGACGAGGACCTGGGGGCGCACCTCGCGGATCACCTCGACGAGGAGGCCGGCGGCCCGGTCGACGTCGGCCTGCCACAGGCAGCCCGGGTCGTCGTTGTCGGGCAGGCCCATCATCCCGGAGTCGGCGAACCGCCCCGGTCCGCCCAGCAGCCGGACGTCGTCGACGCCGAGCGCGCGCATCGCGGCCGCCAGTTCCTCCCGGCGGTGCCCGCCCAGCGCGGGCCCGCTCAGGTGGGCCAGCTCGGGCGGGACGACCTCGCCCCGCTCGCCGAGGGTGCAGGTCACCAGGGTCACGTGGACGCCCTCGGCCGCGTACCTGGCCATGGTGACGCCGTTGTTGATCGACTCGTCGTCCGGGTGCGCGTGCACCAGCAGCAGACGCCGGGCGGGGAGTTCCGTCATGAGCCCCACCCTATGAGGCCGCGCGCCCGTCCCCGTAACGAGGGAGACCGTCCGGGGGACCTCGCCGAGGTGCCACACCACCGAGGGAGCGAGGCGGCCCCGGACGCCCGAAGGCGCCGGCCCGTCCGTCAGAAGTTGATGCTGCCGATCATCCCCGCGATGTTCGTCGTCAGCTCACTGATCGTGGGCGCGACGGTCGAGGAGGCCAGGTAGAAGCCGAGCAGCATGCACACGACCGCGTGCCCCGCCTTCAGGCCCGACTTCTTGACCAGCAGGAAGACGATGATCGCCAGCAGCACAACCGCCGAGATCGAGAGTGCCACGGCGGCTCACCTCCTATAAGCCCAGGGACATGGGGGGGTCGGACGCAGTAGGACGCGGTCGAACCTCGGGGCAGATAAATCCACGCGACGGGCACCTGGTTGGTACCCACTCTGCGCTAGTGATCATAACTATCCGTGCGCGCGCATCTCTCGGCGCACGGCCGCACAAGGGGGCGCATGGCCAATATGGTCAGGGCATGACGACCGAGTCCGACTCCTTCCCCAAACGGCACGCCCGCACCCAGCGGTTCACGCTCGGCGCGCCGCGTTCGTTCACCGTGGCGCCCGACGGTTCACGGGTCGCCTTCCTGCGCTCCGGCACCGGTACGGACCGGGCCAACTCCCTGTGGGTCCTCGACGTCGAGGAGGGCGCGGAGCGCGTGGCGGCCGACCCGCGCGCCCTCCTGGGCGGCGCCGAGGAGCACCTGTCGCCGGAGGAACGGGCGCGGCGCGAGCGCAGCCGCGAGGGCGGCGCCGGCATCGTCGGGTACGCCACCGACGCCGCCGTCGAGCTGGCGTCCTTCGCCCTGTCCGGGCGGCTCTTCGCGGCCGAGCTGCGGGCCGGCACGGCGCGCGAACTGCCCGTCCCGGGGCCGGTGATCGACCCGCGCCCCTCCCCCGACGGCCGCCACATCGCCTACGCCGCCGGGGGCGCCCTGCGGGTCGTGGGCGCCGAGGGCGACGGGGACAGGGCGCTGGCCGAGGCGGAGGAGGAAGGCGTCACCTACGGTCTCGCCGAGTTCATCGCCGCCGAGGAGATGGGCCGCGTCCGGGGCTTCTGGTGGAGCCCGGAGTCGGACCGACTGCTGGTGGCACGCGTGGACGACACGCCGGTGAGCCGGTGGTGGATCTCCGACCCGGCCCACCCCGAACGTGATCCACAACACGTCCCCTACCCGGCGGCGGGCACCGCCAACGCCGACGTACGGCTGTTCCTGGTCGGGCTGGACGGGGGGCGCACGGAGGTTCTCTGGGACCGGGCCCGGTATCCGTATCTGGCGCGAGTGCACTGGTCAGCGGCGGGTGCGCCGCTCCTTCTCGTCCAGGCGCGCGACCAGCGCAGCCAGTTGTTCCTGGCCGTGGACACCACCTCGGGGACGACCCGGATGGTGCACGCCGACGAAGATCCAACTTGGCTGGAACTCTTCCCCGGTGTGCCCTGCTGGAGCCCCTCCGGGCAGCTCGTGCGCGTCGCCGACGAGGGGGGCGCGCGGGTGCTGGCCGTCGGCGAACGTCCGCTCACCGGAGCCCTGCTGCATGTGCGCGCGGTCCTGGACGTCTCGGACGACGACGTGCTGGTTTCCGCCTCGGCGGGCGAGGAGGCCGCCGAGCCGGAGACCGGCGAGGTGCACGTGTACCGGGTGAACGAACTCGGCGTGGAGCGCCTGTCGCGGGAGCCGGGCGTGCACTCGGCGGTCCGCGCCGGGGACGTGACCGTTCTCGTGTCCGCCACGCTCGGCCGGCCGGGTGCGCGGGTGCGGGTTCTGCGGGACGGCAAGGCGGTGGCGACGGTGGCCTCGCACGCCGAAGACCCCGATTTGTCCCCGCGCGTGACGCTCACCCAGGGGGGCGCACGCCGTGTCCCGTGCGCCGTGCTTATGCCAACGGACTACCACGGTGACACCCCCCTGCCGGTCCTCATGGACCCGTACGGTGGCCCGCACGGCCAGCGCGTGGTGGCGGCGCACAACGCCCACCTCACCTCGCAGTGGTTCGCCGACCAGGGGTTCGCCGTGGTCGTCGCCGACGGGCGGGGCACACCGGGACGGTCCCCGGCCTGGGAGAAGGCCATCAAGGACGACGTGGCCGCCGTCGTGCTCCAGGACCAGGTGGACGCGCTCCAGGCCCTCGCCGCCGACTTCCCGCTGGACCTGAACCGCGTCGCCGTCCGCGGCTGGTCCTTCGGCGGGTACCTGGCGGCGCTGGCCGTCCTGCGCCGGCCGGACGTCTTCCACGCCGCCGTCGTCGGCGCCCCGGTCACCGACCTGCGGCTCTACGACACCCACTACCAGGAGCGGTACATCGGTCACCCCGGCGAGCAGCCGGAGGTCTACCGCCGCAACTCGGTGATCGACGACGCCGGCCTGGTGGACGCCGCCGAGCCGCACCGGCCCATGATGATCATCCACGGGCTCGCGGACGACAACGTGGTGGTCGCCCACTCGCTGCGCCTGTCCTCGGCCCTGCTGGCCGCCGGCCGCCCGCACGAGGTGCTGCCGCTGTCCGGCGTCACGCACATGACCCCGCAGGAGTCGGTCGCGGAGAACCTGCTGCGGCTCCAGGTGGACTTCCTCAAGCGGGCCCTGACCTGACGTCACCCGCACGCCCCGACCGCTTTAACACGCGGGCAACTTCACCGAAGCGGTACCGATATACGGACCGGGCACGCTGTTCAGCGTACGGCCGTGCGGGTGCCGTTAGCGGGCCGGGGAGCGCCATGTCACCCCGGCCCGCTGCCGTTCCCGGCGCCGTCCGCGTCCGTCCCGGGGTCCGTCCCGGACTCCTTCTCGGGCGGCACGACCCGCTTCTCCTCCGCGAAGTGGCACGCCGAGTCGTGGGCGGCGGGACCGGTGGTGTGCCGGAACTCGGCGGGCACCGCGAGCGCCGGGACCTCCAGGGCGCAGCGCTCCCGCGCCTTCCAGCAGCGGGTGCGGAAGCGGCAGCCGGAGGGGATGTTCGTCGGGGACGGCACGTCGCCGGTCAGGATGATCCGCTCGCGGTGTTCCCGGGCCTGCGGGTCGGGGACGGGCACGGCGGACAGCAGCGCCTGGGTGTAGGGGTGCGTCGGGTGGTCGTAGATCTCGGCGTCCCTGCCGGTCTCCACGATGCGGCCCAGGTACATCACGCCGACCCGGTCCGAGATGTGCCGCACGATCGACAGGTCGTGCGCGATGAAGATGTAGGACAGGTCGAACTCGTCCTGGAGGCGGCCCATCAGGTTGATCACCTGGGCCTGCACGGACACGTCGAGGGCGGAGACCGGCTCGTCCGCGACGATGATCTCCGGGCGCAGGGCGAGGCCGCGGGCGATGCCGATGCGCTGGCGCTGCCCGCCGGAGAACTGGTGGGGGTAGCGGTTGATGTACTCCGGGTTGAGGCCGACCACGTCCAGCAGGTGCTGGACCCGTGCCCGCCGGTCGCCCTTCGGCGCCACCTCCGGGTGGATCTCGTACGCCTCGCCGATGATGTCGCCGACCGTCATGCGGGGGTTGAGGGAGGTGTAGGGGTCCTGGAAGACCATCTGGATGTTGCGGCGTACGGCCTTGAGCGCGCGGCCGGACAGCCGGGTGATGTCCTCGCCCTTGTAGCGGATCTCGCCGGCCGTCGGCTTCTCCAGGCTGACCAGCATCTTGGCGACCGTGGACTTGCCGCAGCCGGACTCGCCGACGATGCCGAGGGTTTCCCCGCGGTCCAGGTCGAAGTCGACGCCGTCGACGGCCTTGACGGCGCCGACCTGCTTCTTGAAGAGGATGCCGGTGGTCAGCGGGTAGTGCTTGACGAGGCCCCTGACCTGAAGGATCGGCTCAGCCATGCAGGCACTCCCTCCAGAAGTGGCAGGCGCTGCCCCGCCGCGCGCCGGTCTCCGTCACGTCGTAGAGGGGCGGTACGTCGGTGCGGCAGACGTCCTGGGCCATCGGGCAGCGCGGGTGGAAGGCGCAGCCGGGCGGGATGCGGGTGAGGTTGGGCGGCAGGCCCTTGATGGCGTACAGCTCCCGGCCCTTGTGGTCCAGGCGCGGGATCGACTCCAGCAGGCCCCGGGTGTACGGGTGGGCGGGCGCCTTGTAGATGTCGTGGACGGGGGCCGTCTCGATGATCCGGCCCGCGTACATGACGGCGATCTTGTCGGCCACGTCGGCGACCACGCCCAGGTCGTGGGTGATGAGGATCAGGCCCATGCGCAGTTCGCGCTGGAGTTCCGCGAGGAGGTCCATGACCTGGGCCTGGACGGTGACGTCGAGGGCGGTGGTCGGTTCGTCGGCGATGATCAGCTTGGGCTCCAGGGCCATCGCCATGGCGATCATGATCCGCTGGCGCATGCCGCCGGAGAACTGGTGCGGGTACTGCCGCACCCGCTCATTCGCGGCCGGGATGCGGACGCGGTCCATCAGCTCCACGGCCTTGGCCCGGGCGTCCTTGCGGGACATGCCGCGGTGCACGGTGAACATCTCGCCGAGCTGGTCGCCGACGGTGAGGACGGGATTGAGCGAGGACAGCGCGTCCTGGAAGATCATCGCCATCTCGGCGCCGCGCACCTTGCGGCGTTCCTCCTCCTTGAGCTTCAGCAGGTCCCGGCCCTCGAAGAGGATCTCCCCGGCGGTGACGCGGCCCGGCGGCACGTCGAGGATGCCCATGACCGTCTGCGCGGTGACGGACTTGCCGGAGCCCGACTCGCCGAGGACGGCCAGGGTCTCGCCCGCGTCGACGCCGTAGCTGACGCCGTTGACGGCCTTGGCGACGCCGTCCCGGGTGTGGAACTCCACGTGCAGGTCGCGCACTTCGAGCAGCATGCGGCGGCTCACCTCAGCTTCGGGTCGAGGGCGTCGCGCACCGCGTCGCCGAGCATGATGAACGCGAGGACGGTGAGGGCGAGGGCTCCGGAGGGCCAGAGCAGGGCGTGCGGGGCGTTGCGGACGTAGGGGGCGGCGGCGGAGATGTCGATGCCCCAGGAGACGCTGGGCGGCTTGAGGCCGACGCCGAGGAAGGACAGGGTCGCCTCCAGGGAGATGTAGGTGCCGAGCGCGATGGTCGCCACGACGATGACGGGGGCGACGGCGTTGGGCGCGATGTGGCGCAGCAGGAGCCGGGAGTTGGAGGCGCCCAGCGCACGGGCGGCCTGGACGTAGTCGTTCTGCTTGGCGGTGATGACGGAACCGCGGGCGATGCGGGAGATCTGCGGCCAGCCGAGCAGCACGATGAAGCCGATGACCGGCCAGACCGTGTTGCTGGTGATGACGGAGAGCAGGACGAGACCGCCCAGGACCACCGGGATCGCGAAGAAGACGTCGGTGATGCGGGACAGGACCGCGTCCCCCGCGCCGCCGAAGAAGCCGGCGAGGCCGCCGAGGACGCTGCCGAGGACGGCGACGCCGAGCGTGGCGAGGACGCCGACCGCCACCGACGTACGGGCGCCGTAGACGGTGCGGGTGTAGACGTCGCAGCCCTGGCCGTTGAAGCCGAACGGGTGGCCGGACTGGGAGCCTTCCTGGGCCTTGGCCAGGTCGCACTTGAGGGGGCTGCCGGAGGTGATCAGGGACGGCCAGACCGAGATGACGATCAGGAAGAGGATCACCAGGGCGGAGAGGATGAAGACGGGGTTGCGGCGCAGGTCGTGCCAGGCGTCGGACCACAGGCTGCGGGGCTTGTCCTGGGGGCTGCCCCCGTCCGGGCCCGGTGCCTTCTCCAGGGTCACCGCCTCGCTCGCGCCCAGGTCCATCGTCCCGCCCATGCCGGTGCCGGCGATGACACGTTCGGGCTCGTAGGGCTCCTGTTCAGGCATAGCGGATCCTCGGGTCGAGTACGGCGTACAGGAGGTCGACGAGGAGGTTGGCGAGGAGGAAGACGAGGACCAGGACGGTGACGAAGCCGACGACGGTCTGGGTGTTCTGGCGCAGGATGCCCTGGTAGAGCTGGTAGCCGACGCCGTGGATGTTGAAGATCCGCTCGGTGACGATGGCCCCGCCCATCAGGGCGCCGATGTCGGTGCCGATGAAGGTGACGACGGGGATGAGGGAGTTGCGCAGCAGGTGCCGGGTGACGACCCGGCGGCGCGGCAGGCCCTTGGCGATGGCGGTGCGGACGTAGTCGGAGCGCCGGTTCTCCGCGATGGAGGTACGGGTCAGCCGGGTGACGTACGCCAGCGACACCGAGGCGAGGACCAGGCCGGGGACGATCAGCTCGCCGAAGGCCGCCTCGGAGGAGACGGCCGGGTCGATCCAGCCCCACTTGACGCCGAGCAGCAGCTGGAGGAGGAGGCCGGTGACGAAAGTGGGGACGGAGATGACCACCAGCGTGAGCAGCAGGACGCCGGTGTCGACGGGCCGCCCGCGGCGCAGGCCGGTGACGACGCCGAGGACGATGCCGACGACGATCTCGAAGAGGACGGCGATGAGGGTGAGCCGGATGGTCACCGGGAACGCCGTGCCCATCAGCTCGGTGACCGGCTGGCCGTTGAAGGCGGTGCCGAAGTCGCCGGTGAAGACGTTGCCCATGTAGGTCAGGTACTGCTGCCACACGGGCTGGTCGAGGCCGAACTCGTGCCGCAGCCGGGCGGCGGTCGCCGGGTCGCACTCCCGGTCGCCGCAGAGGCCCGCGATGGGGTCGCCCATCACGTTGACCATCAGGAAGATCAGCAGCGTGGCCCCGATGAAGACCGGGATCATCTGGAGCAGCCGCCGGACGACGTAGCGTCCCATGGCGCCCCCTCAGCCGACCTTGATCTCGTTGTAGACCGGGACGCTGAACGGGTTGAGCTCCACGTCGGACAGGCGGTCCGAGTAGCCGGCGCTGCCGTTCTGGTACCAGAGCGGGATGGCCCCCATCTCGTCCCTCAGGACCTCCTCCGCCTGCTGGAAGAGGCCGATGGCCTTGGCGGTGTCGGTCTCGGCGTTGGCCTGGTCGACGAGGTCGTCGAACTCCTTGCTGGACCACTTGCCGTCGTTGGAGGAGGCGTTGGTGTAGTAGAGCGGCTGGAGGAAGTTCTGGATGAGGGGGTAGTCCATCTGCCAGCCGGCCCGGAAGGGACCGCTCATCTTCCGGTCGGTGATCTGGCCCCGGAAGTCGGCGAAGGTGCCGACCGGGTTGCCGACGCAGGCGCGGTCGTTGTCCAGGGCGTTGTTGATGGAGTTGCAGACCGCGTCGACCCACTGCTTGTGGGAGCCGGTGTCGGCGTTGTACGTGATCTTGACCTGGCCGCCGGGGAGGCCACCGCCGTCCTTGATCAGCCGCTTGGCCTCGTCGGGCTTGAACTCGCACGCCTCTCCGCACAGACCGGCCTTGTAGCCGCCGTCCTCGCCGAGGACGGGCGAGGTCCAGTCGGTGGCCGGGGTGCGGGTCTGCTGGAAGATCGTGTCGGTGATCTGCTTGCGGTCGATCGCCATGGACAGGCCCTTGCGGACCTTCTCGGAGCCGGGCTTGTTCCAGTCGTCGTCGTAGAACGGGAACGCGAGCGTCTGGATGATGCCGGCCGGGGTGTTGATGTAGCGGTCGCCGAGGTCGCTCTCGACGTTCTTGAGCTGGGCGGCGGGGACGTCGTCGACGAGGTCGAGGTTGCCGGCCATCAGGTCGGTGTAGGCGGTGTTGTTGTCGGTGTAGACCTTGAGGTCGACGCCTCCGTTGACCGCCTTGTCCGGCCCGGGGTACTGCTCCCACGTGCGCAGGGACATCTGGGAGCCGCGGGCGTAGTTGTCCACCATGTACGGGCCGTTGCCGACGGGCTTCTTCAGCCAGGCGTCGTGGTCGTCGAAGAAGGCCCGGGGCAGCGGCGCGAAGGCGGGGTAGCCGAGGGTGTCGGGGAAGGTCGAGAACTTCTGGCTGAGCTTGACGGTGAAGGTGAGGGGGCCGGTCACCTTCAGCCCGGAGAGCGTCTCGGCGCTCTGCTCGCCCCCGTCCTCGGGGTGGACCTTGTCGTAGCCGTCGATGTAGGCGAAGAAGTACGCGTTGCGCTGGTTGTTCTTCAGGCTCGCGCCGTAGTTCCAGGCGTCCACGAAGGACTGGGCGGTGACCTTCTCGCCGTTGCTGAAGGTCCAGCCGTCCTTGACGGTGACGGTGAAGTTCTGCGAGTCGGTGGTCTCGATCTTCTCGGCGAGCATGTCCTGCGCCTCGCCGGTCTTCGGGTCGTACTTCTTCAGCCCCCGGAAGATCATGTCGAGCACCTTGCCGCCCTGCACCTCGTTGGTGTTGGCCGGCTCCAGCGGGTTCTGCGGGTCACCCCAGGAGGAGCTGAGCACCGCGCCGGCGTCTCCGCCGCCCTCTCCACCCCCGCCCCCGCCTCCGCAGGCCGCTGTGGCGAGGACTACCGCCGCCGCGCATGCGGCCCATGTGGCGTGCGTGGCTCCGCGCATGGAGTGCCTCCTCGTGCCCTGACTCGTCCGACTCGTTCGCTGACTCGTCCGCTGATCCATTACCGGCCAGCATCAGGGCAAAAGGTGCACATCGCACACGCATACCTCCCTTTGGAGGAACCCCACAACCTCCCACGAGTCATGGAACGGCCGCCGGAGCGGACACCCATAACCCGCACCGAAGGATTCGAGGCGGCTGCGCAACGGATCTTCACCATCCGATGCGGAACCGTTGGATTTCGAACCCTCGACGTACACATTTCGACGACCCGGCGTCCGCATAACGAACACCTTGACCGATTAGTCCAGTTGGCCCTATTTAAGACACGGAATGATCACAGCATGCTACACGCGTAGCTATGGTTCCCCCAAGCAACGATCAAGAAGGTAAAGAGAAAGCCAAGCCGAACGGGATTTTATTGACCTTGAACGAATTGCGTTGAAAAAGTCCGGCGTAGCCCGTAGGGGGACGCCCTGCGGAGTCATTCAGCCCCTCCTTGGGCCAGGAGCACCATGACCCTCCCCACTCCATCAGCGGCCGCCCCGCTCGAGGTGACCGACGACAGCGTCGTCACGTCACCCACGCCCTCCCCCCGGGGCAGCGAGAGCCGCTCCCCCGGGCGCCTGGCCTGGACCCGCTTCAAGCGTGACAAGACGGGCGTCGTCTCCGCGTGCATCGTGGTCTTCTTCTTCGTGATCGCGCTCACGGCTCCCCTGATAGCCAAGCTCTACGGCAAGAACCCGTACACCACCTACGCCAGTGAGCGCCCCGAGCTGCTGGACCCCTTCTCCTACCCGGCCGGCCCCAACGGCGGGATGAGCGGCGAGTTCTGGTTCGGCATCGAGCCGCAGCTCGGCCGGGACGTGTTCACGTTCCTGCTGTACGGCATCCGCACCTCGCTGGGCATCGCGGTGGCCGCCACCCTGCTCACCGCGGTCGTCGGCGTCGTCGTGGGCATCACGGCGGGCTACCTCGGCGGCAGGACCGACTACTTCGTCAGCCGGGTCATCGACATCCTGCTCTCGTTCCCGTCCACGCTCTTCTTCATCGCCTTCATGCCGGTGGTCTACGGCCTGTTCGTCGCGGACGACGAGAACGTCCCGACCTCGCTGCGCGCCGTCTCGCTGATCCTCGTGCTGTCGGCCTTCGGCTGGGCGTCCCTCGCCCGGCTGCTGCGCGGCCAGGTGCTCGGCCTGCGCGAGCGGGAGTTCGTCGAGGCGGCCAAGGTCACGGGCGCGTCCCCGTTCCGGATCGTCTTCAAGGAACTGCTGCCCAACCTGTGGACGCCGATCATCATCCAGTCCACCCTCATGCTCCCGGCGTTCGTCACCGCCGAGGCCGGGCTGGCCTTCCTCGGCGTCGGCATCATCGACCCGACCCCGGACTGGGGCGTCATGATCCAGCGCGGCGCCCAGTTCTACACCGAGGACCTCACCTTCATGCTCTTCCCGGGCGTCTCGATGGTGATCTTCGTACTCGCCTTCAACCTCCTCGGCGACTCGGTGCGTGACGCGCTCGACCCCAAGTCCAAGCGCTGACCCCTCCGTTCCACCCCGGCTCGTTCGACGCCGTCCGGCCGGCCGTCCCGTCCCGTTCGTCCTTCTCTGGCAGGTGCCTCATGTCTTTCTCCCGTAGGAACTTCCTCATAGCCACCGGTGTGGTCGCGGCTTCGTCCACGGTGCTGACCGCGTGCGGCGGGGACAGCGGCTCCTCCGCCAAGCACGACGGCCCCAAGGTCAGCGGCAGCGAGACCATCGAGATCGCGGTCGGCACCAAGGCCGACTCGGCCGGTCCGGCCCCCGAGGTCAAGGGCGCGGTCAAGGGCGGGACGATCTACTCGCTGGACCAGTTCGACATGGACCACATGGACCCGGCGCAGATCTACGTCTCGACCGAGGCCGCCATCACCGTGCCGATCATGCGTGGCCTGACCGGCTACAAGATCGACGACAAGGGCGTCACCACCCTGGTCGGCGACGCCGCCACCGACGCCGGCACCATGAAGGACGGCGGCAAGACCTGGTCCTTCACCCTGAAGGACGGCCTGAAGTGGGAGGACGGATCGGACGTCACCGCCGAGGACGTCCGCCACACCTTCGAGCGCATCTTCGCCCCGTTCATCACCGAGGGCCCGCGCTACGTGCAGGAGTGGCTGGAGGGCGGCGACAAGTACGAGGGCCCCTACGAGGGCAAGCACCTCGACTCCGTCGAGGTCGACGGCAAGACCATCACCTTCCGCCTGAAGGAAGCGCGCAGCGACTTCAACTTCACGGTGGCCATGCGCGGCTACTCCCTGGTGCCCAAGAAGCTCGACACCAAGGAGAAGTACGACAAGAAGCCGGTCTCCTGCGGCCCGTACAAGATCAAGAGCCGTAGCGTCGGCAAGTCGATGACCTTCGTGCGCAACGAGCACTGGGACCCGCAGACGGACCCGATCCGCAACGCCTACCCGGACGGCTACCACTTCCAGTTCGGGTACGAGCTGGTCGCCTCCACCGACCGCTACATCGCGGACAAGGGCAACGACCAGTACGCGATGTCGATCTTCAACGAGGTCGCCCCCGAGCGCATCGCGCAGGTGCTCACCAACGCCGAGCACAAGAAGCGGGTCCTCACCCGGGTCGACACGGTCACCTACTACTGGCCGATCAACACCACCCGCATCACGGACGTCAAGGTCCGCCAGGCGATCAACTGGGCGTGGCCGCACCAGCAGCTCCAGACGATCAGCGGCGGTGCCTACAGCACCGAGATCGCCACCACCATCCTCAGCCCGGTCACCCCCGGTCACGAGAAGTTCGACCTCTACGGCACGACGAAGAAGCCCGGCGGTGACCCGGCCAAGGCCAAGGCGCTGCTGAAGGAGGCCGGCAAGCTCGGCCAGAAGCTCGTCATCGCCTACCAGTCCTCGGACACGCAGGTGAAGGTCGCCGTCGCGGTCAAGAACGCCCTGGAGGCGGCCGGCTTCGAGGTCGTCAACAAGCAGGTCGACAAGTCGACCTTTTACACCCAGATCGGCAAGATCGACAACGAGTACGACCTGTTCGGCGCCGGCTGGAGCCCCGACTGGCCGAACGGCTACTCGGTCTTCTACCCCTGCTGGCACGGCGACAACATCGGCGACGGCCGCAGCAACTACGCCCAGCTGAACGACACGGGCGTGAACAAGGCGATCGACGCCGCCGCGAAGATCACCGACCCGGACGAGGCCAACAAGGCCTGGGGTGCCGTCGACCGCCAGATCATGGAACTCGCGCCGGTCGTCCCGGACTACCACAAGATCCGCAACTGGATGTACGGATCCAAGGTCGGCAACGTCGTCTACGACGGCGGCAACAACTGCATCGCGCTCTGCAAGCTCTACGCCAAGAAGTAAGCGCGCACGAACCCCGGGGGGCGGTCACCAGCCGTGCGACCGCCCCCTGGGGCCCACCCCCTCCACGCCCCCGGCGACGGCGCCCCGTCCGGAAAGTCACGCCCCATGCTCCGCTTCCTAGTCCGCCGAGTCATCGGCGCGATGGTCATCCTGCTGATCATCAGCGCCGTCACCTTCTGGCTCTTCTACGCGATCCCGCGTGACCCCGCGATGATGTCCTGCGGCAAGAACTGCACGCCGGAAGCCCTGGAGAAGATCCGGCAGAACATGGGCATCGACGAGTCGATCGTCATGCAGTTCTGGCACTGGCTCGTGGGCGTGTTCTCCGGACGCGACTACGGCGGCTACGGCTACTGCGACGCGCCCTGCCTCGGCTACTCGTTCGCCAACAACGAGCCCGTCTTCGGCACGATCATGGACCGTCTGCCGATGACCCTCTCGCTCGCCTTCGGCGCGGCGTTCTTCTTCCTGATCATCGGTGTCGGCGCGGGCATGCTCGCCGCGCTCAAGCAGGGCAAGTTCCTGGACAAGTTCGCCAGCTCGGTGTCGCTGCTCGGCTCCTCGCTCCAGATCTACTTCGTCGGCTACGTCGCCATGTTCTTCCTCGTCTCGGAGCTGGGCATCTTCAGCCAGCCCTCGTGGACGCCGTTCACCGAGAACCCGGCCGCCTGGCTCTCCGGTCTGCTGCTGCCCTGGCTGGTGCTGTCGATCATCTTCACCGCCAACTACACCCGTATGACGCGCTCCCAGATGGTGGAGCAGCTCAGCGAGGACTACGTCCGCACCGCCCGCGCCAAGGGCCTGTCCCGGTCGAACGTCTTCTTCCGGTTCGCCTGGCGGGGCGCGATGGGACCGATCGTCACCCTGTTCGGCATCGACCTGGGCACGCTGATCGGCGGCGCCATCATCACCGAGTCGGTGTTCTCCCTGCCGGGCATCGGCCGGCTCGCGGTGCAGGCCGTGAACCAGAGCGACCTGCCCATGCAGCTGGGGGTCACCGTGCTCGCGGCCGGCGCGATCGTGTTCTTCAACATCATCGTCGACGCGGTCTACGCCCTCATCGACCCGCGGATCCGGCTCGCCTGACCTCCGCCCTCCCTACCCCCTCTGCATCACCTCCTGGAGCGTCCCCGTGACGAGCACCGAACAGCAGCCCTTCCTCTCCGTCAGGGACCTGAAGGTCCACTTCTCCACCGAGGACGGCATCGTCAAGGCCGTCGACGGGCTCTCCTTCGACCTCGCCAAGGGCAGGACGCTCGGCATCGTGGGCGAATCGGGCTCGGGCAAGTCGGTCACCAACCTGACGATCCTGGGCCTGCACGACCGGAACCGCACCGCGATCGAGGGCGAGATCCTCCTCGACGACAAGGACCTGCTCACCGCCACCGAGCGGGAGCTGGAGCGGCTGCGCGGCAACAAGATGTCCATGATCTTCCAGGACGCGCTGGCCTCGCTGTCGCCGTACCACACCATCGGCAAGCAGATCGGCGAGACGTACCGCAAGCACACCGGCGCCTCCAAGAAGGAGGCCCGGGAGCGGGCGATCGAGATGCTGCGCCGGGTGGGCATCCCGCAGCCGGACGTCCGGGTGGACGACTACCCGCACCAGTTCTCCGGCGGTATGCGCCAGCGCGCGATGATCGCCATGGCGCTGGTCTGCGACCCGGAGCTGCTCATCGCGGACGAGCCGACCACGGCCCTCGACGTGACGGTCCAGGCGCAGATCATGGACCTGCTCAAGGACCTGCAGCAGGAGTTCGGCACGGCCATCGTCTTCATCACCCACGACCTCGGCGTCATCGCCGACATCGCGGACGACGTGCTGGTGATGTACGGCGGCCGGTGCGTGGAGCGCGGCACCAAGGAGGAGGTGCTGCGCGACCCGCAGCACCCGTACACGCTGGGTCTGATGAGCTCCATGCCGAGCCTGGACGGACCGGTCGACGTGCCGCTGGAGCCGATCCCGGGTTCGCCGCCCTCGCTGCTCAACCCGCCCACCGGCTGCCGGTTCCATCCGCGGTGCGCCTTCGTGGAGAAGGTCGAGGGCGGACTGTGCTCCTCCGAGCGGCCGCTGCTCGAGGTGGTCGGCGGCCGGGGGTCCGCCTGCCACCTGCCGAAGGAGCAGCGCGAGGAGCTGTTCGCCGACTTCGCCGCGATCCGGCACAACTGACGTACAAGAGACGGGACTTCACCATCATGAGCAACGCGGAAACGCTCCTGGACGTCAGCGGACTGACCAAGCACTTCCCGATCAAGGGCGGCTTCCCCATCCCGCGCACGGTCGGCGCGGTCCGGGCCGTGGACGGCCTCGACTTCACGGTGGGCGCGGGCGAGAGCCTGGGCCTGGTCGGCGAGTCCGGGTGCGGCAAGTCCACGACCGGCCGGCTGATCACCCGGCTGCTGGAGCCCTCGGGCGGGACGATCACGTACCGCGGCCAGGACATCACGCACGCGGGGCGCAAGGCCCTCGCGCCGATCCGGTCCGAGATCCAGATGATCTTCCAGGACCCCTATGCCTCCCTCAACCCCCGGCAGACGGTCGGCAAGATCATCTCGGGTCCGATGGAGATCAACGGCATCGACCCGGCCGGCGGCCGGGAGAAGCGGGTACGCGAGCTGCTGGAGATCGTGGGTCTCAACCCCGAGCACTTCAACCGCTTCCCGCACGAGTTCTCCGGCGGTCAGCGCCAGCGCATCGGTGTGGCACGGGCGCTGGCCCTGGAGCCCAAGCTGATCGTGGCCGACGAGCCGGTCTCCGCGCTGGACGTGTCCATCCAGGCGCAGGTGGTCAACCTGCTCCAGAAGGTGCAGCGGGAACTGGGCATCGCCTTCCTGTTCATCGCCCACGACCTCGCCGTCGTACGGCACTTCTCCCAGCGCGTCGCCGTCATGTACCTGGGTAAGATCATGGAGATCGCCGACCGCGACGATCTGTACGACAACCCGCGTCACCCCTACACGCGCGCCCTCCTGTCCGCCGTGCCCGAGGCCACGGTGGAGGACACGCCCCGCGAGCGCATCCGGCTCGTCGGAGACGTGCCCTCGCCGATCAACCCGCCCTCGGGCTGCCGCTTCCGCACCCGGTGCTGGAAGGCGACGGACAAGTGCGCGTCCGAGGCCCCGCCGCTGGTGCGGGTGGAGGGCAACAAGCCCGGCCACCTGACCGCCTGCCACTACCCCGAGACGGCCGACGTCCCCTCGCCCCGCCTCACCAAGAGCCCCCGGGCGGCTGCCTGACGACACCCCTTTTCCGTCGGCACCGCCCGCGGAAGGGACGCTCCACGGCCCATTGACCCGAGCCCGGACACGTCGCCTTCCAGGGAGACCGAGGGCCCGCGCCTCCCCAGGCACGGGCCCTCGGTCTGTTCACGGGCGGGGCGGGCCGGACTCGGTCATTGCCCGTCCCCCTCCAGCGGGACCGGACTCAGTCCTTGTCCGTCTCCTCCAGCGCGGCCAGCGCCGGGTCCAGCACGATGTCCTCCTCGCGGGCCGCGATCGTCGGCTCCTCCGGGAAGTGGCAGGCGGTCAGGTGACCGTCGAGGTTGCCGTCGATGCGGACCAGCGGGGGCACCTCGCTCGCACACTTGTCCTGCGCCTTCCAGCACCGGGTGCGGAAGCGGCAGCCCGAGGGCGGGTTGATCGGGGACGGCACGTCACCGGCCAGGCGGATGCGCTCGCGCCGGCCGCTCTCGCCCTCCCCCAGGTGCACCTCGGGCACGGCGGACAGCAGGGCGTGGGTGTAGGGGTGGCGGGGGCGGGTGTAGATGGAGTCCCGGTCGCCGACCTCGATCACCTTGCCGAGGTACATGACCGCCACACGCTGCGAGAAGTGCCGGACGACGGCGAGGTCGTGGGCGATGAACAGGAAGGCGATGCCCATCTCGCGCTGCACCTTCTGGAGCAGGTTGACCACCTGGGCCTGGATGGACACGTCCAGCGCGGAGACCGGCTCGTCGGCCACGATCAGCTTCGGCTCCAGGGCCAGAGCGCGGGCGACCCCGATGCGCTGGCGCTGGCCGCCGGAGAACTCGTGCGGGAAGCGGTTGAAGTGCTCGGGGTTGAGACCCACGGTCTCCAGCAGCTCGCGCACGCGCTTCTCCCGGCCGCCGGCCGGGTCGATGCCGTTGATCTCCATCGGACCCGAGATGATCTTGCCGACCGTCTGCCGGGGGTTCAGCGAGGAGTACGGGTCCTGGAAGATCATCTGGATCTCGGACCGGATCGGCGCGAGACCCCTGCGGCTGGCGTGGGAGATGTCCTGGCCCCGGTACGTGATCTTCCCGGCGGTCGGCTCCAGCAGCCGGGTGATCAGCCGGCCCGTGGTCGACTTGCCGCAGCCCGACTCCCCCACCAGGCCGAAGCTCTCGCCGGCGTTCACGGTCAGGTCGATGCCGTCGACGGCCTGGACGTGGCCGACGGTACGCCGGATCGGGAAACCGCCCTTGACCGGGAAGTGCTTGGTCAGGCCCTCCGCCACCAGCAGCGGCTCCCCTGATCCGCCCGCCGCGGCCTCGCGCGGGGCGGGGAGGACGAGGTCTTCTTTCATGACTCCTCTTTCATGCGGCGTTCATGCGGCGGGCTGCTCCCCCTCGTGGGCGTCCCGGACGGTCGGGCGGTCCTACCCCAGCCGGGGCTTGATCTCCTCGGCGAAGATGGTCCGCTTCTGCTCCGCCGTCAGATGGCACGCGGAGGACCGGTCCTCGCCCAGCAGCGGGCGCTCGGTCACGCAGCGGTTGCCGCCGACCCGGTCCTTGAAGGTGCAGCGCGGATGGAAGCGGCAGCCGGAGGGCGGGTTCAGCAGCGACGGCGGGGTGCCGGGGATCGGTTCCAGCGCGGCGCTGAGGTCGGAGTCCAGGCGGGGCATCGAGTTCAGCAGGCCCCAGGTGTACGGGTGCCGGGGCGCCCTGAGCACCTCGTCCGTGGTGCCCCGCTCCACCGCGCTGCCCGCGTACATCACCATGATGTCGTCGGCGACGTCGGCGATGACGCCGAGGTCGTGCGTGATGAAGACGATCGCCGAGCCGAACTCCTGCTGGAGGTCCTTGAGCAGGTCCAGGATCTGCGCCTGCACCGTCACGTCCAGCGCGGTGGTCGGCTCGTCGGCGATCAGCAGGTCGGGGTCGCAGACCAGCGCCATGGCGATCATCGCGCGCTGGCGCATACCGCCGGAGAACTGGTGCGGGTAGTCCTTGGCCCGCTGCGCCGGGTTGGGGATGCCGACCTTGCCGAGCATCTCCACCGCCCGGTTCCACGCCTCCTGCTTGGAGCAGCCGGTGTGCTTGCGGAACGGCTCGGCGATCTGCCGGCCCACCGTGTAGTACGGCGACATCGCCGTCAGCGGGTCCTGGAAGATCATGGCGATCCGGTTGCCGCGCAGCTGCTCCAGCTCCCGCTCGGTGGCGGTGACGAGTTCCTTGCCGTCGAAGACGATCTCGCCGTCGATCGTGGTGGTCCGCGGGTTGTGCAGGCCCAGGATCGTCAGGTTGGTCACGGACTTGCCGGAGCCGGACTCGCCGACGATGCCCAGGGTCCGGCCCCGCTCGACGTCGAAGGAGAGCCCGTCGACCGCCTTGACGACACCGTCCTCCGTGGCGAACCGCACGCTCAGGTCCCGGACCGACAGGAAGCCCTCCGGCCCGGTGGGGGGCGGCGCGTCCTGGGTCTTGGTCAGTGTGGTCACGGGGGTGCCCTCTTCCTAGGAAAGCCGGACGCGCGGGTCGATCCAGGCGTACGCGATGTCGACGAGGATGTTGAGGATCAGGATCATGAAGGCCCCGACCAGCATGACGCCCATGGTCAGCGGCAGGTCCTTGTTGACCGCACCGTCCACCGCGAGCCGGCCGATGCCCTGGAGGGAGAAGGTCAGCTCGGTGACGACGGCGCCGCCGAGCAGGCTGGAGAGGTCGATGCCGAGGATGGTGACGATGGGGATCAGCGAGCCGCGCCAGGCGTAGCGGAAGAAGACGTACTTCTGCGACATGCCCTTGGCGCGGGCGGTGCGCACATGGTCCTCCGCCAGCTGCTCGATGAGCGAGGAGCGCGACATACGGGTGTACTGCGCGGTGAAGATGGTGGCCATCACGACCATCGGGATGGACAGGCCGACGAGCCAGCCGAACGGGTCCTCGGTGAAGGGGACGTACTTGGGGTCCTCCATCAGGCCCGTGCCGTACACGAGGACCATCAGGGCGATCGGGCCGAGGAAGTAGATCTGGAACGAGCTGAGCACCATGGAGGCGCCGGTGGCCACCTTGTCCACGTGCGAGCCGCGCCGGAAGGCGGCGAGCATGCCCGTGCCGAGGCCGACGATCAGGAACACGAGCGCGGCGCCGATGGTCAGCGACACCGTCAGCGGGAAGCGGTCCATGATGGTGTCCCAGACGAGGTCGCCCGAGTAGAAGGACTGCCCGAGGCACGGTGCGGAGCAGTGCCCGGTGGGGAAGTCGCGCCCCATGACGATGCCGGACATGAAGTCCCAGAACTGCTGGGCGACCGGCTGGTTGAGGCCGAGCACCTCACGGATCTCCTCGAGCCGCGCGGCCGAGCAGTCCTTGCCGCAGGCGAGGGACGCGTAGTCGGACGGGCCGGCGACGAAGAGGAAGAACGTCGCGGCACCGATCAGGAACAGGGTGACGGCGGCACCGACCGTGCGCCGGATGATGAACTGAAGCATGGCGGGTGGGCTGCTCTCTGCGGAGGCGGTCGGGAAGATTCACGGAACCCTGGGGGTGCGCTCCGCCTGGTGCGCACCCCCGCAGTCAGCCGTAGAGAGTCACGACTTGAGGAACAGGCCGTTCAGGTCGATGTAGCTGGACTCGGTGCTGTAGCGAGCGCCGCCGACGTTCGAGCCGTAGAGCTGGAACTGCTTCGTGTACCACAGCGGAGCGGCCGGGTTGACCTCCTCCAGGATGTAGCGGTGCGCTTCCTTCCACGTCGCCGCGGCCTCGGTCGGCTCCTGGGTGAGCGCCTTCTTGATCAGCTCCTGGACCTTGGGGTCGTTGATGTGCGAGTAGTTCGGCGAACCGTCGGCGACCTGCTCACCGTCGTAGACCGGCGTGACGACCGTGCCCGGGGACGGCCAGTCCTGGCCCCAGCCCGTGATGTACATGTCGTACGGGTTCTTCAGCTTGCCGATCTGCTCGTAGAAGCTGGCCGCGTCGATCTCCTTGGAGACGACCTCGATGCCGATCTTGGACAGCGCGTCCTCGATGGCGACCTTGTGCTTCTGGCCGGCCTCGTTGTTGCGGTAGGCGAAGACGAGCTTCTTCTCGGCGGCCGGGACGTCCTTGAGGAGTTCCTTGGCCTTCTCGATGTTGCCCGACGGCGTCTTCAGCCGGCCGTACGGGTCGTAGTCCGCCTCGTAGCCCGGCAGGGTCGGGGCGAACAGGTTGGGTGCGACGTCACCGCCGTACGCGCCGCCCTCGCCGGCGATGAGCGACTTGGAGTTGACCCCGTAGGTGATGGCGTCGCGGACCGCCTTGTTCTTCACCCGGTCGAGGTTGAAGGTCAGCGTCATCACGTAGGGCTGGTAGCCCTTGATGGTGCGCTTGTTGACCGCCGGGTCGCTGACGACGTCCTGGATCTGCGTGGCCTCCACGGCCCGGGTGAGCTGGATGGCGTTCTTGGCCTCGCCCTGGTCGGCGATCAGGCGCTTGGTCTGCGTCGACTCGGTCACGCCGAAGTCGAAGTTGTAGCCGTCCACGTACTGGTGACGGACCACGTCGGTCTTCGGGTCCCAGTTCTCGTTCTTGACGAGCTTGAGGGACTTGCCGACCTTGTACTCGGCGATCTTGTACGGGCCCGTGGCGACGGGGGCCTTGTCGTACTTCTCCTTGGTGTCGGTCTCCTCCGGCACGACCGTGTAGCCCGGCATGGCCAGCGTCTGCGGCAGGTCGGGACGCGCGGTGTCGAAGTGGAAGACGACCGTCTTGTCGTCCGGGGTCTCCAGCACGGAGTCCGGCAGGTGCTTGTCGCCGTAGCCGCCGTCGGGCAGGGCGTCGCGGTACTTGGGGCCGCTCAGCCAGGTCTGGAGGTAGGTCGGGCCGTCGAAGATGAACTTCGCGTACTGGCGCTCGACCGTGTGCCGTATGTCGGCGGACGTGATCGGGTTGCCGTTCTGGTCCTTGACGCCGTCCTTGAGCGTGAACGTCCAGGTCTTGCCGCCGTCCGAGGACTTGCCGGAGTCGGTGGCGAGGTCGCCGACGACGGAGACGTTGCCCTGGCCGTCCTCCTGGAAGTTGGTCAGGCCGCGGAAGAGCAGGTTGGCGACCTGTCCGGCGTCGGAGACGTAGATCTGGCCCGGGTCGAGGTGGGTCAGGCCCGCCTCCTCGTAGACGTTGATGGTGCCGCCGGGCTTGGCACCGGGGACCTCCTTGGCCGGACCGGTCGAGGCCGCGGCGTCGCCGTAGGTGACCGGCTTCGCCTGGACCTCGGCCTCCTTCTGGTCCTTCTTCGAGTCCTTGCCGGAGCTGCCGCCGCCCTTGTTCTCCGAGCAACCGGTGAGGACGAGCGAGCCTGCCGCGAGCGCGACCATCACGGCGCGCGCAGTGCGAGAGTTGAACGACTTCATGTGGTGATGCACCTGCCTGTCGGTTTTGTTATCCACTGAGCACTGCTGTGCACTGCCTGACGCGGCGTGAGCCGACGCGGGGGCGGCAGTCCCCCCACCCATGGACCCCTCTTACCGTCCTGACTTGGGGTCGAGGGCGTCCCGCACGGAGTCTCCGAGGAGGTTGAAACACAGGACGAAGACGACCAGCGCCACGCCCGGGAAGAACATGAACGCCGGGTCCTGCTCGGCGACCTTGGCACCGGTGGCGAACATCCGTCCCCAGTCGGGGGTCGGCTCGACGAAGCCGACGCCGGCGAAGGACAGGAACGCGATGCTGAGGATGGTGCTGGGGAGCAGGTAGGTGAACTGGATGAGGATCGGCGAGACCACGTTCGGCAGGATCTCCTTGCGGATGATCCGCCAGGGCGAGGCACCGGCGACCTTGGCCGCCTCGACGAACTCCCGCTCCCGCAGGGACAGCACGGTGGACCGGACCAGGCGGGCCATGCCCATCCAGCCCAGCAGCCACAGCACGATCAGGATGGCCAGCGCCCGGAAGTAGGTGGGCGTCTCGTCGCGCGGGTCGACGAAGAAGGAGGTCACCACCGGCATGAAGGCGATGAAGAAGAGCTGCTGTGGGAAGGAGAGGAAGAAGTCGGTGAACCGGCCGAGGAAGTAGTCGGTGCGGCCGCCGAAGTAGCCGCCCACCAGACCGATGAGGACACCGGTCAGCATCAGCAGCGTGGTCACACCCAGCGCCATGTACAGCGAGGTGCGCATGCCGTAGAGGAGCATGGTGAAGACGTCGCGGCCGAACTGCGGCTCGACGCCGAACCAGTGGTCGCCGGTGACACCGCCGAAGTAGCCGAGCGGCAGCCCGAAGTCGTCGAGGACGGGGTTGTCGGTCGCGTACTCGGGGTCCTGCCCGTACAGGGTGTACGGGTTCTTGCCGTAGAGCTTGGCGATCACCGGTGCCAGCGCGGCGATCAGGAAGTACGCGATCACGATCCAGGCACAGATGACACCGGTCCGGTCGCGCTTGAAACGCAGCCACATCAACTGCCCGGGAGACCGGCCCTCGAGACTGCCGGTCTCGCTCTTGCGGGCCGGCTCCGGTGCGCCGTCGACGGCGGCCGGTGTTCCGCCGCCCTCAAGGTCGATTGGACTTGTCACAGTTCGCCCATTTCACAGGTGTGGGTGTGCCGAACCGTCGACCGGCGCAGGGTGTGCGCGATCGCGGAACGGATCATGATGAAGCGTCGGGATGTCCCGGGGACGCGGGAGGAAACCCGCAGCCGGACGCGCGTAGCCGGATGCCCGGACGTCAGCGGCCGGCCCCGCTCCTCAGGGGCGATCGCCGTCCGACGGGGCGAACTCGGGGGCGACGGACCCAGTGACCCACCTGGTGCTCGTGACACCGCGCATGGGGCTCCTCCTCATGACTTCACGTGTTCACCGACAGGAGAGGGCGCACGCCTTGCCTCCGACACCCCTGACGGAAGCTCAGGCACCCCCTGGTGCTCGTGAGTCGGCACTGTCCCCACAGTGCGAGACCCATTGACCCGAGCGCTACGCGGCTAACTATCTGCCATGAGCAGAAGGACCGACCACCGTCTTTAAATCTCAATTCAGTCACGGCTCACGTCTAGATCTTCCAAAATCTGGACAAACTGTTCGCGACGAGAAGGCCGCGAAACGGACGTGTTACATGGCTATCGGGCGTTGATCTCCGCATGCCGGACGCCGGGCCCCGGAAAACCGGTTGAAAAAAGCCCGGATGCCCCCACGATGGGGGCACCCGGGCTCCGGGGGTGCGGGATCAGCCGTGCTTGGCGCGGCTCGCGGCGCGGGCGCGCTCGCGGGCGTCCAGGTTCACCTTGCGGATGCGAACGGCCTCCGGGGTCACCTCGACGCACTCGTCGTCGCGGCAGAACTCCAGCGACTGCTCCAGGGAGAGCTTGCGCGGCGGGACGATCGCCTCGAACGAGTCGGCCGAGGCCGACCGCATGTTCGTGAGCTTCTTCTCCTTGGTGATGTTGACGTCCATGTCGTCGGAACGGGAGTTCTCGCCGACGATCATGCCCTCGTACACCTCGGTGCCGGGCTCCGTGAAGAGCACGCCGCGCTCCTGGAGGTTCGTCATCGCGAACGCGGTGACGGCACCGGAGCGGTCGGCGACCAGCGAGCCGTTGTTACGGGTCGTGAGGGTGCCGAACCAGGGCTCGTGGCCCTCGTGGATGGAGTGGGCGATTCCGGTGCCGCGGGTCTGGGTCAGGAACTCGGTACGGAAGCCGATCAGACCGCGGGACGGCACGACGAACTCCATGCGGACCCAGCCGGAGCCGTGGTTCGACATGTTGTCCATGCGGCCCTTGCGCACGCCCATGAGCTGCGTGACCGCGCCCATGTGCTCCTCGGGCACGTCGATCGTCATGCGCTCGACGGGCTCGTACGTCTTGCCGTCGACCTCCTTGGTGACGACCTGCGGCTTGCCGATGGTCAGCTCGAAGCCCTCGCGGCGCATCTGCTCGACCAGGATGGCCAGCGCCAGCTCACCACGGCCCTGCACCTCCCAGGCGTCGGGGCGCTCGGTGTCCAGGACGCGGAGCGAGACGTTGCCGATCAGCTCCCGGTCGAGGCGGTCCTTGACCTGGCGGGCGGTGACCTTGCGGTCCTTGACGACCGCCTTGTTGTCCGCGCCCTTGCCGGTGGCGCCGCGGCCGACCAGCGGCGAGGTGTTGGTGCCGATGGTCATGGAGATCGCGGGCTCGTCCACCGTGATCAGCGGCAGCGGGACCGGGTTCTCCTGGTCGGCGAGGGTCTCGCCGATCATGATGTCCGGGATGCCGGCGACGGCGCAGATGTCACCCGGGCCGGCCTTCTCGGCGGGCTTGCGGGTGAGCGCCTCGGTCATCATCAGCTCGGAGATGCGCACGTTGCTGACGGTCCCGTCGCGCTTCATCCAGGCGACGGTCTGGCCCTTCTTCAGCTCGCCCTGGTGGACGCGCAGCAGGGCGATGCGGCCGAGGAAGTTGTCCGCGTCCAGGTTGGTCACGTGCGCCTGGAGGGGGGCGTCCTCGTCGTAGGTCGGCGCCGGGATGTGGTCCAGGATCGTCGAGAAGAACGGCTCCAGGCTGGTGGAGTCCGACGGGACCGTGCCGTCCTCCGGCTTGGTGAGGGAGGCGACGCCGTCCCGGCCGCAGGCGTAGACGATCGGGAACTCGATCTGCTCCTCGTCGGCGTCCAGGTCGAGGAAGAGGTCGTACGTCTCGTTGACGACCTCGTCGATCCGGGAGTCCGGGCGGTCCGTCTTGTTGATGCAGAGGATGATCGGCAGCCGCTGCTGGAGCGCCTTGCGGAGCACGAAGCGGGTCTGCGGCAGCGGACCCTCGGAGGCGTCCACGAGCAGGACGACGCCGTCGACCATCGACAGACCGCGCTCGACCTCGCCGCCGAAGTCGGCGTGGCCGGGGGTGTCGATGATGTTGATGGTGATGACGTCGCCGCCATCCTTCGGGTGGTACTTCACCGCCGTGTTCTTGGCCAGGATCGTGATGCCCTTCTCACGCTCCAGGTCGTTCGAGTCCATCATGCGGTCGTCGACGGAGTCGAGCTGGTGCGCGGCGAAGGCACCGGCCTGCTTGAGCATTCCGTCGACGATGGTGGTCTTGCCGTGGTCGACGTGGGCGACGATGGCGACGTTGCGGATGTCGTGGCGCGTGGCCATATGAGGCGTACTCCCGGAGGGTGTGAGGACGGCCCTCGCGTACGTCCGTGTCACGCGGGCCTGCCGGGCGATACATGCCACGGCCTCACCCAATGGTACGGGGCCCGGGGGACTGGAGCTTGCCGGGTGCGGCCGGGACGGGCGGGAGGGGCCGCGCGGGGCCCCTCCCGGAGGGTGGACCGGGCCCGGTCAGGAGGCCGGGGAGGCCGACGGGCGCGAGCCCTGGGCACCCTTCTTCAGGAAGCCCATGTCCTCGAAGACCGGCGTCTCGAAGCCGAAGGCGCCCGCGTTGGCCAGGTTCTTCCGGGCCGCCGTGAGCTGGGGGCGCTGGTAGAGGGGCAGGGAGCCCGCCGCCGCCCAGATCCGCGAGTCGGCCTTGCGCAGCAGGCCCCGGGCCTCCTTCTCGTCCAGCGTCGCGAGGGCCTGGTCGAAGAGCTGGTCGACCTGGTCGGTACCGACCCGCGTGTAGTTCTGCGCGACGTTCAGGGAGCCGTCGGCGGCCGGGACGGGCTTGGCGTAGATGGGGCGGGCGTCGGTGGCGGGGAAGGCGGTGGCGGGCCAGGAGTAGAGCGCCAGGTCGTACTCGCCGGAGGCGACGTGGTCCTTGAAGTAGCTCTCGTCCGGGACCTTGGTGATGTCGGTGCCGATGCCGATCTTGTCCAGCATGTCCGAGACCCGGTCGGCCACGGTGCGCAGGGCCTCGGAGCCGGGTCCGGAGGGGAGCACGAAACGCAGGGTGAGCGCCTTGCCGTCCTTGGCGAGGGGGGCCGCCGCCGAGCCGGCCGGGGCGGCGGTGCCCTTGGGGGCGTAGGCGCCGGGGGCGCCGCCCTGGGCGGTGTTCCTGCCGTCGCTGTGCTCCTCGCCGCTCTCCCGGCCGGAGCCGCCGCCCCCGCTGCCCTCGTCCCCCTTGCCCTTCTCCTCGTCCTCGCCCTCGTCCTTGCCCTTCTCCTTCTCCTTCTCTTTTTCCTTGTCCTTGTCCTCGTCGTTCTTCCCGTCGTCCTCGCCGACGATGTACGTCCCGTCGTCGCCGCCCTCGGACTCCTCCTCGTCCTTGCCGTCGTCGGACTTCTCCGCGCCGGCCGCCTTCTCGCCGTTCTCGGACTTCTTCACGGGCCCGCCGGGCACCCACCCGGCGTCCGCGAGGAGGGCGCGGGCCTCCTTGACGTCCTGCTCGCCCAGGGCGCCGCTGCCGTCGGCGTAGACGGGCTGGCCGGACAGGGCGAGGTGGCTGTCCACGGGCTCGGCGGGCAGCCCCAGCGGCTTCAGCACCGCCTCGGCCAGCTTCTCCCGGTCCACGGCGCGGGCGACGGCCCTGCGGACGCGTTCGTCGGCGAGGGGGCCGTCGGCGCCGTTGAGGGCGAGCTGCGTGTAGGCGGGCTCCAGCGACTTGCGGACCTCGAAGCCGCTGAGGGCCTTCTGCCGCCGTTCGAGCTTCGCCCGGGCCTCGCGCCGCTCCTCGCGGGCGAGGACCTCCTCCTCGGCGGCCTCCTCGTCGGAGCCGTTGGCGACCGCCCAGGAGCGCAGCGCCTGTGCGGCGGACCTGCCCTGCGGGCCGGGCAGCGGTGAGCCGCCCGCGCCGGCGGCGGGGGTGCCGTCCGGTCCCATGAGCGGCGTGCCGGTGTCGCCGGCGCCCGCGTCCGGGGGTCCGGCGGCCACGGCGACCTGCTCGGCGGTCTTCGGGTCGATCTCGGCCAGGTCGAGCCGGCCGGCGACCAGCTCGGAGACCCGCTCGTCGCGGGGTACGGCGCGCAGGACGATCTTCCTGAGCTTGGGCGCGCCGCCCCACCAGCGCGGATTGGGGGTGAGGACGACCTGGTCCTCCTGCGTGTCGACCTTCTTCGGGACGAAGGGGCCGGCGGTGACCGCGAGCGTCCGCCGCGCCCCGTCGTTGAAGGCGTCCGGCGTGCCCGTGACGTCCTTCGGGTACAGCGGCGTGAACAGCGACTTCCAGTCGGCGTAGGGCCGGCTGAAGGTGACCTTGACCTCCAGGTCGCTGGCGCCGCGCTCGATCTTCTCGATGCGGTCGTAGCCGGCGTTGCGGGCGGTCCAGTACGCGCTGTCCTTGCCCGACAGGGCCCGCCACTGGGCGGCGAAGTCGGCGGCGCCGATCTCCCGTCCGTCGCTCCAGACGGCCTGCTGGTTGAGCTTGTAGACGACGACCTGCTTGGGCTCGGTCTCGACGACCTCGGCCGACTCCAGGTAGTCGGGGTTGCGCACCGGGCGGCCGGTCTCGTCCGTCCGGTACATCGAGGGCAGCACGGCCTGCGCGACGCGGGTGGTGGTGGCGTCGGCGTCCGACTGGAAGGTGTTCAGCGTGTCCGGTACGGAGTCCACGGCCCAGCGCAGGGTGCCGCCGTCGGAGACCCGGGCGCGGGCCGCGGCGGCGATGTCCTGTTCGGCGAGCGGCTTGCCCGACGGGTCCTCGGAGCTGCATCCGGTCAGCACGGGAAGCGTGAGCACGCCCGCGGTGAGGAAGGCGACCGAGCGCGTGACCGCGCGCGGTCCGACGCCGACGTGGGACATCTCTGCTACCTCCGGAAGGCCGCGGGCCTGGTGATCGCTGTGGGCGGCATGCGCCTTTCCTGCGGCATGCGCCTCATATGCGGTATTTGGAGTTGATCATTTGTATCCGGACGGGGATGCGGCCACTGAAGAGGAAACGGTTCGGCGACGCCGGGAGACACGGCGACGACGGCCCCCAAGCCCACCCGTGCGGCCCAACGCCACCCGCGATGCGCCGACACGCCCCGGCCAATCACCGCACGTCCCTTCCCAGCGGCGGGTGTGACGCGCGACACTCTCAGGCGCATGAGCGTCACCATCCAAGGCCGGCCGCCGTGCCGTGTCCGACGGAAGCGAGGTCACGTCATGTCCGTGCACGACGACCTGTCATCGATCCAGCGCAGTCTCGACGACCTCTCCCGGTCGGTGGCCCGGCTGGAGCGCCTGCTGGGCGACGGCGGCCTGGAGGTCCGCCGGGTCCGCACCGACGCCGACCACCTGCGCGAGAGCGTCGCGCTGCTGCGCGCGGCGGCCGTACCGGACGCGCCCAGGCGTCCGGACCTCGTCACGATCCCCGACACGCCGTACGACGGCTCACTGTGGACGGACTCGGACGACGAGGGCCTGGGAGCCCGCGACCGCCGCGCTCCCTGAACCCGACCCGACCCACCGGAGTCGCCCAGTGGCCACTGGTACGGAACCCCCAGCCACCGACCCCCGCCCCGGGGGTGGTGGCGTCCACACCCCGACGCGCGCCGCCATCCGCGCCCCGCACCTGCGCACCGACCGCTGGTGGCTGGCGCCGGCCGCCACCGCCGCCGGCCTGCTGGCCTTCGTCGTCTACTCGACCTGGCGGGCCTTCGCCGCCGCGGACTACTACGCGGCCCCGTACGTCTCGCCCTTCTACTCCCCCTGCCTGGCCGAGAACTGCGAGCCGATGCGCGGCGGTCCCAACTGGGAGCTGTTCGGGAGCTGGTGGGGGATCTCCCCCGCGATCATCATCCTGATCTTCCCGCTCGGCTTCCGCCTGACCTGCTACTACTACCGCAAGGCCTACTACCGGGGCTTCTGGGCGTCCCCGCCGGCCTGCGCGGTGGCCGAGCCGCACAAGAAGTACACCGGCGAGACCCGCTTCCCGCTGGTCCTGCAGAACGTCCACCGGTACTTCTTCTACGCCGCCCTCCTGGTCGCGCTGATCCTCACCTACGACACGGTGCTCGCCTTCCGCGACGAGCACTACGCGTGGGGCCACATGGGCCTGGGAACCCTGGTGTTCCTCGCCAACATCGTGCTGATCTGGGCGTACACCCTCTCCTGCCACTCCTGCCGGCACATCGTCGGCGGCAAGCTCAGGCACTTCTCCCGGCACCCCGTGCGCTACCGGCTGTGGCAGTGGGCCGGCAAGCTCAACGCCCGCCACATGCAGCTGGCCTGGGCGTCGCTGCTGAGCGTGGCGCTCGCCGACTTCTACGTCTATCTCGTCGCGTCCGGTGCCTTCGACGATCCGCGTTTCTTCTGATGAGTGGGGCCTTGTGATGTCCGTGGTCGACCGGCAGGAATGGGACGTCGTCGTGGTGGGCGCGGGCGGCGCCGGCCTGCGCGCCGCCATCGAGGCCCGCGAACGGGGCGCCCGTACGGCCGTGGTCTGCAAGTCGCTGTTCGGCAAGGCGCACACCGTGATGGCCGAGGGCGGCATCGCGGCGGCCATGGGCAACGCGAACCCGGGCGACGACTGGAAGGTCCACTTCCGCGACACGATGCGCGGCGGCAAGTTCCTCAACCAGTGGCGGATGGCCGAGCTGCACGCCCAGGAGGCCCCGCAGCGGGTGTGGGAGCTGGAGACCTGGGGCGCGCTGTTCGACCGGACGAAGGACGGCCGGATCTCGCAGCGCAACTTCGGCGGCCACGAGTACCCGCGCCTCGCCCACGTCGGCGACCGCACGGGCCTGGAGCTGATCCGCACCCTCCAGCAGAAGATCGTCTCGCTCCAGCAGGAGGACTTCCGCGAGACCGGCGACCACGAGTCGCGGCTGAAGGTCTTCCAGGAGTGCACGGTCACCCGCGTCCTCAAGGAGGGCGGCCGGGTCGGCGGTGTCTTCGGCTACGAGCGCGAGACCGGCCGCTTCTTCGTGCTGGAGGCCCCCGCCGTGGTGATCGCCACCGGCGGCATCGGCAAGTCCTTCAAGGTGACGTCGAACTCGTGGGAGTACACCGGGGACGGCCACGCCCTGGCGCTGCTGGCCGGGGCGCCGCTGCTCAACATGGAGTTCGTGCAGTTCCACCCGACGGGCATGGTCTGGCCGCCGTCGGTCAAGGGCATCCTCGTCACGGAGTCGGTGCGCGGCGACGGCGGGGTGCTCAGGAACTCCGACGGCAGGCGGTTCATGTTCGACTACGTGCCCGACGTCTTCAAGGACAAGTACGCGGTGACGGAGGAGGAGGCCGACCGCTGGTACGACGACCCGGACCACAACCGGCGGCCTCCCGAGCTGCTCCCCCGGGACGAGGTGGCCCGGGCCATCAACGCCGAGGTCAAGGAGGGCCGGGGCTCCCCGCACGGCGGGGTCTTCCTCGACGTCTCGACCCGGATGCCCGCCGACGTGATCCGGCGCCGGCTGCCCTCCATGTACCACCAGTTCAAGGAGCTGGCCGACGTCGACATCACGGCCGAGCCGATGGAGGTCGGGCCCACCTGCCACTACGTGATGGGCGGCATCGCCGTCGACTCCGACACGGCCGCCGCGCGCGGGGTGCCGGGGCTGTACGCGGCCGGTGAGGTGGCCGGCGGCATGCACGGCTCCAACCGGCTCGGCGGGAACTCGCTCTCCGACCTGCTGGTGTTCGGGCGCCGGGCGGGCCGGCACGCGGCCGGGCACGCGGCACAGCGGGCGCCCGGGGCGCGGCCCCGGGTGGACGACGTACAGATCGACGCGGCCGCGGCGGAGGCCCTGCGGCCCTTCTCCGCGGAGGCGGAGGACCCCGGCGCGGGCCCGCCGGAGAACCCCTACACCCTCCACCAGGAACTGCAGCAGACGATGAACGACCTGGTCGGCATCATCCGCCGCGAGGCCGAGATGAAGCAGGCCCTGGAGCGGCTCGCGGAGCTGCGGCTGCGGGCCCGCCGGGCCGGCGTCGAGGGGCACCGGCAGTTCAACCCGGGCTGGCACCTCGCCCTGGACCTGCGCAACATGCTGCTGGTCAGCGAGTGCGTGGCACGGGCCGCGCTGGAACGCACCGAGTCGCGCGGCGGGCACACCCGCGAGGACCATCCGTCGATGGACCGCAGATGGCGCCCGGTCAACCTGCTCTGCTCGCTGGCCGACCCGACGGGCGGCCTGGCGGCGACGGACCCCGAGCGCGGCCAGATCACACTGGAGCGGGAGACCACCGAGCCCGTCCGGCCCGACCTGCTGGCCCTCTTCGAGAAGGAGGAGCTGGTCAAGTACCTCGCCGAGGAGGAGCTGTCCGAATGAGCGGCTACGAGGCCCGCTTCCGGGTGTGGCGGGGCGACGCGGACGGCGGCGGCCTGGAGGACTTCCGGGTCGAGGTGAACGAGGGCGAGGTGGTCCTCGACATCGTCCACCGCCTCCAGGCCACCCAGGCCCCCGACCTCGCCGTGCGCTGGAACTGCAAGGCGGGCAAGTGCGGTTCGTGCTCGGCGGAGATCAACGGGCGGCCGCGGCTGCTGTGCATGACCCGCATGTCCGTCTTCAGCCGCGAGGAGACGATCACCGTCACGCCCCTGCGCGCCTTCCCGGTCGTCCGCGACCTGGTGACGGACGTCGGCTTCAACTACACCAAGGCCCGTGAGATCCCGGCGTTCGTGCCGCCCGCCGACCTCGGACCGGGCGAGTACCGGATGACGCAGGAGGACGTGGACCGCTCGCAGGAGTTCCGCAAGTGCATCGAGTGCTTCCTGTGCCAGGACACCTGCCATGTGGTGCGCGACCACGAGGAGAACAAGCCGGCCTTCGCGGGCCCGCGCTTCCTCATGCGCGTGGCCGAACTGGACATGCACCCGCTGGACGCGGCCGGGGACACCGGCCTGGACCGCAGCCGCGCGGCCCAGGACGAGCACGGCCTCGGCTACTGCAACATCACCAAGTGCTGCACGGAGGTCTGCCCCGAGGGCATCAAGATCACGGACAACGCGCTGATCCCCCTGAAGGAGCGGGCCGTGGACCGCAAGTACGACCCGCTGGTGTGGCTGGGTTCGAAGATCAGGCGCCGGTCCTGACGGCGCACGGCCGCGCTCAGCGGACCCAGCCCTCCCGGTACTCCTTCCAGTTCGTCTCCGTCGCCGCGAAGTCGATGTAGGGGGCGAGACCGAACAGTTCCCGGTCGGCGTCGGTCCGGGACAGGCCGAGGCGGGCGCCGCGGACGGCGGCGGCGACCGTCTCGGCATGACCCCAGTGGTCGAAGTTGCTCTCGTGGTAGAAGGGCAGGCCGATCAGCAGGTGGGTGGTGGGCGGGGTGACCTCCAGGGCGAGGGAGGTCTGCTGGGCGACGTAACCCCCGTAGGTGCTCTCCAGTGGCTGCGCGGTGTCGTACGTCATCACGGCGATCTGGTCGACGCGGCGGGCGACCTGGCCGAAGAACTCCTGCGACCACCACTTGGGGTGCTCGGTGAAGACGCCGAAGACGGTGTGCAGGGCCGGGAGCGGGTCGATCTGGTGGGCGGCCACGGACAGCCGGGCGTCCCGGGCGCGGGTCGTCTCGCGCAGATCGTCGAGGAGGGCGAGGTAGTTCCGGTCGCCGGAGTGCAGGGGCTCCAGGTCGAGGTGGACGCCGTCGTAGCCCGCGTCCAGGACCTGAGCGGCGCTGCGGACGACGGCGGCACGGGTGCCGGCCCGCTCCAGGACCATGCCGTCGGGGCCCTCGGTGGCGAGGACGTCGCCGAGGAAGGCCTGCACACGGACGCCGGGCAGCTCGCGGTGCACGGCGTCGATCAGCCAACGGGCCCTGGGGTACCGGGAGGCGGGCAGGGTGCCGTCGTGCTCCATCGGCCCGGTGTGGACGTAGAGGTCGCGGATGCCGGTGGTCTTGACGCGACGGGCGAAGGCGGCGAGGTCGGCGTCGGTCTTGCGGCCGTCGACCCAGGCGTGGCCGAGCCACATCGCGTCGCGGTTCCTGGTGTGGGTGCCGTCGGCGGGGTCGCCCATGTACGTGACGCGCAGGGCCGTCTCGGCGGCGAGGAGGGGGAGGAGCAGGACGAGGAGGACGGCGAGGGCGGTCCGGCGGATGCGGGTGCGGGTGCGGGGGCCGGTGCCGGTGCGTGGGGGTTCGGGGGCCTCGGCTTCGCCTTCGGCGTTCTGGTTCCCACCCGCACCACCCGTGCGGCTTTCGGGGTCGGGTGCGGGTGGCCCCTGTGGGGGTTGATCGCCGTCGGCGGCTTTCGGTTCGGCTTTCGGCTCGGGTGTCGGTTCGGCTTCGGGCTCGGGTGTCGGTTCGGTGTCTCTCGGCTCCGTGTTCGCCACGGGGTCCCCTCCCTTTGGCCCGGGCCCGGTCGCGGTGGCCGGTTGCCGCGCATACGCTCCGAGCGTGTTGCCAGCGTGGACGACTCGAACCGGTGTTCCGGTTGCGGCGAGGGGTGCCGCGTCGTGATCTCCGCCGACCTGGTGCCGCCCCTGGTCACGGCCGGGGCGGCGCTCCTGCTGGCCGGGTACGCCCGCGCGCGCCGCGTCCGGCGGGCCCGCACCCGGACGACCCCGGGCCGGGTCAGAACAGGCTCAGCAACGCCTCCGCCGGGTCCGCCAGCGGGGTGTCGCCGCCCGGCAGGGGCAGCTCGAACCACACCGTCTTGCCGCGTGGCGTACGGCGTGAGCCCCAGGCCGCGCTGAGCAGGCCGACCAGCTGCAGGCCGCGGCCGCCCTCGTCGGTGTCGCGGGCGCGGCGCCGACGGGGCTGCACCAGGCCCGAGTCCCAGACCTCGCAGACCAGGGTGCGGTCGAGCAGGAGGCGGAGTCTGATCTCGCCCTCGCCGTAGCGGAGGGCGTTGGTGACCAGTTCGCTGACCAGCAGCTCCGTCGTGTCGACCAGCGGTTCCAGGTCCCAGTCGAGCAGCTGGGCGCGGGCCAGCTCGCGGGCCCGGCCGACGCTGCGCGGCTCGCGCGGCAGAGTCCAGTCGCCGACACAGTCGCTGGGCAGTCCCTGGACGCGGGCCATCAGCAGGGCGATGTCGTCCTCGCCGTGGTGGCTGTCGAGGGTGTTGAGGACCTGGTCGCAGACGTCCTCGAGGGGGCGCGTGGGGTCGGTGAGGGCGCCCACGAAGGCCTGGAGTCCCTCGTCGAGGGGGTGGTCGCGGCTCTCGACCAGGCCGTCCGTGTAGAGCGCGAGCAGCGAGCCCTCGGGCAGTTCGACCTCCACCTCCTCGAAGGGTTCCCCGCCGACGCCGAGCGGCAGGCCCGGCGGCACGTCCAGCATCAGCGCGGACTCGCCGGGCTCGACCAGGACGGGGGGCAGGTGGCCCGCGTTGGCGAAGGTGCAGCGCCTGGTCACCGAGTCGTAGACGGCGTACACGCAGGTCGCCAGGTACACCTCGGAGAGGTCCTTCTCGCGGGGGCGGCGGGCCGCGCGCGTCGCCTGCTGGACGCCGCCGGGGGCGCCGAGGCCGCGGGCGATCTCGTCGAGCTGGGAGAGCACTTCGGCCGGTTCGATGTCGAGCTGGGCCAGGGTCCGTACGGCGGTGCGCAGTTCGCCCATCGCGACGGCGGCGCGCAGCCCGCGGCCCATGACGTCGCCGACGACCAGCGCGGTGCGGTGGCCGGGGAGTTCGATGACGTCGAACCAGTCGCCGCCGACTTCGCTGGGCCGTCCGGTGGCCGCGTTCCCGGGCAAGTAGCGGCAGGCGATGTCGAGGCCGGACGCCTCGGGGTCGCCGGGCGGGAGCAGGGAGCGCTGCAGTATCAGCGCGCGCTCGTGCTCGCGGCGGTAGAGGCGGGCGTTGTCGATGCAGACGGCGGCGCGCGCGGCCAGCTCCACGGCGAGGTCGCGGTCGCGGTCCCCGAACGGTTCGCTGCCCTTGGTCCGGGCGAACTGCGCCAGTCCGACGACCGTGTCGTGGGCGACCATCGGCACGGCGAGCGTGGACTGCACGAGCCCGCCCTCCTCGGCGGGGACGGTGCGCGGCCGGGCGGTGCGCAGGGCGTCGGCGCAGGGCGAGTTGAACGGGTAGTGGTGGAGGGCCCCGAGCTTGACCCGCTCGCCGGTGCCGTGGAACGGCGCGTCGGAGACGGCGCTGGAGAACGCGACCCGGCGCAGCTCCGCGCTGCCGTCGGCGAGGCCGGGCGGGGTCTCGTCGCCCACCAGCAGGCCCTGGTAGAGGTCGACGGTGGCCAGGTCGCAGAAGCCGGGGACGACGACGTCGAGGAGTTCGCGGGCGGTGGTCTCCAGGTCGAGGGAGTTGCCGATGCGGGCCCCTGCCTCGTTGAGGAGGGCGAGGTTGCGCCGGGCGTTGGCGGCCTCGCGGGCGGCCTCGCGGCGGGCGGTGATGTCGGTTCCCAGCCAGGCGACGCCGATGGGCCGGCCCGAACCGCTGTGCACGCGGTAGAGGTTGACGGACCAGTGGCGGCGGTCCTCGGTGCCCGGCGTGAACCCGGTGACGTGCATGTCGGTGATGGAGTCGCCGGTCTCCAGGACCCGCCGCAGGGTCGCGGAGACCCGGTCGGCCTCGGCCCGCGGCAGGTAGTCGTGGACGCCCTTGCCGCGGTGGTCGTCGGGGGTGCCGCCGAAGACGGAGGCGAACCGCTCGTTGGCGCGGCGCACCCTCAGGTCGGGGTCGATGAGCAGGAAGCCGAAGGGAGACTGGCCGAATATGGCCTGTGAGGCGGCGAGGTCGGTCTCGATGCTGCGCAGCACGCGGACGTCCACGACGATGCAGACGGCGGCCTTGTCCCCGTCCTCCGTCCGCGTCGGCATGACGTACACCTCGGCGAGCCCCCGCCGGCCGCCGCCGCGCTGCGCGCCGTCGGTGCCGTCGTCCGGCACCCGGAAGGGGACCACGCCGGTCCACTCCCGCCCGTCGAGGATCTCGGCCATCTTGCGCTGGCCGCGGGCCCGCAGGTCGGGATCGATGAAGGCTTCGATGGGGTCGGTGCCCACGGCGTGCCGGGCCGGGATGCCGAGCAGTTGTTCCGCGCGCAGGCTCCACTGGTCGACGAGTCCGTCGGGGCCGATGGAGAAGGAGGCGACCTTGATGTAGTCGTAGATGGAGCCGGGCGGGCTGCTCTGCCACACCGCGTCACCGAACGGCACGCCGTCCGACGGGCCCTCGGACTCCGTGGCCCTCGCTGGTATCTCGCTCACGCGAACCGTCCCCTCCAGCTCACCGCGTCCGGCACCGGTCACCGGGGGCGGCTGCCCGCAGTATCCAGCACTACGGCGCCGCACGACACGGTGTTCACGATCACAGCACGGTCCCGATGGTTTTCGGTCCGGACCGTGACAACACTTCCAGTCTTCTAACCAGCGGACACGGCATCGAATCACGCGGGTCCACAACTGCCACTGGCCTGGACCGGCCGGCGGGCGGGACCGGGCCCGATACCGGGACGTTCCGGCCGCGCGGAGGCACCGGGGCATGGAGGCGCGAAGGCGTGGAGGCGCGAAGGCGTGGAGGCGCGAAGGCGCGGAGGCGCGGAGGCCTGGCGGGAACGGCCGGGGCGGGAGGCGGCCCGCGTCGGCGGTCATTCCGGCAGCGCGAGTTCGAACCACACCGTCTTGCCCACGTCGGCGGGCCGGGTCCCCCAGCGGCGGGCGGAGGACGCGACCAGGTGCAGGCCCCGCCCGTCCTCGTCCCCGGGCCGGGCGACGCGCTCGCGGGGCGGGTCGGGCAGCGGGTCGGAGACCTCCACCAGCAGGACGGCCACCGGCCCGGCGGGGCGTCGCAGCAGCCGTACGCCGATGGGGCCGGTGGCGTGCCGCAGGGCGTTGGTGACCAGCTCGCTGACCAGCAGGGCGGCGATGTCGCCGACGCTGTCGAGGTCCCATCCGTGCAGGGTGCGCCGGACGTGGGCGCGGGCGGTGCGCACGGCGTCGGGCGCCGCGGGAAAGACCCACTCCGCACAGCCGCCATCGCTGTCGATCACGCCGATCACTTCCCCGGCCGGTGACCCGCACCCATGCCCGGTTTCATGGGGTTAATGGGCACATACCCGATATTCGGGTCCGGTTACCGCCCGGGAGGGCGCACGGCGGCACCGGTGGTGCGGGCGGCTCGCACGCCGGTCCGTTCAGGCGCCCGGCGCGTTCTTCGCCGCCGGCCCCAGGTGCGCGAGCGCCTGCTCGACGGCCGGCACGTCCTGGTCGAGCCAGGGCACGTCCCACACTTCGGCCGGGGCGAGCCAGCGCAGGGCGTCGTGGTCCTCCAGCGGCTCGGGGGCGGGCGAGCCGGGCAGCAGGCGCGCGGTCCACACGTGCAGGACGAAGGGGGACCGCAGGGGCCACTGCCCGGGGACCCGCGTACCGGGCTCGGCGGCCACGCCCAGCTCCTCGCGCAGTTCGCGCACGAGGGCCGCCTCGGGCGTCTCGCCCTCCTCCACCTTGCCGCCGGGCAGCTCCCACCGTCCGGCCAGCTCGGCCGGGGCGCTGCGGCGCGCGGCGAGCAGGCGTCCGCCGTCGATCAGGGCGGCGCCCACCACGATCCGTTCCGTCATGCGACGGAGCCTACGGGCCGGGGCGTGGTCAGTCCGACGCGCCCGTGCCGTTCGCGCCGAGCTTCTCGACCCAGTAGAGCTGCTTGTGTCCGCGACCGTCGAGGGTGTCCGCGATCCGCTGGGCCTCGGCCCGGGTCGCGTACCTGCCCACGCGGTAGCGGTTGCCGTTGTCGTCCTGCCGGAAGACCAACCAGGGCAGAGTGACCGTGCTGTCGTTCATCGCGCCCCTCCCCATCCCGTCCACGGCACGCGCCGCGCCCCGCCCGTCAAGGAAACCGCATTCCGCATATGCCCGAGCCTACGCCTAACCTTCACGGAGCGAATACGGCTTTACACAAAGAGGTACGCAACCAGCCAGAACGCCGGGGGCGCACGATGCGGAATGCGCCGTCCCCGCACTCATGCGCTTCCGGTCAGAGGGCATGCCGGGGCGACGGTGACGACCTGGGGGAACGACCGGATCGCGGCGCCGCACGGAGCACGGCGGGGAGTGCGGAAGCCGGTCGGACGACGGAAAAGGGGCGCGGGAGGCGCACGGGAGGCGTGCGCCATCTCACACCACCGGGGGCGCCTGAACTCCCCCGGCGGCGCCGCTACTTGACGGGCAGGTGGTACGCCACCCGGTAGCGGTCGGCCGGGACGACCACGTCGGCCGTCTCGACGGCCCGGCCCGAGGCGTAGAAGGTGCGCTGGACGACCAGGACCACGTGCCCCGGGACCCCGCCCAGCGCGAGCAGCTCCTCCGCGAGGCCGGGGCGGGCGCCGACCTCCTCGGTGACGTTGTCCACGATGACGTCGATGGCGGCCATCCGCTCGACGACGCCCATGCCGCCGAGCGGCCCCTCCTCGGGCAGCATCACCGGTGTGCGGCCGGTGAGGTCCAGCGGCTCCCAGGAGGTGGAGAGCATCATGGCCTCGCCGGCCTCCCGGAAGACGTACCGCGTGCACATCACACGGTCGCCGGGCTTGATCCCGAGCCGCTCGGCTACGGCGCCGCTCGCCTCCGCCTGCTCGCTGCGCGACTCCCAGGTGCCGCGCGCCTCGCCGTCGGCCTGCTCCTGCCGGAAGGGCGTGGCACCGCCGGCCGGCCGGAACCCGGAACGGGCGATGCGCCGGGGCACGGGCCGCTCGCGCACGTACGTCCCGGAACCGGAGCGCCCCTCGACCAGTCCTTCGGCCATCAGGACCTTGCGCGCCTCCAGGGCGACGGTGTCCGAGACGCCGTACTCCTCGCGGATCCGCGCCTGGGACGGGAGGCGGGTGTGGGGCGGCAGCAGGCCGTCGGCGATCTTCTTGCGGAGATCACCCGCGACACGCAGATACGCCGGCTGCTCACCGAATGTCACTGGCCGCTCCCATCGGGTTGTACAGACAGCAACAGCGTGGCAACCGTAGGTTGTGCCAGGCAAGCAAAGGCCAGAGAATCACTCGATGTGATGACTTGTGGCCCCGGAGGGCTTTACGCAGGCACTTTCTCCCCGCTATAGCCGTCCTCACACCTCTATGCTGGGGCTCTCTCCCCCGCCGCCGCCCTCTCCCTCGTGGACCGGCGGCGTCGTGTCCAGCCCCAGAGCCTTGCGGGCGGTGACCGTGGAGTCGGCCTCGACGAGCGCGTACCCCTGGTCGAGGTGTTCGTAGTAGGTGTCGGCGTCGGTGGCCTTCGCGGCCAGGCCCCACTCCTTCTGGGCCGCCTCCAGGTCCTCGACCAGGTCGGCGACCGGCCGCTCGGCGTCACCGGGCCAGCCGTGCCCGCGCAGCAGGCCGGTCTCCCGGATGAGCGCCTCCGACACCTGGCCCGCCCAGACCTGGTATCCGGGCAGGTCCTCCTCGACGGTCCCGGCCACGGGGATCTCGTCCATGGCCCGGTTGAGGTGGCCCTCCGCCAGCAGGTAGGTGTGCTGGTCCGGGTCGAGCCGCGCGCCGTCGTTGCGCAGCGAGCCGGTCAGGGTGCCCCGCTCGTCCGTGTTCCCGAACAGGCAGGTGACCTCGCGGTCGCCCGTGCGCCAGCTCTGCGAGGTCGGCGTCAGGTAGTACACGTCGACGTCGTCCGGAACGGCCCAGCGGTCCATGGCGTAGGTGTCCTGGAGGGCGTAGCAGCGTTCGTCGGCGGTCCGGCCGATCTCCCCGTCGCCGGGGAAGTCCCCGCCCGGCAGGTCGAAGGCGGCGAAGACCTCGCCGTCGTGCTCCTGGGCGCACGGCACCTCGTCGACGTCGTACGTCACCCCGCGCAGGGAGCCGCTCGGGGTGGTGAAGCACTGGCCCTCGGCGAGCGCGTAGGCGGTGCCCTCGCCCCGCGCGGCGTCCCGGAAGCCGTCCCAGAAGTCACCGGCGGCACCCGTGGACAGCGACAGGACCCACAGCGCCAGTCCCACCGAGGACAGCACCGACCCGGCCACGGCGAACCCCTTGCCCCGCTCGCCCCGCCGCCGGATCCGGGCCAGCGCGATCAGGCCCAGCACGAGACCGGCCGCGGGTACGAAGCAGAGGACGCCGAGCACGAACGCGGCGATGGCGACACCGTTGACGGGCGCCGGCCGGGGCGGGGCGGCGTACGGCCCGCCCCAGGCGCCCGGGTGGTGGCCCTGCGGCGGGGGATACGGCCCCTGCGGCGGGTAGGGCCCCCGCGGCGGGAACTGTCCCTGCGGGGGCGGGGTCCGCGCGGCCGGGGTCTGCGGGAACTGCCCGTAGGAGTAGGGCCCTTGGGGGCCGGGCGGCGGCGGTATGGACACGTGTACCGTGCTCCTGTTTCGGGCGGTGACGCGAAGGCGCCGCGGGACGGGGGCGGCCGGCCCCGACGGACGGACGGCCGATCACTGAGCGCATGGTAAGCGCGGCACGGAGGGGGCGGTATGCGCGGCGCGGAGGGGGCGGTATGCGGGTCACGAACGCGACGATCCGGGCGGTGAACGACCTCACCGCGCGCTGGGCGGCCACCACGAGGGGCGGCACGGTGTTCTCGGCGGTGGGCGTGTGGCCCCTGCTCGCCCTCCTCGCGGACGGCGCGGCGGGCCGGGCCCGGGCCGAGCTGGAGGAGGCGGTGGGCCTGCCCGCCGACCGGGCGGCCGGCGCGGCCCGCGACCTGCTCGCCGGGCTCGGCTCGGTGCGCGGCCTGGAGAGCGCCCTCGGCCTGTGGACCAGGCGCACGCTGGAACTGCGCGAGGAGTGGGAGGCGGGGCTGCCCGTCGGCGCGCACGGCGTGCTCACCGGCGACCTGGAGGCCGACGGGGCGTCGCTGGACGCCTGGGCGGCGAAACGCACGGGCGGGCTGATCGAGCGGATGCCGGTGGCGGTGACGCCGGACACCGAGATGGTCCTGGCGAGCGCGCTGGCGCTGCGCACCCGATGGCTGAAACCGTTCGAGGAGGGGTGGCTCATCCCGGAGACCGGTCCCTGGACGGGCCGCGAGCTGGGGAGCCTGTGGCGCCGCAGCGCCCTGCTGGACCGGGTCGGCGTGGCGGACACGCCCCACGGGCACGTCACCGAGCTGAAGGTGCTGGGCGACACCGCCGTGGACGTCCACCTGCTGCTGGGCGAGGAGGGGACGGCGCCCGGGCGGGTGCTGGGCGCGGGAGTCGGGATCCTCGCGCGCGAGCACCCGGTGACGCCGGGCACCCATCTGCCGTACGGGGAGCCGGGTCCGGGACTCGACGTCGTACGGGAGGGCACGACGCGGCCCGGGCCGCCGACGCTGGACGTGACGTTGCCGCCGTACTCGGTCACGTCCGAGCACGACCTGCTGGAACGCCCGGAGCTGTTCGGGCTGACGACGGCCGTGCGGCGGGTGCCGGGCCACTTCCCGGGCGTCAGCGCGTACCCGCTGTGCGTCGAGGCGGCCCGGCAGTCGGCGCTGGCCCGGTTCGGAGCCCGGGGCTTCGAGGCCGCCACGGTGACGGCGATCGGCATGCGGGGCGGCGGGTTGCCCCGGCTGCGCTGGCTGCGCACCACCGTCCGGGCCGTCTTCGACCGCCCCTTCGGCTTCCTCGCCGTCCACCGGCACACGCGCCTCGTCCTCGCGGCGGGCTGGGTCACCGACCCGGAGCCGTACCGCGAGGACGAGGATCAGTACTGACCGGAGAACTGGCCGGAGAGCTGGCCGGAGGACTGGCCGGAGGACTGGCCGGAGTACCGGCCGGGGTGGCCGGTCGTCAGAACTGCAGGGCCCAGGCGTCGATCCGCCCGGTGTCGAAGGTCGCGTTGTCACTGACCCGCAGCTTCCACGTGCCGTTCGCGGTCTCCGAGGAGGCGTTCACGGTGTACGTGGCGTTGATGTCGTCCGCGCTGCCGCCGGTGCCGTACGACTTCAGCGTGTACGCCGTGCCGTCCGGGGCGACCAGCTGGACCTGGAGGTCGCCGACGTAGCTGTGGACGATCTTCACCTCGACGGAGAGCGCCGAGGGCGCGTTGCCGGAGACGCCGGAGACGGTCACCGGGGACTCGACGGTGGCGTTGTCCCGGATGGTGTGGTCGGCGGTGTTCTCGAAGCGGTCGCCGGTCGGCGGGGGCGTGGTGCCGCCGCCGACGCGCAGCAGCCGGTTGGGCGAGCCGGTGCCGGGGCTGGTGACGACGCCGCTGGTGGCGGCGGAGGTCAGCGCGGTCGCGACCTGCGCGGGGGTGGCCGAGGGGTTGTCGGCCAGGTGCAGCGCGGCGGCGCCGGCGACGTGCGGGCTCGCCATGGACGTACCGGAGATGGTGTTGGTGGCCGAGTCGCCGGTGCTCCAGGCGGAGGTGATGGAGGAGCCGGGTGCGAACAGGTCCAGGACCGAGCCGTAGTTGGAGTAGCTGGCGCGGGCGTCGCTCGACGTGGTGGCGCCGACCGTGATCGCCTCCGTCACCCGGGCCGGGGACTTGGTGGAGGCGTTGGTGGACTCGTTGCCGGCCGCGACGGCGAAGGTGATGCCGGAGGCGATGGCGTTGCGCACGGCGGTGTCGAGGGCGCTGTCGGCGCCGCCGCCCAGCGACATGTTGGCGACGGCCGGCTTGACGGCGTTGCGGGCGACCCAGTCGATGCCGGCGACGACCTGCGCGGTGGTGCCGGAGCCGGAGTTGTCGAGCACCCGGACGCCGACGACCTTCGCCTGCTTGGCGACGCCGTAGGAGGTGCCCGCGACGGTGCCCGCGACGTGGGTGCCGTGGCCGTGGCCGTCCTGGGCGGTGTTGTCGTTGTCGATGGCGTCGTAGCCGTAGGAGGCGCGGCCGCCGAAGTCGCTGTGGGTGATGCGGACGCCGGTGTCGATGACGTACGCCGTCACCCCCCGCCCGGCGCTGTCCGGGTAGGTGTACGAGCTGTCCAGCGGGCGGTTCTGCTGGTCGATGCGGTCCAGGCCCCAGGACGGCGGGTTGGGCTGGGTGCCGGTGGCGTGGAAGGTGCGGTTCTGGACGACGGAGGCGACGGCCGGGTCGGCGGCGAGACGTTTCGCCTCGGTCTCGGAGGCCTCGATCGCGTACCCGTTGAGGGCCTTGGTGTAGGTGCGCTCGATGTCGGCGCCGTACTTCTTCGCCAGGGCGCGGCCCTCGGCGGAGCCGGACTTCGCCTCGTCCGCCTTCAGGGTCACGATGTAGCTGCCGGCGACGGCGTTCACCGCGTCCTCGTACTGGACGACGCCCTCCGCGGCGGCCGGGGCGGCGCCTGCGGGGAGCGCGGAGACGAGGCTCGCGGTGAGGGCCGCGGTGGCCGCGGCGCCGACGAGGGCCAGTCTTCGCCGGGTGGTGCGGTGGGGGTGGTGACGCAGCACTGCCATGTGAGGGGTCCTCCTCAGTCGGTGGTGCGTGGTGGGGTTCGTGCACGCCGAGCAGGCCGTCCGCGAGGACCGGGCCAGGTCATGCCCATGTCAACACGGACGACGTCATTGCGCGTCAGCCGAAAGATTGGGGCTTCCAGAGGAATTGCACAAGGGCCCTGCACGGATGCGCGTGCCCCTCCCCCTCCCCGGCCCGCACGCCGCCGGACGATATCCCCCATGAGCAGCGAAAACCCACCCTCTGCGCACAGCTAACATATGCGAACTGACGACCGTCGGACTCGAGCGCATGGAACACACAAGTGAAGACCAGCCCCACCCACATACCCACGCGCACGCGCCCCGACGGCGGCCCCCTGCCCCCCGCCCCGCGTCGAGCGGCGGCGGCGCTGTGGGTCACGGCGGGCGTGACGGCCCTCGGTTTCCTCGTCGCGCTGGAGTTCACCGCCCGCGGCTACGGCGTGGCGGGACCACTCACGCACCAGGTGCGCGAGGTGGTCCTCGCCCCCGAGTCGGGGCCGCTGCTGTACGCCGGTCTGGCCCTGACGCTGGTGGTGCTCACCTGGCGGCAACGGCTCGTCGCCCTCGCCGCCGCGATCGGCGTCGACGTCGTCTTCTTCCTGGTGCGCTGGGCGGCCGGCGCCGACATGAACTTCGGCAACGGCGCCCTCTGGGTGGTCCTCGGCTGCGCGGCCGTCGCCCTCACCCGCCGCACCGGCGCGGAACGCGCCCTGCTGCTGAAGGGCGCCGGGCTGGGTCTGCTGCTGGTGGCCGGCCACAAGACGGGCGACACCTGGCTGCTCATCACGTCACAGACCCGCACGACCGTGCTCGACGCGTACGTCGCGACCGCCGACCACGCCCTGGGCGACCCGTCATGGCTGGTGGGCCGGCTCGTCGAGGCCACGGCCCCGGTCAGCACCGGCGTCCTCCACGTCGTCTACGGCCAGCTCCCGCTGGCGGCGGCCCTGGTCGGGCTGTACCAGTTGCGCCACGTGGGCGTCGAGCGCCGCTTCCCCCGCCACCACCTCGTCCGCACGTTCCTGGTCATCGGCCTGCTGGGACCGGCCGTCTACATGGTCTTCCCGGTCGTCGGGCCGGTCTACGCCTACGGCGCGGACGGCGGAGCGTGGGCCGTGTCCCACCTGTGGCCGGACACCCTCCCGTCGATCGGCACCCCGCAGCCGATCCCGTTCGACGAGATCACCCCGCGCAACTGCATGCCCAGCCTGCACACGGCGTGGGCCGTCACCCTCTTCGTCCACTCCCGCGAGGGCTCCCGCCCCATGCGGTTCGCGGGCACCTTCTGGCTGGCCGGCACCCTCACCGCGACGCTCGGCTTCGGCTACCACTACGGCGCGGACGTCATCGCCGGCGTCGTCTTCGCCCTCACCGTCGAGACGGCGATGCGCTCCCTCGCCCACGGCTGGCACCGGCCGGCCGTCCTGCTGGTGGCCCACGGCACGGCCGTCTTCGCCGCGCTCCTCGCGTCGTACCGCTTTCTGCCGGCCCAGTTGGCCGCACACCCATGGATCTACGGCCCCGCCCTCACCCTGGCGACGGCATCGGTGATCTACGGCTACGCACGCGCCGCCGGACGAGGAACCACCCCGAAGCTCCCGAGGCAACGGCGACCGACATCGAGCCCGGCCGGGGAACCGCAGCCCGAACTCGCGTGAGGAAACCACACGGAAAACACCAAGGGGTCCGACTCCACAGAGTCGAACCCCTTCCGCACCGCATGCTCGCCGGATCAGCGATGTGCTGGCACTACGCCCGCTACACGTTGAACCGGAACTCCACCACAACAAACCTGACCTGTGACGGCAGGGAGCCGAGGTCTGCGGGACTTCTCCCAACGTCTGCAACCTGATCGCGGCGCTCACCAACTCTCGTGCGCGCCTGCAATGCCGCAGCCGTGTCCCGGCTCTTCGCGCGCCTTAGGCCCCAGGCTTGCGCATGCGGTCGCCCTTGCCGCCAATCGCCCGGAAAGCTGGTGCTACAGCGGTCCCAGAACCTCCGCACAATCAAGGGCGAGGCGTCCGATGCCTCCGGCTTCACCCGGGGATCGGATGAAGGTAGAGAGTCGTCGGCTCCCCCCTCCCCCAAGCCCTGATCTGGCGCTACGGGGCACCGCATGCCGTGGACAAAGGGAGATCACACCGCCACGAGCCGGACGCGATCACCGCAGAGTTTGGTCATGTCGTCGATGTCGGAGGTCAACATGACCACAGGGCGGTGCTGCCGCAGCGCGGCTTCGGCGACCGCGGCATCGATCGCGTACTTGTGCCCGTGCAAGCCGGCATCCATCAGCAGCTTCGAGGCCGCCTTGGCCTCCTCGTCGCCCACCGGGGCCACGCGCAGTCCGGAGAGCACCCAGTTCAGGCGGGATTTGTCCGTACGGGCGTGGACGGCCTCGATGATGGTGAGCGCGCTGATCACGACCTCCATGCCGCGTGAGCGAGCCTCGGCAACCAGGGCCACCACCTGCTCGTCGTCGGCGAGCAGCTTCGACAACCCCTCGCTGTCGAGGACCAGCGTCCCCTCGTGACTCAGCTTGCGGCGGGCCACTCGGCCTCCTCGGCGAACACCTCGTCGAAGACCTGCCGCGCCCGCTGCCGAGCCTGCTCGGAGACCGGTCCCTTGCGATGCTCGTAGTCCGCCAGGTACTCGTCAAGGACCTGACCGCGCAGCTCACGCTCCACTGCCGCGGCGATGAACGCGGAGAACTCCCGCTTGCCCACCCGCGCCCGGATCGCCTCCGCGGTCCCCTCCGGCAGCGACAGGCTCACCCGCGTCGCCGGCCCTTCCCCGATGCTGTACGTCGTCTCAGCCACAACTCGAGTGTGTCAAACAAGTAGGAAAACTGCTACGGTCGCCCGCGCCTGCGACACGACGGGGGAGCCGGCCGCATCCCGGCACGATCCCAGCACGGGAAGGAACCAGGGGCCCGACCCCGGAGAGTCGGACCCCCTCTGACCTGCACGTTTGCCAGGTCAGCGACGTGGTGGCATATCGCCCGCTACACGTTGAACCGGAACTCCACCACGTCCCCGTCCTGCATCACGTAGTCCTTGCCCTCCATGCGGGCCTTGCCCTTGGCGCGGGCCTCGGCGACCGAGCCCGTCTCGACCAGGTCGTCGAAGGAGATGACCTCGGCCTTGATGAAGCCCTTCTGGAAGTCGGTGTGGATGACTCCGGCGGCCTCGGGGGCGGTGGCGCCCTTCTTGATGGTCCAGGCGCGGGATTCCTTGGGGCCGGCGGTCAGGTAGGTCTGCAGGCCGAGGGTGCGGAAGCCGACGTGAGCGAGGGTGGCGAGGCCGGGCTCCTCCTGGCCGACGGACTGGAGCAGCTCCAGGGCCTCGTCCTCGTCCAGCTCGGCGAGGTCCGCCTCCAGCTTGGCGTTGAGGAAGATCGCCTCGGCGGGGGCGACCAGGGCGCGCTGCTCGTTCTTGAAGTCGTCATCGGTCAGCTCGTCCTCGTCGACGTTGAAGACGTAGAGGAAGGGCTTGGTGGTGAGGAGGTGGAGGTCGTGGAGGAGCTCCGCGCGCTCGGTGCCCTGGACGATGCCCTGGGAGAAGAGGGTGTCGCCCTTCTCCAGGATCTCCTTGGCCTCCTCGACGGCCTTGACCTTCGGCGCCACGTCCTTCTTGATCCGGGACTCCTTCTGGAGGCGCGGGAGGACCTTCTCGATGGTCTGGAGGTCGGCGAGGATCAGCTCGGTGTTGATCGTCTCGATGTCGTCCTTGGGCGAGACCTTGCCGTCGACGTGGACGACGTTCTCGTCCTTGAAGGCGCGGATGACCTGGCAGATCGCGTCGGACTCACGGATGTTCGCCAGGAACTTGTTGCCCAGGCCCTCGCCCTCGCTCGCGCCGCGCACGATGCCGGCGATGTCGACGAAGTCGACGGTGGCGGGTAGCACCTTCTCGGAGGAGAAGATCTCGGCCAGCTTCGCCAGGCGGGGGTCGGGGACGCCGACGACACCGACGTTGGGCTCGATCGTGGCGAACGGGTAGTTGGCCGCGAGCACGTCGTTCTTGGTCAGGGCGTTGAACAGGGTCGACTTGCCGACATTCGGCAGACCGACGATTCCGATCGTGAGCGACACGTTGCGACTTCCCGTACGTGAGGATGCGGAGGGCTGGAAGGGGTGGGGCGGGCCAGGCGAGGGCCGATCCACCAGTCTACGGGGTGGCCGGCACCGGCCCCGCGCCGTGTCGAACGCTTGGCCAAGGTCGGCCCGACGGCGTGTCTGTCGGGCTATTCGGCACATAAACAGACCTAAGTTGGTCCAGTGGAGCAACACAGGACGCGACCTGCGCAGTACGGACCGCGACGGGGCCGGGCGCCGCTGCCCCCGCAGGGACGGGGGGCGGGCGGTGGTCCGCGCAGGCCGGCCGCGGCGCGGCCCTCGACGGCACGCCCTCCGGCGGCGCGGCCGCCCGCGCGGTCCGGGACGGCGGCGGCGCGGACGCCGGGTGCCCCGCGCGGCCTGCGGAGGCTGCGGGCGCTGCCCAACCCGCGGCTGACGGGGCTGGGCAGCGGCCTGTTCTGCGCGGCGGTGATGCTGGTGCTCGGCTTCCTCGACCAGGTGCTGTTCGGCGCGTCCCCGACGGTGTACGGCGTGCTGTTCCTGCCGGTGTGCCTGCTCACCGCGCTCTGGGTGCGCAAGGGCGACCTGCTGACCGCGCCGGTCGTCGTGCCGATCGCCTTCGCCGTGGGGCTGCTGGCCCTCGCCGAGAGCGGCAAGGGGGTGGGAGGGCGGCTGATGGGGCTGGTGACCGCCCTGGCCACCGAGGCGGGCTGGCTGTACGGCGGGACCCTGATCGCCGGGTCGACCGTGATCGTCCGCCGGGTACGGCTGCTGCGGCGGAGGGCCGCGGCGCGCGGCCGTACGGTGGGGTGAGCGAGGGCGAGGGGCCGCCGGTCCGTGTGACGGTCAGTCCCGCGCGGTGCCGCCGGTCCGTTCCGCCGCGCGCATCGCCGCGCCCACGATCCCCGCGTTGTTCTGGAGCTGCGCGGGGACGATCTCGGCCTTGATGCCCTCGATGTGGTGCAGGAACTTGCCGGCCTTGCGGCTGACCCCGCCGCCGATGATGAACAGCTCCGGCGAGAAGAGCATCTCGACGTGCGCGAGATAGCGCTGCACGCGGTGGGCCCAGTGCTCCCAGGACAGGTCGTGGTCCTCCTTGACCTTGCTGGAGGCGCGCTTCTCCGCGTCGTGGCCGTCCAGCTCCAGGTGGCCCAGCTCGCTGTTGGGGACGAGGACGCCGTCGGTGAAGAGGGCGCTGCCGATGCCGGTGCCGAAGGTGAGCAGGATGACCGTGCCCTCCCGGTCACGGCCGGCGCCGAAGTGCATCTCGGCGACGCCCGCCGCGTCCGCGTCGTTGACGACCGTCACGTCGAGCCCGCCGAGCCGCTCACCGAACAGGGCCCGCGCGTCCGTGTCCACCCAGCTCTTGTCGACGTTGGCCGCGGTGCGGACCGTGGCGCCGCCCGTCACCACACCCGGGAAGGTGAGCCCGACCGGGCCGGTCCAGCCGAAGTGCTCGACGACCTGCTTCACCCCGTCGGCGACGCCGTCGGGGGTGGCCGGGTGCGGGGTCAGTACCTTGCAGCGCTCCTGGGCCAGGTCGCCCCTGTCGAGGTCCACAGGGGCGCCCTTGATTCCGGATCCGCCGATGTCCACGCCGAAGATCTGCATGGCACCACGTTACGACGGAGGACCGACGGTCACGCCCCGGCCGTACCGGAAGCGGCCGTACCGGAGCCGCCGCGCTCCGCGACCAGGGACGCCGCCTCCTCGCGCAGGTCCCGGCGCAGCTCCTTCGGCAGCGAGAAGATGATCGACTCCTCGGCGGCCTTGACGATCTCCACGTCCTCGAAGCCGCGTCGCGCGAGCCACTCCAGGACCTGCTCGACCAGGACGTCCGGGACCGAGGCGCCGGAGGTGACGCCGACCGTGGTGACGCCCTCCAGCCAGGACTCGTCGATCTCGTCGGCGAAGTCCACCAGGTACGCCTCGCGGGAGCCCGCCTGCTTGGCGACCTCGACGAGGCGCTTGGAGTTGGAGGAGTTGCGGGAGCCGACGACGATCACCAGCTCGGCCTCGGCGCCCATCTGCTTGACCGCGAGCTGACGGTTCTGCGTGGCGTAGCAGATGTCGTCGCTCGGCGGGGAGATCAGCTGCGGGAACTTGTTCTTCAGCGCGTCGACGGTCTCCATGGTCTCGTCGACGGACAGTGTGGTCTGGGAGAGCCAGACGACCTTGGACGGGTCGCGGACCTCGACCTTCGCGACGTCCTCGGGGCCGTCGACGAGCTGGATGTGGTCGGGGGCCTCACCGGAGGTGCCGATGACCTCCTCGTGGCCCTCGTGGCCGATCAGCAGGATGTCGTAGTCGTCGTTGGCGAAGCGGACGGCTTCCTTGTGGACCTTGGTGACGAGCGGGCAGGTGGCGTCGATGGTGGCGAGCCTGCCGCGCTCGGCCTCCTCGTGGACGACGGGGGCCACGCCGTGCGCGGAGAACATCACGATGTTCCCCGGGGGGACCTCCTCCGTCTGCTCGACGAAGATGGCGCCCTTCTTCTCCAGGGTCTGGACGACGTACTTGTTGTGGACGATCTCGTGCCGGACGTAGACGGGAGCCCCGTACTGCTCCAGGGCTTTCTCGACGGCGATCACGGCGCGGTCCACACCCGCGCAGTAGCCACGGGGGGCGGCGAGCAGGACACGGCGGCCGGGCGAAGCAGTCATGGCACCCATCGTAAGGCCGCGTTCGGCGGGTCAGAGATCGCGTGGGTGCCGGGTCGCCGTGGAGACTGACGGGGACGTTGACGTGGACGCGGACGGAGACGTTCCGAGGCACGGTCCGATGCGCTGGCGGAGGCACGATGTCCGAGACCGGTACGGCGGCCCAGGGGGCCGGTGGAGAGCAGCGGCTGAAGCGGAGCCTGGGCTTCAGAGACCTGGTCGTCTACGGGCTGCTGTTCATCGCGCCCATGGCGCCGGTCGGCGTGTTCGGCACGCTGGACGCCAAGTCGCACGGCGCGGTGGCACTGGTGTACGTCGTGGCGACGATCGCGATGGCGTTCACCGCGTTCAGCTACGCCCAGATGGTGCGGGTGGTCCCGCAGGCGGGGTCGGTGTTCGCGTACGCGCGTGTGGGGCTCGGCAACGGGGCCGGGTTCGTCGCCGGCTGGATGGCGATGCTGGACTACGTCCTCATCCCGGCGGTGGCGTACCTCTTCTCCGGCATCGCGATGGAGGCGCTGGTCCCGGAGGTGTCGCGGTGGGTGTGGACGGCGATCGCGGTGGTCGTCACGACGCTGCTGAACCTGTGGGGGGTGCGCGCGGCGGCCCGGGTGGGCTTCCTGGTGCTCGCGATGGAGATCGTGGTCCTGCTGGTGTTCGTGGTGGCGGCGGTCGTGGTCCTCGCGCGCGACGGAGCCGAGCGCGGCTGGCTGTCGCCGCTGTCCGGGGACGGGACGCAGGGGGCGTTCGCGCTGTCGGCGGTGTTGGGCGCGGTGTCGGTGGCGGTGCTGTCGTACCTGGGCTTCGACGCGATCGCCACCTTCGCGGAGGAGGTCACCGGCGGGTCGGCGAAGGTGGCGCGGGCGCTGCTGTTCTGCCTGGCGCTGGCGGGCGTGCTGTTCGTGGCGCAGACGTATCTGGTGGCGCTGCTGGAGCCGGTGACGTCCGCCGAGCTGGCGGCGGAGCCGGAGCGGCAGGGGGCGGCGTTCTACGACGCCGTGGACGCGTCGGTCGGGACGTGGCTGCACGACCTGGTGGCGGTGAGCAAGGCGATCGGCGCGGCGTTCGCGGCGCTGGCGGGGCAGGCGGCGGCCGGGCGGCTGCTGTTCGCGATGGGGCGCGACCGGCGGCTGCCGAAGGCGCTGGCGCGGACCGACTCCGGGGTGCCGCGCGTCGCGCTGCTGGTCTCCGCCGTGATCACGATGGCGGCGGCGGTGTGGGCGGCCCGGCGCGACGACGGTCTCGACCACCTGGTCTCGGTCGTCGACGTCGGCGCGCTGACCGCGTTCACCCTGCTCCACGCGAGCGTGGTGGGCTGGTTCGTGATCCGGCGCGGCGGGGGTGCGCCGGTCCGCTGGTGGCGGCACCTGGTGGTGCCGGTGCTCGGCGCGGCGATCACGGTCGCGGTGATCGTGGAGGCGTCGCGGACGGCGCAGGTGGTCGGGGCGATCTGGCTGGCGGTGGGATTGGCGGTGCTGGCCGCGCAGGCACGGGGGCGGCGGGCCGCGGGGAACGGTACGGACGGGGGGCCGGGGCGGGGCTGAGGCGGGGGGCCGGGGCGGGGGGGGCCGGGGCGGGGGCGGCTCGGTGGTGCCTCGGTGTCACGGCCGGGCCGGGTTGTCGGACCCGGCCGTTACGCTCGGGCGCATGGCTGTTAACTCGACTCCCGAAAGCCCCCTGCCCGTGGGCGAGGTGTCACGGCTGATCGGGGGCTGGATCGACCGGCTCGGCGCGGTGTGGGTCGAGGGGCAGATCACGCAGTTGTCCCGGCGGCCGGGCGCGGGGGTCGTGTTCCTGACGCTGCGCGACCCGTCGTACGACATCTCCGTGAGCGTGACCTGCTACCGGCAGGTGTTCGACGCCGTGGCCGACGTGGTCGGCGAGGGCGCGCGCGTCGTCGTGCACGCCAAGCCGGAGTGGTACGCCCCGCGCGGGCAGCTGTCGCTGCGGGCCGCCGAGATCAAGCCGGTGGGCGTCGGGGAGCTGCTCGCGCGGCTGGAGCAGTTGAAGAAGGCGCTCGCGCGCGAGGGGCTGTTCGCGGCCGAGCGGAAGAAGCCGCTGCCGTTCCTGCCGCAGCTCATCGGCCTGGTCTGCGGGCGCGCGTCGGCGGCCGAGCGGGACGTCCTGGAGAACGCCCGGCACCGCTGGCCCGCCGTCCGCTTCGAGGTGCGCAACGTCCCCGTGCAGGGCGTGCACGCCGTGCCGCAGGTGGTGCAGGCGGTGAAGGAGCTGGACGCGATGGACGACGTGGACGTGATCGTCGTCGCCCGGGGCGGCGGCAGCGTGGAGGATCTGCTGCCGTTCTCCGACGAGCAGCTGGTGCGGGCGGTCGCCCAGTGCCGTACGCCGGTCGTCTCGGCGATCGGCCACGAGCCGGACAGCCCCCTGCTGGACCTGGTGGCCGACCTGCGCGCCTCCACGCCGACCGACGCCGCGAAGAAGGTCGTCCCGGACGTCGGCGAGGAGTACGAGCGGGTGCGGCAGCTGCGGGACCGCGCGCGGCGGTGCGTGGCCGCGTTCGTCGACCGGGAGGAGCGGGGGCTGGCCCACGCGCTCACCCGGCCGTCGATACAGGATCCGCACCGGATGATCGACGACCGGGCCGAGCAGGTGACGGCCCTGCTGGAGCGGGGCCGCCGCACGCTGCGGCACCACCTCGACCGGGCCGACTCGGAGCTGACGCACACGCACGCGCGCGTGGTGGCCCTCTCCCCCGCCGCGACCCTGAAGCGCGGGTACGCCGTCCTCCAGCGGGCCGACGGGCACGCCGTCCGTGACCCCGGCGAGGTGGAGGCGGGCGAGGCGCTGCGCGCCCGCGTGGCCGAGGGTGATTTCTCCGTACGAGTCGACGCATAGGGTGGGTGGATGACCAGCGAGGTGGAGCAGCCGACGGCCGTGTCCGAGGCGCTCGGGTACGAGCAGGCGCGGGACGAGCTGATCGAGGTCGTACGGCGGCTGGAGGCCGGCGGTACGACGCTGGAGGAGTCCCTCGCCCTGTGGGAGCGGGGCGAGGAGCTGGCGAAGGTCTGCCGTCGCTGGCTGGACGGTGCCCGGGCCCGCCTGGACGCGGCGCTGGCCGAGGAGGCCGGGGCCGAGGAGGACGAGGGCCGCTGACGAGGGCCGCCAGGGGGTGCCGTCTACTTCGCGGTGTCCTCGGCCAGCGTGTGGGCGACGAGGGCGCCCGCGTGGCCGTGGCCCAGGCCGTACTCGGTCTTGAGCCAGGTGACCAGCTCCATGTGCCGGGTGAGCGGGGAGGAGCGGATCAGCTCCTTCCACTCGGCGACCGGGCGGCCGTACTTCTTCTCGATCGACGGGAAGTAGGAGGCGGGGCCCTTGACCGTGCCGTTGGTCATGTCGGTGTGCTCCATCCGTGCGCGTGGGCGGTGTACTGCCCTGTACGACCGCGGCCGGCGACGGAAGTGATCGCCGAGCGACTGTGGCGTGCGTCACTCGACCCTGAGCGAGGTGAAGCGCGGCCACGGCGTGTCCGGCCCGCCGACGCGCACGCTGAGGGCGAAGCCGCCGGCGCCCTCCGCCGTGCGCCGACCGCCCGCACGGACCGTCGCGCAGGGCCGGCCGTCCACGCTCACCCGCACCCGCTCGGGCGTCACCGAGACGTCGGCCTCGTGCCGGGCGGCGGGGTCGAGCCGGCAGGACGACCGGGCGTCGGCGCCTCGCGGCCCGCGGGAGGCGAGGGTGGCCGTGTTGCGGCCGACCGAGAGCGCCACCGGGTGCTCGCTGTCGGACCGTACGGTGATACCGGCGCTGTTGGTGGTGGAGCGCAGCCCGCCGACGGTGGCGCGCAGGCGGTAGGTGGTCCAGTCGGCGGTGGCCAGGGGCCGGTAGGCGGCGGAGACGAAATCCGTGCCGTGCGGGGGCCGGTCCGCGCCGGTGAGGGTGCCCAGGCCGGCCCGCTGCGACTTTGTGCCGCCGGTGACCCGCCAGTGCTCCGGGTGGGAGAGCGGCCTCTCGGCGTCGGACGGGGCGACGGGCGCCCACCGGGCGAGGTCCCGCAGCAGGTCGGCCGGTGTCGTGCCCCGGGTGACCTCGAGGCGCTGCACCTGCCCGGCGGCGGCCGCCCGCCGCCCCGGCGGCAGCGGCCGGAACGTGCTGTTGGTGAGCGTGGCCGTGAAGCGTTCCCGCAGCAGTGACCGCAGGACCTCGGCCCCGCGCGGGCCCAGGTTGGACCGGTCCAGTCGCTCGGAGAAGGGGTAGGCGAACAGCTCCGGCCGGGGCAGGCCGTGCTCGGTGAGGTCGCGGACCGAGCGGTCGAGGTCGGCCGCGATCCGGCGCCGGTACTCGTCCTGGGTCTCGACGCGGCCGTCGGCGGGCCGCCAGAGCCGGTTGGTGAACGCAGACCGTTCCCGCCCGGCCGCGTCCACCGGGGCCCGGTCGTGACCGAGGTGGGTGTGGGCCTGGAAGTCCCAGCGTCCGGAGTCCGCCATCCGGTCGACCTCCGCCCAGGACAGGTAGTAGGGACGGTGGGTGCCCACCTGGCCGGTGATGAGGTAGGCCGCCCCCTTCATGCCGTGCCGGGCCAGGATCGGGTCGGCGTGCACCCACAGGCCGTGCGCGCCGTCGTCGAAGGTGAGGTAGACGGTGCGCGGCGCCGGGGTGCGGCCGGTGCGCAGGAAGTCGGTGAACTCCCGGGTGGACAGGGCGCGGTAACCGGCCTCGCGCAGGGCGCGCAGCTGGGCGTCGAAGTCCTCGGCCGAGACGGTGTAGCGGCTGCGGGAGTCGGGGCCGATGTCGTGGTAGGCGAGGACGACGGGGGCGTTGCGGGCCGGGGCCGCCTTCGCGTCCGCGCCGGCCGCGCCGGCCGCCGCCGGGGGCGCCGCCTGGTCGGCCACCGACCGCTGGAGGGCGTCGTACTGCCAGGCGGCGGCGAAGGGCAGGGCGAGGACGGCCGGTGCGAGCAGGCCGAGGGCGGCGCGCAGCAGCGGCCGTCGCACGCCCCGGCCGCCGGGGGAACCGTGGTGTCTCACAGCGGGCGTCCTCGGGTGATGACGAACAGGTAGACCAGCGCGATCACGGCGAGCGTGGCGCCGACGGCGAGCGCACGGCCCAGCCCGTGCAGCAGACTTCTCATGCGGGACTCCTCGACCAGACGTCGCGGCGCAGGGTGAGCAGGGCGTACGGCAGCAGCCAGGCCAGGACGCAGCAGGACAGCAGGCTCATCAGGGGCCGGCACCGCCAGGCCCGGTCCCCGGAGTGGTCGAGCCGGTAGGCGATGCCCCACACGCAGCCCTTGAGGACCACCCCGCACAGGTAGAGCAGGGTCAGCAGACCGGCCAGCTGGAGCGGGGCCCACACCAGGTGCCGCAGGACCAGGGCGGGTGCGGCGATCACCCACAGGGCGTGTCCGTAGTACAGCGCGGCGGCGGCCGGGCCCCGGCGCCACATGAAGCGGCCGGTGAAGAACAGGTTCCTGATGAAACTCTTCTTCCAGCGGATCTGCTGGCGCAGGAAGGAGGAGGGCCGGGACGGCACCCGCGTCCACACCCGGGCGGCGCGGCTGTAGCCGACCTCCCAGCGCAGCTCGGGGTAGTCGTGCCCGCGCACGAACGGGGAGTCCGCGTGCCGGTCCTTGAGCGCGCGGCCGTGCCAGGCCTGGCCCAGGACGTAGCCGGTGAGCTGGCGGTCGGTGGCGAAGCGGAAGGGGGCGCCGAGAAAGCGGTCCTCGGCCCAGGCGGGGAGGTAGTTCCAGATCGCCTCGCGGCGGAACGCGGCGAGCGGGCCGGAGACGCAGGTCACCGAGCCGAAGGCGGCCTCGGCTGCCTTGGTGATCCGGAACTGGCCCTCGTACCAGACGTCCTGGACGCGGGCCAGCAGTCCGGCGTCGGTGTTCAGCGCCCGGCAGTGGCCGCTGACCGCGCCGAGTTCCGGGTGGCGGAGCATGGCGTCCACGCAGTGCCGTACGGCGTCCGGTGCGACGACGCAGTCGGAGTCGGTGAACAGCAGGACGTCCCCGTCGGCGACGGCGCAGGCGCGGACCAGGGCGCCCTTCTTGCCGAGGTTCTCCTCCAGCCGGACGAGGGTGAGCGGCAGTTCGGCGGCGAGCCGACCGAGGACGTCCGCCGTGCCGTCGTCGGAAGCGTCGTCGACCACGACGAGCTGGAGGTCCGGGTAGTCGACGGCGGCCATGGAGCGCACGCAGGCCTCGATGTGGTCGCGTTCGTTGCGCACGGCCAGCAGGAAGCTCACCCGGGGCTCGGCGGGCAGGGCCGGGAAGGCCGCCACGTGGCGCGGGCGCCTGCGCAGGGGGCGCAGGGCCGGGTCGTCGTAGCGGCTGTAGGCGACGTGGAGGAGGCAGACGGTGCCGGCCAGGACGGTGAGGCCGTAGAGGGTGAGCAGGTCGAAGGCGTGGGGCAGGCGTACGGCGCGGCGGGCCAGGAGCAGCAGGAGGGGCAGCAGCGCCAGGAGGGTGAGCAGGCGTACGACGTCGCGGCGGACGCCCGGGTCCAGGGCGTCCAGGCGGGTGCCGAGCCGGTGGCGGACGCCGGTGCGGACCGGGGAGGCCGGTGCGCGGCCGGGACGGAGCGCGGTCATGCCGTGACCTCGGCCTCGGCGGTGACGCCGGCCGGGGTGCCCGTCGCCAGGGCGCCGCGCTGCCGGGGGTCCAGGACGGGCGGGGCGTCGCCGGCGCACAGCCACGTCAGGTCGTGCACGGGGTGGACGGTGTGCAGGACGACCAGGTCCCAGGGGCGGGTGTGCGGGTCGGGCACGTGATGCAGGGTGCCCGCGCCGACGCCGACCGAGGGCACCAGGGGGTCGCAGTAGGCGACGTCGGCGCCGGCCGCGGTGAGCCGGTCGATGATCTCCAGCGCGGGGCTCTCCCGGACGTCGGCCACGCCCTCCTTGTAGGCGACGCCGACCAGCAGCACCCGCGCGCCCCGTCCGGAAACGTCGGTGCGGGCGAGCAGGTCCAGGGCGCGTTCGGTGATCCGCGCGGGCCGGCCGGTGTTGGCGGCGAGCGCGGTCGCCACCACGGGGGCCTGCTGGCGGACCTTGTCCAGCTGCCACAGCAGGTAGTGCGGGTCGCAGGGGATGCAGTGGCCGCCCACGCCCGGCCCGGGGTAGAAGGGCTGGAAGCCGTACGGCTTGGTCGCCGCCGCCTCGATGACCGGGACCGGCGCGAGGCCCAGCGCGTGGCAGGCGTCGGCCAGTTCGTTGGCCAGGGCGATGTTGACGGCGCGGTACGTGTTCTCCCAGAGCTTGGCCATCTCGGCGGTCTCGGGGTCGGCGACGGTGCGGACGACGGAGGCGGTGGGTGCCAGCAGGGCGGCGGCCGCCCGGCTGCTGCGCGGTCCCACTCCGCCGACCAGGCGCGGGGTGCGTTCGGGGGTGTGGCGCTCGTTGCCGGGGTCGATCCGCTCGGGGGCGAAGGCCACGTACACGTCCTCGTCGGCGACGAGTCCGCGGGCCCGCAGGGGTTCGACGAGGAGGTCCCTCGTGGTGCCGACGTAGCTGGTGGAGGTGAGCACGATCAGCTGTCCGGGCACGGCGTACTCCACCACGCGGGCGCAGGCGGCGGACAGCGCCGTGAGGTCGGGTTCGCGGCGGGCGTCGACGGGGGTCGGCACGCAGATGACCACGGCGTCCGCCGCGCCCACGGCCGAGGGCTCCGTGGTGAGGCGGAAGCCGTCGCCCGCGACGGCGCAGGCGAGCTGGGCGTGGTGCAGGGGGAGCAGGTCCACGGCTCCCCGGGCGATCGCGCGCAGCCGGTCGGGACTGGTGTCGACGCCGATGACCGTCGCGCCCGCGTCCGAGAGGGCGAGGGCGGTGGGCAGTCCCACGTAGCCGAGGCCGACCACCGCGACGGTGTGACCGGCCACCTCGCCATGCGACATAGATTTCACATCGTCATATAGACGCATTTCCCCCGGGCACCCCACGGCCGACACGCCTGGCCACCCGGCCCACCGGGGCTTCTTCACCCCGGCGGCGGTGTGAAGCGGATCACCGCACTCCGAGTTTGGTTGAATGTTGAACTTCTTTCGCGTAAGGTCGTCCCCGTCAACGGCATCCGCCGCACCCGACGCACATCCCCGAGGAAGTCACGCATGTCTCTCGTTCTTGACCGCGCCGCCCAGGACCTGCTGTTCCGCGAGGCCCGTACCGCGAACTCGTTCACCGACGAGCCGGTGACCGACGAGCAGGTGCAGGCGATCTACGACCTGGTCAAGTACGGCCCCACCGCCTTCAACCAGTCGCCGCTGCGCATCACGCTGGTCCGCTCCCCCGAGGCCCGCGAGCGTCTCGTCCGGCACATGGCCGAGGGCAACCGGCCCAAGACGGCCACCGCCCCGCTGGTCGCGATCCTGTCCGCGGACAACGAGTTCCACGAGGAGCTGCCGCAGCTCTTCCCGCACTTCCCGCAGGCCAAGGACGCCTTCTTCAGCGAGCGCCCGGTCCGCGAGGGCGCCGCCACGCTGAACGCCGCCCTCCAGGCCGCCTACTTCATCGTCGGCGTCCGCGCCGCGGGCCTGGCCGCCGGCCCGATGACCGGCCTCGACTTCGAGGGCGTCCGCAAGGAGTTCCTGGACGACGACCACACCCCGCTGATGGTCGTCAACATCGGCCGCCCCGGCCCCGACGCCTGGTTCCCGCGCTCCCCGCGCCTGGCGTACGACCAGGTCGTCACCACCGTCTGAGCGGACGAGCGGGTCGCCACCACGGACCGAGGCACCCGGACCCGCCGACGCGCACACGACGAAGCCCCCGGCGCGGTGCCGGGGGCTTCGTCGTGTGCGCCGGGGTGCGGCGGCGGGCGCTCACGCCAGCTTCAGCGCCGCCGCCATCCTGCTCAGCTGCTCGAACGAGCCCGTGCCGGCCACGACCGTCGTCGCGCCCTTCATGTCGTCCGCGCCCTCCAGCACCAGCGCGTCGTACCGGCCACCCGTGTACCGGACCCACGTCCGGCCGCCGATCTCCTCGGTCTCCTCGGTCGCCCGCGCGCCCTGGCTCGCGTCATCGATGAACGTGGCCGGCTTCTTCGTGGACTGCTCGACCGCCACGTACTCGCCGTCGGGGGCGTGGAAGCCCAGGTGCCAGGCGTCGAAGTCGTCGCCCTTGAAGCGGACGGAGGTCGGCTTCCAGTCCTCGGACAGTCCCTGGGGCGCGGCCACCGGGTACGAGGCGGCGCGCTGCGCGGTGAGCAGTTCGACCCGGTAGTCGACCCGCTCGACGGGGGGCTCGCCGTCTTCATGCGGGATGAACATCCAGATCACGCCCGCCGCGAGCACGATGAGCCCGAGGGAGAGGATCATGTCCCGGGCCGACTTCTGCTTGCCACTCATTCCTGCCACGCCCCCTATCGTCGCAGGTGCCTGGAGCGCTCATACGTGGGGTCCCCTGCTCATTTTGTCGGACTGACGATAGAGTCTGGGCACACCCTCATCCGGCCGTCGTCGTATCAGAAAGGTGCGCTCCGATGACCGAGCATCACTTGCCGTCCGAACTGGACGTCCCCTCCGAGGCCCCCGACCGCAACCTCGCCATGGAACTCGTACGCGTCACCGAGGCCGCGGCGATGGCCGCCGGCCGCTGGGTCGGGCGCGGCGACAAGAACGGCGCCGACGGTGCCGCCGTGCGCGCCATGCGGACCCTCGTCCAGACCGTCTCGATGAACGGCGTCGTCGTCATCGGGGAGGGCGAGAAGGACGAGGCCCCGATGCTCTTCAACGGGGAGCGGGTCGGCGACGGCACCGGGGCCGAGGTCGACATCGCCGTCGACCCGATCGACGGCACCACGCTGACCGCCAACGGCATGACCAACGCCATCGCGGTGCTGGCCGCCGCCGAGCGCGGCTCGATGTTCGACCCGTCGGCCGTCTTCTACATGGACAAGCTGGTCACCGGCCCGGAGGCCGCCGACTTCGTCGACATCAACGCCCCCGTGTCCGTCAACATCCGCCGGATCGCCAAGGCCAAGCGGCGCACGCCCGAGGACGTCACCGTCGTCATCCTCGACCGTCCCCGGCACCAGGGCCTCATCAAGGAGGTCCGGGAGACCGGCGCCCGCATCAAGCTGATCTCCGACGGCGACGTGGCCGGCTCCATCCTGGCGCTGCGCGAGGGCACCGGCATCGACCTGCTGCTCGGCGTCGGCGGCACACCGGAGGGCATCATCTCGGCCTGCGCCGTGAAGTGCCTGGGCGGCACCATCCAGGGCAAGCTGTGGCCCAAGGACGACGAGGAGCGGCAGCGGGCGATCGACGCCGGGCACGACCTGGACCGGGTGCTGACCACCGGCGACCTGGTCTCCGGGGACAACGTCTTCTTCGTCGCCACCGGCATCACCGACGGCGAGCTGATGCGCGGGGTGCGGTACCGGTCGGAGACGGCCACGACCGACTCGATCGTGATGCGCTCCAAGTCGGGCACGGTGCGGCGGATCGACTCCGAGCACCGGCTGAGCAAGCTGCGGGCGTACAGCGCGATCGACTTCGACCGGGCGAAGTGACACCGGCTCGACCTTCCCCGGCGTGAATCAGGGCACCCTCTGTGCGGAGAGGGTGCCCTTTCGCGTGCGCGCGTCCTAGCCGGCCGCGGCTATGCGGCCCGCCGCGGTGCGGGACGCCTTCTTCAGCTCGACGTCGCGGCGGCGGCGCCTGGCCAGGACCACCCGGCGTTCGGCGGCGGTGAGGCCGCCCCAGACGCCGTACGGCTCGGGCTGGAGGAGGGCGTGCTCGCGGCATTCGACCATGACCGGGCAGCGGGCGCAGACCCGCTTGGCGGCCTCCTCACGCGAGAGGCGGGCCGCGGTGGGTTCCTTGGAGGGTGCGAAGAACAGTCCGGCCTCGTCGCGCCGGCACACCGCCTCGGTGTGCCACGGAGCGTCTTGGTCCCTGTCCCGCACCGGCCCCCGCTGGGCCGGTACGGCAGCTACCTGCAGGGACGAATGCGGCGGTTGCAGCACGGTCTACTCCTGACGACGGCTTCGCGAGCGAGAGACGATGCGTCAAGGCTTACCCGTTGTACGCGCGCCTATGCACAGGGTTTCCCACCGCGGCCGGGGCCGCGCTCACCCGTGCTTGCGCAAACCCTTCGCGACCCCCCGGTGCACCCGGTCGAGGATGTCCGCGACGAGTTTGCCGCGTCTGGGGCGCGCCTCGATGCTGCCCAGCACCGCCCAGCCGTCCACGTAGACGACGGGCGCGTCGGCCTCCGCCGAGTCGAGGGTGTCCACCTCGAAGCTGCCGAGTATGCCGCCGCCCGCGCCGCGCAGCGACACGTTCTCCGGGACGCGCACCTCGACGCTGCCGAAGACGGCGTACGCCTTGATCACGACCTGCCGGTGCTGGAACACGGCCTCGCTGAGGTCGATCTCGACGCTGCCGAAGACCGCGTACGCGTGGATGCGGCGGCTCGCCCGCCAGCGGCCCTTGCGGACGGCGCTGCTGAAGACCGCCACCAGGTTCTCGTCGGGCTCCGCCGGGACGGTGCCCGCGGTGGGACGGTCGGGGGCCGGGGCCGCGGCGGAGTGCCCGCCGGCGTGCGCGGCGGGCAGGTCGCGCACGAAGACGTCCAGCTCACCGACCGTCCGGGCGGACAGCACGCCCTCGACGCGCTCGGCGTGCTCGTCGGCGGTGAGCCGTCCCTCGGCGAGGGCTTCGCGCAGCATGTCGGCGATACGGTCACGGTCGGCGTCCGAGGCGCGCAGCTCGGAGACGCGCGGACCGGTGCCGTGCGGTGCCGCGTCCTGCGCTGGGGCGTGCTTGTGTAGGTCCACGGCAGCAGCGTACCGAAACGCGATAGATCGCGACCAGCCCTGTGGACAACCTTGTCGCGACCCGGAGCGGGACGTACTGAGCCTTACCTCACAAGCTCGCCGTCGGTGGCAGGTTCTACGCTGGTGGGCGCTGCCGATGGAGGCCAGCCGTCGTGCTGTGGAATCCAGCCCGCGCGTCTGTCGAGTGAGGAATGGGCGAGATGCCTGAGTTCGCGTACACCGATCTGCTCCCCCAGGGAGAGGACACCACTCCGTACCGGCTGGTGACCTCCGAGGGTGTCTCCACCTTCGAGGCCGACGGGCGGACCTTCCTCAAGGTGGAGCCCGAGGCGCTGCGCAAGCTGGCCGAGGAGGCCGTCCACGACATCCAGCACTACCTGCGCCCGGCCCACCTGGCGCAGCTGCGCCGCATCATCGACGACCCCGAGGCGTCGGGCAACGACAAGTTCGTGGCGCTGGACCTGCTGAAGAACGCGAACATCGCGGCGGCGGGCGTGCTGCCGATGTGCCAGGACACCGGCACGGCGATCGTCATGGGCAAGCGCGGCCAGAACGTGCTGACGGCGGGCGGCGACGAGGAGGCCCTGAGCCGGGGCATCTACGACGCGTACAAGAACCTGAACCTGCGCTACTCGCAGATGGCCCCGCTCACCATGTGGGAGGAGAAGAACACCGGCTCCAACCTCCCGGCCCAGATCGAGCTGTACGCGACCGACGGCGGCGCCTACAAGTTCCTCTTCATGGCCAAGGGCGGCGGCTCGGCCAACAAGTCGTTCCTCTACCAGGAGACGAAGGCCGTCCTGAACGAGTCCTCCATGATGAAGTTCCTGGAGGAGAAGATCCGCTCGCTGGGCACGGCCGCCTGCCCGCCGTACCACCTGGCGATCGTGGTCGGCGGCACGTCGGCCGAGTACGCGCTGAAGACCGCGAAGTACGCCTCCGCGCACTACCTGGACGAGATCCCGGCCGAGGGCTCTGAGCTGGGCCACGGCTTCAGGGACAAGGAGCTGGAGGAGAAGGTCTTCGAGCTGACGCAGAAGATCGGCATCGGCGCGCAGTTCGGCGGCAAGTACTTCTGCCACGACGTGCGCGTGGTGCGCCTGCCCCGGCACGGGGCGTCCTGCCCGGTCGCCATCGCCGTCTCCTGCTCGGCCGACCGCCAGGCCGTCGCGAAGATCACCGCCGAGGGCGTCTTCCTGGAGCAGCTGGAGACCGACCCGGCGCGGTTCCTGCCGGAGACGACGGACGAGCACCTCGAAGCGGACGGTGACGTCGTCAGGATCGACCTCAACCAGCCGATGGACGCCATCCTGGCCGAGCTGACGAAGCACCCGGTCAAGACCCGGCTGTCGCTGACCGGCCCGCTGGTCGTGGCCCGTGACATCGCGCACGCCAAGATCAAGGAGCGGCTGGACGCGGGCGAGGAGATGCCGCAGTACCTGAAGGACCACCCGGTGTACTACGCCGGTCCCGCCAAGACGCCCGAGGGGTACGCCTCCGGGTCCTTCGGTCCGACGACCGCCGGGCGCATGGACTCCTACGTGGAGCAGTTCCAGGCGGCGGGCGGCTCCAAGGTGATGCTGGCCAAGGGCAACCGCAGCAAGCAGGTCACCGACGCGTGCGACGCGCACGGCGGCTTCTACCTCGGCTCCATCGGCGGCCCGGCCGCGCGCCTCGCCCAGGACTGCATCAAGAAGGTCGAGGTCGTCGAGTACGAGGAGCTGGGCATGGAGGCCGTCTGGAAGATCGAGGTCGAGGACTTCCCGGCGTTCATCGTGGTGGACGACAAGGGCAACGACTTCTTCCAGGACCCGGCTCCGGCGCCGACGTTCACGTCGATCCCGGTGCGGGGACCGGGTCTGGCGTAGTCCGTCGCGCCGCCGTCGCCCGGGGTGGCGGGAAACCTCCCGCCACCCCGGCCGGAACATCCGCACCACCCCGCACGCTGTACCGGGTATGAGCGAATACCGCATCGAGCACGACTCCATGGGCGAGGTCCGCGTCCCCGCGGACGCCAAGTGGCGGGCGCAGACGCAGCGTGCCGTCGAGAACTTCCCCGTCTCCGGGCAGCGGATCGAGCGCGCGCACATCGAGGCGCTGGCGCGGATCAAGGGCGCGGCGGCGAAGGTGAACGCCGAGCTGGGGGTGCTCGACCAGGACGTCGCCGACGCGATCCGGGCGGCGGCCGGTGAGGTCGCCGAGGGCAAGTGGGACGACCACTTCCCGGTGGACGTGTTCCAGACGGGGTCGGGGACCTCGTCCAACATGAACACCAACGAGGTCATCGCCACCCTGGCCGGCGAGCGGCTCGGCCGCGACGTGCACCCCAACGACCACGTCAACGCCTCCCAGTCGTCCAACGACGTCTTCCCGTCCTCGATCCACATCGCCGCGACCGCCGCCGTCACCCGTGACCTGATCCCGGCCCTCGACCACCTCGCCGCCGCCCTGGAGCGCAAGGCGGAGGAGTTCGCCGACGTGGTGAAGTCCGGGCGTACGCACCTCATGGACGCCACGCCCGTCACCCTGGGCCAGGAGTTCGGCGGGTACGCCGCCCAGGTCCGGTACGGCGTGGAGCGGCTGAACGCCTCGCTCCCCCGCCTCGCCGAGCTGCCGCTGGGCGGCACCGCCGTCGGCACCGGCATCAACACCCCGCCCGGCTTCTCCGCCGCCGTCATCGAGGAGGTGGCCCGCGTGACGGGGCTGCCGCTGACCGAGGCGCGCGACCACTTCGAGGCGCAGGGCGCCCGGGACGGCATCGTCGAGACCAGCGGGCAGCTGCGGACCATCGGCGTCGGACTGACGAAGATCGCCAACGACCTGCGGTGGATGGCGTCCGGGCCGCGCACCGGCCTCGCGGAGATCTCGCTGCCCGACCTCCAGCCGGGGTCGTCGATCATGCCGGGCAAGGTGAACCCGGTCATCCCGGAGGCCGTGCTCATGGTCGCCGCCCAGGTCACCGGGAACGACGCGACGGTCGCCGCCGCCGGAGCGGCCGGCAACTTCGAGCTGAACGTCATGCTGCCGGTCATCGCGAAGAACGTGCTGGAGTCGGTGCGGCTGCTCGCCAACGTCTCCCGGCTGCTCGCCGACCGCACCGTCGACGGTGTCGTCGCCCACCGCGACCGGGCCCGCGAGTACGCCGAGTCCTCGCCCTCGGTGGTCACGCCGCTCAACAAGTACATCGGGTACGAGGAGGCCGCCAAGGTCGCCAAGAAGGCGCTGGCCGAGCGCAAGACGATCCGTCAGGTCGTGCTGGAGGGCGGCTACGTCGAGCGGGGCGACCTCACCGGCGAGCAGCTGGACGAGGCGCTGGACGTGCTGCGGATGACCCGCCCGTGAGGTCGCCCGTGCGGCCTCCCGTGAGGCGCTGTGCCGATCACCGCCGCACCGGGTGGGCGGGGCACCTAATATCTGGTCATGGCAGACGGTGAGACGGTGAGCGCGGCGGCGGACGCGGAGGGGCCGGCGGCGCCGGCCAGGTTCTGGGCACCCGGGAGTCACATCCTGTGGCGGTACCGGGAGAACGGCGGCCCGCACGTGCACATCGCCCGGCCCGTCACCGTCGTACGGGACGACGCCGACCTGCTCGCCGTGTGGCTGGCGCCCGGCACCGAGTGCGTGAAGCCGGTGCTCGCCGACGGCACGCCCGTGCACCTGGAACCGCTGGCGTCGCGCTACACCAAACCGCGCGCCGTGCAGCGCGACCGGTGGTTCGGCACGGGTGTGCTGAAGCTGGCGCGGCCCGGCGAGGCCTGGTCGGTGTGGCTGTTCTGGGATCCGGGCTGGCGGTTCAAGAACTGGTACGTGAATTTGGAGGAGCCGCTGTCCCGCTGGGAGGGCGGGGTCGACTCCGAGGACCACTTCCTGGACATCTCCGTCCACCCGGACGGCGGCTGGCACTGGCGCGACGAGGACGAGTTCGCGCAGGCCCAGCGGGACGGGCTGATGGACGCCCGGCTCGCCGAGCGGGTGCGCGGGGCGGGCCGGGCCGCGGTGGCCGGGATCCGTGCCTGGGGCTCGCCCTTCGCGGACGGCTGGGAACACTGGCGACCGGATCCCTCCTGGGCGGTACCGTCGCTGCCGGCGGACTGGGACCGCACGCCCGCGCACGTGTCCTCATGAGACCCTTGATGCGCCCCCGGCCGGGAAACGTAGGATCGTCCTCCGCAAGGACGCGGGGCCGTAACCTGCGTAGCGTGCACTGTGCTTGACCGATCGTCACCGAGGGGCGGCTGGACGTGAGCGAGGGGTACGAGGGCAATCCGGGCACGGGCCGCAGACGGTCCGCCGGTGACACAGGAACAGCCTCTGACCACGCGGGAATCCCGTTCCCTGGGCACGTATTCGGGGTATCGGGTTCTCTGCGGGACGAACCGCGCGCGCCGCGCGCGGTTCCGGACGGATGGATTCGACACGCGTGACGGAGCACCCGACCTCCTTCGACCGCCCCTCGACGGGCGCCGACCCCGCGGATCCCCGCGGGGCGCTCCTGCGTACCCCCGTGCCGCCGCGTTCCTCCGGGTCCGCGTTACCGGTACAGGGCCGCGCGGGAGAGACACCGCTCCCCTCCGGCGCGGGTGCCTTCGAGCACTCCCAGCCCGGCGCCGAGCAGGCGGAGCCGGACACGCACCGCCCGCGTCCCCCGTCCGACGGCGTCCCGGTCCAGCCGGGCGGCGCGCCGCCCGCGGTGGGCACCCCGGCGGACGGGGAGCGCCGCACCACGCCCCAGGAGCCGGACCGCCGTACCTCGCCCCAGGAGCCCGACCGCCGTACCACGCGCCGGGACCCCGACCGCCGTACCGGGCAGCTCACCGCGCCGGGCCGGCCCACGCCCATGCGGCGGGACGGGGACCGGCTGCGGTTCGTGGGCGCCGCGACCCGGCGGATCGCCCGGGGCATGGACCTCGACGAGATCGTGATGGGGCTGTGCCGGGCCACCGTGCCGACCTTCGCGGACGCGATCCTGGTCTACCTGCGCGAGCCGCTGCCGGTCGGTGACGAGCGGCCCACCGGCCCGCTCGTGCTGCGGCTGCGGCGCACCGACCGGATACCGGCCGAGCGGGACACCGAGAGCGGGTTCATCCCGGCGGTCCAGCCCGAGCCCTCGGAGCTGGAGTCGGTCGGCTCCGAGCTGTGCGAGGTGCGGCCGGGCAGCGCGCTGGCCGAGGTGCTGCGCGGCGTGCGCCCGGTCTTCACGGACACGGCCGCCGCCAGCGCCGCCCTGCCGGACCTGCTGGGTGACGGCTGCGAGTTCGCCGTGCCCGACGGCCGGCGGGCGATCCTCGCGCCGCTGCGCGGCCGGCGCCGGGTGATCGGGGCCGCCCTGTTCCTGCGCGGCCCCGAGCGCGTCGCCTTCGAGGCCGACGACCTCCTGGTCGCCGCCCAGCTCGCCACGCACAGCGCGCTCGGCATCGACAAGGCGGTGCTGTACGGGCGTGAGGCGTACATCGCCGACGAGCTGCAGCGCACGATGCTCCCGGAGAACCTGCCGCGCTGCACCGGCGTCCGGCTGGCCTCGCGTTACCTCCCGGCCGCCGAGACCGCGCGGGTCGGCGGCGACTGGTACGACGCCATCCCGCTGCCGGGCAGCCGGGTCGCGCTGGTAGTCGGGGACGTGATGGGCCACTCCATGACGTCGGCGGCCATCATGGGCCAGCTGCGGACCACCGCGCAGACCCTGGCCGGGCTCGACCTGCCCCCGCAGGAGGTGCTGCACCACCTCGACGAGCAGGCCCAGCGCCTGGGCACCGACCGCATGGCGACCTGCCTGTACGCGGTGTACGACCCGGTCTCGCACCGCATCACCGTCGCCAACGCCGGGCACCCGCCGCCCGTGCTGCTGCACCTGGGCGGCCACGCCGAGGTGCTGCGGGTGCCCGCGGGCGCCCCGATCGGGGTGGGCGGCGTGGACTTCGAGGCCGTGGAGCTGGACGCCCCGGCCGGTGCCACGCTGCTCCTGTACACCGACGGACTGGTGGAGTCCCGCCTGCGGGACGTGTGGACCGGCATAGAGCAGCTGCGGGAGCGCCTGGCCGCGACCGCGCGGCTGACCGGCCCCGACCATCCGCCGCCCCTGGAAGCCCTGTGCGACGAGGTGCTGGACATGCTCGGGCCGGGCGACCGGGACGACGACATCGCGCTGCTCGCCGCCCGCTTCGACGGCATCGCGCCCAGCGACGTGGCGTACTGGTTCCTGGAGCCCGAGGACGCCGCCCCCGGCCGGGCCCGCCGCCTGGCCCGGCGCGCCCTGGCCCGCTGGGGCATGGAGGACCTCACGGACTCCGTGGAGCTGCTGGTCAGCGAGGTCGTCACCAACGCCGTGCGGTACGCCACCAAGCCGGTCACCCTGCGGCTGCTGCGCACCGACGTGCTGCGCTGCGAGGTCGGCGACGACGTGCCGCAGCTGCCCCGGCTGCGGCAGGCGCGGGCCACCGACGAGGGCGGGCGCGGGCTGTACCTGGTGAACCGGCTGGCCCGGCGCTGGGGAGCGACCCGGCTGAGCACCGGCAAGGTGGTCTGGTTCGAGCTGAACCGGGGCTGAGCGGCCCCACGGACACGCGCGAGGGCGCCCGGTGGAGCACCGGGCGCCCTCGCGCGTTCCTGCCGTCGGTCACCGCGTCTGCCGGTCCCCGTCCCCGTCCGGGAAGAGCGGGTCCTCCGGCTCCGTCGACGCCCCGCCGGTGGGCGGCTGGGTGGACGGGCTGTTCGACGGGGACTGCGAGGGCGACTGGGACGGCGACTCGGTCGTCGGCTCCTCGCTCGTCGGTTCCTGCGTCGTCGGCTCCTGGGACGGCGACTCGGTGGCCGTCTCCTCCTCGGTCGGCGACTGGCTCGGCGACTCGGTGACCGTCGGCGAGGTGCTCGGCCGCACCGCCGCGCCCTGCTTGGTCCTCAGCTCGAACTCGGTGACCTCGTCCATGACGCCGAAGGTGTACGCCGCCCAGATCTCCGCCGGGAAGCCACCTCCGTTGACGCGATAGTCAACGCCGCCCGCGCGGTACATCGGGACCTGGGCGTGGGTCTTCGGGTCCTCGCCGAACAGGCCGACCGAGGTGACCAGGCCGGGGGTGAACCCGGTGAACCAGGCCGACTTGTTGTTGTCGGACGTACCGGTCTTGCCGGCGACCTGCTGGCCGTCGCGCAGCGGGTTCTCCCGCACCGACTGCTTGGCCGTACCGTCGTCGACCACGCCGGTCAGCACGGAGGTCACCGTGTCGGCGGCCTCGCGGCTGATGACCTGCTCGCCGATCGGGTCGGGGAACTCGAACGCGCGGTCCTTGTGCTCGACCGACTTCACGACCGCCGGGGTGACCTTCTTGCCGTGGTTGTCGAGGGTGGCGTAGACGCCGGCCATCTCCAGGGGGCTGGCGCCCATACTGCCCAGGGTCTGGGCGGGCACGGCCTCCATGCCCTCGGTCTCCATGCCGAGGTCGCCCGCGACCTTCACGACCTCGGGCATGCCGACGTCGATGCCCATCTGCGCGAAGACGGAGTTGACGGACTTGTTCATCGCCTCCTGGACGGTGATGTCGCCGTAGCTCTTGTCGTCCTCGTTGGGGGGCGCGAAGCCGACCTCCTGGTCGCCGTCCATGACGGGGCGCTCGCTCGTGCCGTCGTAGAGGGTGCTCGCGGTGATCGGCACGCCGTCCTGGGTCTCGGCGTCCTGGTCCACGGCGGCGGCGAGGATCAGCGGCTTGAAGGTGGAGGCGGGCTGGTAGTCGTCGCGGGTGGCGTTGTTGGTGAAGTGCTTCACGTAGTCCACGCCGCCGTACATCGCGACGACCGCGCCCGTCTTCGGGTCGACGGAGACGGCGCCGGCCTGTACGTCGGCGTCGACCTCGCGCACCTTCGGGTCGAGCTTGCTGGTGAGCTTGGTCCTGACCGCCTTCTCCAGGGCCGCCTGCTTCTTCTTGTCGACGTTGAGCGTGACGGTGTAGCCGCCGAGGTCCACCAGTGCCTTGGCCTGTTCCATGTCCTCGGCGGTGCCCTGGGCGACGAGCTGCTGCTTGAGCGCGTAGTTGGCGGCCTCGACCAGGTACCCGGTCTGGCCCTCCATCCCGGCGGCCGCCTTGGGCTCCTCGGGCTCCGGGAAGGTCATGCCCCGGCGGGCGGAGGAGTCCAGCCACTTCTGCTCGACCATGTTGTCCAGGACGTAGTTCCAGCGCTCCTGGACCATCTTCTTGCCGGTGTCGCTCGCGACGGCCCAGTCGTACTGGTTCGGCGCCTGGAGCAGCGCGGCGAGGTAGGCGCCCTGTTCGACCGTCAGGTCCTCGGCGTCGACGCGGTAGTACGCCTGCGCGGCGGCCTGGATGCCGTAGGCGCCGCGGCCGTAGTAGCTGGTGTTGATGTAGCCGGCGAGGATGTAGTCCTTGGACTTCTCCCGGTCCAGCTTCAGGGAGATGATCAGTTCCTTCGCCTTGCGCGTGACGGTCTGTTCCTGCGACAGGTAGTAGTTCTTGACGTACTGCTGGGTGATCGTCGAACCGCCCTGCGCGCCCTTGCCGGCGAACGTGTTGAGCAGGCCGCGCGCGGTGCCCTTGAGGTCGACGCCGGAGTCCTTGTAGAAGGTCTTGTTCTCGGCGGCGACGAAGGTGCGCTGGACCTCCTTGGGCACCTTGGCCAGGTCGACGATCTCGCGGTTGCGTTCGCCGGTGCGGGCCATGATGCTGCCGTCGCTGTACTTGTAGACGTTGCTCTGCAGCTCCGCCTCGGGGTTGCCCTCGGGGATATCGATCACCATGTACATGACGATGAAGGCGCCCATGCCGAGCAGGCAGACACCGAAGAAGGTCCCGAGGACCTTCTTCCAGGTGAACAGCCGGCGTATGCGACCGCGTCCGTCCCCGGGGGACGAGCGGCGCCGCCCCGGCGCCGCGCGGCGGCCACCGCGCTGTCGCGCTCTTCTCTCTTCCGCTCGTCCCATGGGTCCGATCCGCTCCGCTTCGGTCGTGTGTGCTCACGCGTCACACAGGTTCGCCGCTCAGGTCAGCTCAGAAAGCTAACACCGGGAGATATGGCAAACGGCTGCCGATCCGGCCTTTTACGGACGTGAGAATCAGCACCCGCTCCTATGGAACCGACGTACGAGAGGGGTTCAGGGTTGTGATGCGCGGGTAAAGTGATATCACTTAGATAGACAGACGCTAGACGCTGGGGGTGCGCGTGAGCGCGCCCTCGAGAACGGGGGAGCCTCATGGCCACACCGGACACGCACGACACGCCCGACACGCCCGACACGCCCGGCACCGGGCAGGTCACCGCGGACGTGCCCGAGATGCCGGCACCACGGGTGCGCGAATCGCAGGCGCACAGCGTCGGGGGCGGGGTCGCGCTGCTGCTGGGGCTGGTGGGGCTGCTCGTCGGCGCCGGCCTGGTCGCCGGCGCGACGGCGGTCTCCTCGACCGGCGGGAAGGCCGCGCTGATCGCGGGCGGCGTCGTCGTCGCCCTGGCCGCCTTCCTCGCGATGTGCGGGCTGAACATGGTGGCGCCGGGCGAGGCGCGGGTGGTGCAGCTCTTCGGGCGGTACCGGGGCACGATCCGGCAGGACGGCCTGCGCTGGGTGAACCCCCTCACCTCGCGCACCAAGATCTCCACCCGGGTGCGCAACCACGAGACGGCCGTCCTGAAGGTGAACGACGCCTACGGCAACCCGATCGAGCTGGCCGCGGTCGTGGTGTGGCGGGTGGAGGACACCGCGCAGGCCTCCTTCGAGGTGGACGACTACGTCGAGTTCGTCTCCACCCAGACCGAGGCGGCCGTGCGGCACATCGCCATCGAGTACCCGTACGACGCCCACGAGGAGGACGGGCTCTCGCTGCGCGGCAACGCCGAGGAGATCACCGAGAAGCTCGCCGTCGAGCTGCACGCGCGCGTGGAGGCGGCCGGCGTGCAGATCATCGAGTCCCGCTTCACGCACCTGGCGTACGCGCCGGAGATCGCCTCGGCGATGCTCCAGCGGCAGCAGGCGGGCGCGGTGGTCGCCGCGCGGCGGCAGATCGTGGACGGAGCGGTCGGCATGGTCGAGGCCGCCCTCGTCCGCATCAGCGAGCAGGGCATCGTGGAACTGGACGACGAGCGCAAGGCGGCGATGGTGTCCAACCTGATGGTCGTGCTCTGCGGGGACCGCGCCGCCCAGCCGGTCCTGAACACGGGGACGCTCTACCAGTGACGACCCCGTCCGAGGGCGCGTCCCCGACCGAGGGCCCGTCCCCGACCGAGGGCCCGTCCCCGTCCGAGGGGGGAGCCCTCTCCCAGGGGGAGACACCCGCCGAGGAGGGAGCCCCGCCCCAGGGCTCGGCCCCCGCGCGTCGGCCGCAGCAGCGCAAGCAGGTGCTGCTGCGGCTGGACCCCCAGGTGTACGAGGCGCTGGCCCGCTGGGCGGGCGACGAGCTGCGTTCGGCCAACGCCCAGATCGAGTTCCTGCTCCGCAGGGCGCTCGCCGAGGCGGGCCGGCTGCCCACGGACGCCGGCCCGCTGCCGCGCCGGGGACGGCCGCCGCGGGGCTCCGGGCCCGGGCCGGGGTCCGCGCCGCCGCCGTAGCCCCACCTCGCCTCTGGCCCCACCTGGCGTCCCACCTCGTAGCGGAACCGTGACATCCGGCCCTGACCTGCGCTTCCGCACCTCTCGCCGTCGACTCTGCACAGGGCGTATACATGCCGCGTATACACCCTGTGTAGAGTGCTCGGCATGTCCATCGGTCACACCCTCCTGGGGCTCCTGGAGTCCGGGCCACGCCACGGTTACGACCTCAAGCGTGCCTTCGACGAGAAGTTCGGTCACGACCGGCCGCTGCACTACGGCCAGGTCTACTCGACGATGTCCCGCCTGCTGAAGAACGGGCTCGTCGTCGTCGACGGCATCGAGACGGGCGGCGGTCCCGAGCGCAAGCGGTACGCGATCACCGACGCCGGCATCACCGACGTCCAGCGGTGGCTCGCCACGCCCGAGAAGCCCGAGCCGTACCTCCAGTCGACGCTGTACACCAAGGTCGTCCTCGCGCTGCTCACCCACCGCGACGCGGCCGACGTCCTCGACACCCAGCGCTCGGAGCACCTGCGCAGCATGCGCATCCTCACCGACCGCAAGCGCAAGGGCGACCTCGCCGACCAGCTGATCTGCGACCACGCCCTGTTCCACCTGGAGGCCGACCTGCGCTGGCTGGAACTGACCGCCGCGCGTCTCGACAAGCTCCGTGAGGCGGTGGCTCCCCGATGACCCCTCCCGCCGGTTCGCTGCTCTCGGCCGAAGGGCTGCGCAAGGCCTACGGACCGACCCTCGCCCTCGACGGCGCCGAGTTCTCCATCCACCCCGGCGAGGTCGTCGCCGTCATGGGCCCCTCCGGGTCCGGCAAGTCGACGCTGCTGCACTGCCTCGCCGGCATCGTGCCGCCCGACTCGGGGACCATCACGTACGACGGGCGGGAGCTGTCCGCCATGGGCGACGCCCGGCGTAGCGCCCTGCGCCGCTCGGAGTTCGGGTTCGTGTTCCAGTTCGGGCAGCTCGTGCCGGAGCTGACCTGCGTCGAGAACGTCGCCCTGCCGCTGCGGCTGAACGGCACCTCCCGCAAGGAGGCCGAGCGGGCCGCGCTGACCTGGATGGAGCGGCTGGAGGTCGACGACCTCAGGAAGAAGCGGCCCGGCGAGGTCTCCGGCGGCCAGGGGCAGCGCGTCGCGGTGGCGCGTTCGCTGGTCACGAACCCGCGGGTGCTCTTCGCCGACGAGCCGACCGGCGCCCTGGACTCCCTCAACGGCGAACGCGTGATGGAACTGCTCACGGACGCCGCCCGCTCCACCAACGCCGCCGTCGTCCTGGTCACCCACGAGGCCCGGGTGGCCGCCTACTCCGACCGCGAGATCGTCGTACGGGACGGCAAGTCCCGGGACATGGAGCGGGTCGTATGAGCGTGCGGCAGTGGACCCGGGACCTGGCCATGGGCGTCCGGTTCGCCTTCACCGGCGGGCGCGAGGGCTGGACCCGGGCCGTGCTGACGGCCATCGGCGTCGGACTCGGCGTGGCGCTGCTCCTGCTGACGACGGCGATCCCGAACGCGCTGTCCGTCCGCCACGAGAGGGAGGCCGCGCGCACCGACATCACGTTCACCGACGACCGGCCCGCGAAGAGCGACGCCACCCTGATCGTCGCCAACGTCGACACCGATTTCCGGGACGACACCGTCCGGGGCCGCGCCCTGGAGGCCGAAGGGCCCCGGGCGCCGCTGCCGCCGGGGGTGGGCGGGTTCCCCGCCCCGGGCGAGATGGTGGTCTCCCCCGCGCTGAAGGAGCTGCTGGCGTCGGACGCCGGCAGGCTGCTGCGGGAACGGCTGCCGGAACGGATCACCGGCACGATCGGGGAGAGCGGGCTGATCGGCTCCCGGGAACTCGCCTTCTACCGGGGCGCCGAGGGCCTCGCACCGCACCTCGACGGCGGCCGGATCGTCCGCATCGACCACTTCGGCGACCCTGATCCGGGATCCGAGCGGTCCGACCCGGTCCTCCTGCTGCTGGTCCTCGTCGTGTTCGTGGTGCTGCTGATGCCGGTCGCGGTCTTCATCGCCGCGGCCGTACGGTTCGGCGGCGACCGGCGTGACCGGCGGCTCGCCGCGCTGCGGCTGGTCGGCTCCGACAGCGGCATGACCCGGCGGATCGCCGCCGGTGAGGCGATGGCGGGGGCGGCGCTGGGGCTGGTCTTCGGCGCCGGGTTCTTCCTGCTCGGGCGGCAGCTCGCCGGGTCGGCCGAGGTGTACCGCGTCAGCGTGTTCCCCAGCTACCTCGACCCCTCGCCGGCGCTGGCCCTGCTGGTGGCGGTGGCGGTACCGGCCGCGGCCGTCCTGGTGACGCTGTTCGCCCTGCGCGGGGTGGTCATCGAGCCGCTCGGTGTGGTGCGTACGGCCAAGCCCACGCGGCGCCGCCTGTGGTGGCGGCTGCTGCTGCCGGTGGCCGGTCTGGCGATGCTGTACCCGATGATCGGCCAGGGCCGCTCCAACGGGGAATTCAACCAGTACCTGGTGACCGGCGGGGTGGCCCTGCTGCTCGTCGGGATCACCGCGCTGCTGCCCTGGATCGTCGAGGCGGTCGTCGCCCGGCTCGGCAGCGGTGCCGTGTCCTGGCAGCTGGCCGTGCGCCGGCTGCAGTTGAGCAGCGGCGCGGCGGCCCGCATGGTCAACGGCATCGCGGTGGCCGTCGCCGGCGCGATCGCGCTCCAGATGCTGTTCGCGGGCGTGGACGACGACTACACCAAGAGCACCGGGCAGGACGTGACGCAGGCGCAGATGGAAGTGTCCCTGCCGAGCGGGGCGCCGATCGCCCCGGCCGCCGCGAGACTGCGGGACACCCGGGGTGTCGAGGCCGTCTTCTCCTACTCCGAGGGATACGCGGGCGACCGCCGCCACGACCCCGAGAACTCCACGACTCTGACCGTGGGCGACTGCGTGTCGCTGCGTGCGATCGCGACGCTCTCCTCCTGCCGGGACGGCGACGTGTTCGCCGTGCGCGGGGCCCAGTGGGACGGCGGTGTCGACGTGATGGCGATGGCCAGGGACCGGCGCACGATGTACCTCGACCCGTCGTACGAGGGCTCGCCGAGGGGCCTGGAGCTGCCCTGGAAGGTGCCGTCGGGCGTCAAGGAGGCGAAGCCGCGCACCGGCCTGCTCGCCGGTACGGACCGGGGCGGCTTCCTGATCACCCCGAAGGCGCTGCCGGAGTCGCTCGCCCCGGGGCTGGAGGGGCACGCCTACCTGCGGCTCGACGAATCGGTGCCCGACGTCCACGAACGGGTGCGGAACACGGCGGCCGCCGTGGATCCGCTGGCGTACCCGATGGTCTGGGCGGCGACGGAGCGCAGTGGCCGTTTCGACGCCATCCGCACCGGTCTGTTCGTCGGGGCGGCGTGCGTGCTGGGCCTGATCGGCGCCAGTCTGCTGGTCTCGCAGCTGGAGCAGTTGCGCGAGCGCAGGAAACTGCTGTCGGCCCTGGTGGCCTTCGGCACCCGGCGGCGCACCCTGAGCCTGTCGGTGCTGTGGCAGACGGCGATCCCGATCGCGCTGGGCCTGCTGCTGGCCGCGGTGGTGGGGCTGACACTGGGCGCGGTCCTGCTGAAGATGACGGGCACCCCGGTCGGCGTCGACTGGACCGGCGTGCTGTCGATGACCGGGATCGGCGCGGCGGTCGTCCTGGCGGTGACCCTGCTCAGCCTGCCGCCACTGCTGCGGCTGATGCGGCCGGAGGGGCTGCGTACGGAGTAGGCGCGACGTACGGACCCGTCGGGCCGGAGCCGTGGACCCGCCACGACCGGCCCCGGCCGACCGGACCGGAACCGAGGGCACGCCCCGCCCGGACCCGGCCCCCGAACCCGACGCGGAGGGCACGCCCCGGCGGCGTGCCCTCAGCTCTCGACCGTGCGCACCGGCAGGTCCGCCATCGCCTCCCGCAGGGCCGCCGCCAGTTCCTCGTACTCCGCGGACCGGGCGGCGCCCGTGCGCATGGCGAGGGCGATGCGGCGGGTGGGGGCCGGGTCGGCGAAGGAGCCGGTGAGCAACTGGCTGGAGCGGGACGTCTCCACCCGGACCGCCGTGCGCGGCAGCAGCGTCACACCGAGGCCGCCCGCCACCAGCTGCACCAGCGTCGACAGGCCGGCGGCCGTGGTCGTCGCCGGAACGCCCGCGCGGCCCGCCTCCCGGCAGATGTCCAGCGCCTGGTCCCGCAGGCAGTGGCCCTCGTCGAGCAGCAGCAGCCGCAGCTCGCGCAGCACCGAGCGCGGGATGCCCTCCCGGCCGCCGAGCTGGTGGTCGAGCGGAGTGACGAGCACGAAGTCCTCGTCGAAGAGGGGTAGTTCGGTGACCCCGGGGACGCCGAGCGGTACGGCGAGCAGCAGCAGGTCCAGGCGGCCGGAGGCGAGGCCCTCCAGCAGGTTCGCGGTCTGCTCCTCGTGCACCTGGAGGTCCAGGTCGGGGTAGCGGTCGTGGACCAGCCGCAGCACCGTCGGCAGCAGGTACGGCGCCACCGTCGGGATGACCCCGAGCCGCAGCACGCCGGTGAACGGCGCCCGTACCGCCTCCGCCTCCTCCAGCAGCGCGCCGACCTCCGCCAGTACCGCCTTGGTGCGGACCGCGAGCCGTTCACCGGCCGGCGAGAGCAGCACCTTGCGCGTCGTACGCTCCACGAGGGTGACACCCAGTGTCTCCTCCAGCGCGGAGACGGCGCCCGAGAGCGCGGGCTGGCTCATCCCGATCGCGGCGGCGGCGTCGCGGAAATGCAGGTGCTCGGCGACCGCGGCGAAAGCTCGCAGCTGGGCGAGGCTGGGCTGCCTCTTCTTGCTCGTCACTAATAGCCACCTCCGATCAACTCGACCGAGTGTAGCTATTTCACTAATCAATGCACCCTGTGCCAACATCAATAGCGTCCAACCCATGGGAAACACTCGCAAAACGGGTGTTTCTTCGCTGCACTTTTGGAGAGCGTGTGCTCACTGTCGGTGACAAGTTCCCCGAGTTCGAACTGACCGCCTGCGTCTCGCTGGAGAAGGGCAAGGAGTTCGAGACGATCGACCACAAGACCTACGAGGGCAAGTGGAAGGTCGTCTTCGCCTGGCCCAAGGACTTCACCTTCGTGTGCCCGACCGAGATCGCCGCTTTCGGCAAGCTGAACGACGAGTTCGCCGACCGTGACGCCCAGGTCCTCGGCTTCTCCGGCGACTCCGAGTTCGTCCACCACGCCTGGCGCAAGGACCACCCGGACCTGACGGACCTGCCGTTCCCGATGATGGCCGACTCCAAGCACGAGCTGATGCGCGACCTCGGCATCGAGGGCGAGGACGGCTTCGCCAAGCGCGCCGTCTTCATCGTGGACCAGAACAACGAGATCCAGTTCACCATGGTGACCGCCGGCTCGGTCGGCCGGAACCCGAAGGAGGTCCTGCGGGTCCTCGACGCCCTGCAGACCGACGAGCTGTGCCCGTGCAACTGGAGCAAGGGCGACGAGACCCTCGACCCGGTCGCGCTGCTGGCCGGGGAGTGATCTGAATGTCGCTCGACTCCCTGAAGTCCGCCGTACCGGACTACGCCAAGGACCTGAAGCTCAACCTGGGCTCGGTCATCGGCAACTCCGACCTGCCGGCGCAGCAGCTGTGGGGCACCGTGCTGGCGACCGCCATCGCCTCGCGCTCCCCCATCGTGCTGCGTGAGCTGGAGCCGGAGGCGAAGGCGAACCTGTCGCCGGAGGCGTACTCGGCCGCCAAGTCGGCCGCCGCCGTCATGGCGATGAACAACGTCTTCTACCGCACCCGGCACCTGCTGTCGGACCACGAGTACGGCACCCTGCGCGCCGGTCTGCGGATGAACGTCATCGGCAACCCGGGCGTCGACAAGGTCGACTTCGAGCTGTGGTCCTTCGCGGTGTCCGCCATCAACGGCTGCGGCATGTGCCTGGACTCGCACGAGCAGGTGCTCCGCAAGGCCGGTGTGGACCGCGAGACGATCCAGGAGGCGTTCAAGATCGCCGCCGTGGTCGAGGCCGTCGGTGTCACGCTGGACGCCGAGGCGGTCCTGGCCGCCCAGTAGCCCGCGACGCGGCACGCGGCAAGGGGCCCCGCTCACCGAACCGGTGGGCGGGGCCCCTTGCCGTCTCACTTCTCCGTCGGGGCACCCGGCGGCGGCTCGGTCTCCGTCGGGGGCGGCTCGGGCGCCGGGGTCACCGGGACCACCGGAGCCACCGGAGCCACCGGGGTCATCGGTTCCACCGGTCCCACCGGGGCCGCCGGTGAGGCGTCCGTCGACGTCGCTCCGTGCGGCCCGGGCGCCTGCCGCAGGGCGGCCTCGCGGGAGTACGCCCGCAGGTAGCCCACGACGGTGTTCGTCACCGCCACCAGCGGTACGGCGACGACCGCGCCGCCGATGCCGGCGATCATGCCGCCGGCGGCCACCGACAGCACCACCGCCAGCGGGTGGACCCGCACCGCGCGCCCCAGGATGAACGGCTGGAGGATGTGCCCCTCGATCTGCTGCACCGCCAGCACCACGATGAGCGTCATGACGGCCGCGAACACGCCCTGCGTCACCAGCGCCACGACGACCGCGAGCGCGCCCGACACCACCGCGCCGACGAGCGGGATGAACGCGAACAGGAAGATGAACACGGCCAGCGGGACGGCCATCGGCACGTCCAGGAAGTAGATGCCGAGGCCGATGAAGATGGCGTCGATCAACGCCACGATCACCGTGCCGCGCACGTACGCCGTCAGCGTCCGCCACGCGCGCGGACCGGCGCCGGCCACCCCCGGCCGGGCCGCCGTCGGCACCAGCTTCAGCGTCCACTGCCAGATGCGCTTGCCGTCGTAGAGCAGGAACAGCGTCGAGAAGGCGGCCAGCAGGATGCCGGTGAGCGCCTCGACGACGACCGTGACGCCCTCCAGCCCGGCGGACGTTATCTGGTCGGTGTTGGCGCCCACCGCCTCGCGCAGGTTCTTGGCGATCTCGTTGATCTGCTTGTCGGTGACGTGGAAGGGGCTGTTCAGCAGCCAGTTCCGCAGCTCGTCGATGCCGTCCTGGACCTGGTCGGAGAGGTTGTCGATGTTCTCCATCACCTGCCAGGTGACGAACCAGCCGATCAGGCCCATCACGACGAACCCGAGGATCGCGGTCAGGGCGGTGGCCGGCCCCCGCGGCACCCCGCGCCGGCGCAGCCACGTCACGCTCGGCTGGAGCAGCGCCGTGATCAGCAGCGCGGCCACGAACGCCAGCACCACCAGCTGTACGGCGCTGATGACCCGCATCAGCACCCAGACGGTGCCCGCGAGGACCAGCAGCCTCCATCCGGCCTCCGCGGCGACCCGTACGCCCCAGGGCACGGCCTGCGCCGGGTCGGGGCGGTGGTGGACCGCGGTCCGGGGATGCCCGTCGGCGTACGGGGAGGCGTGTCCCGGGGAGACGTCGTGCGGTGGCGGTACGTCGGCGGCGGCCGACGCCGGTGCGTCCTCGGCGTCCTCCCCCCGCGCCTGTGCACGACGCTGGTCCAACCGCTCACTCATCCGGGTCAGTCCGGCGCCGAGCCGGCCGAGCCACCCTGGCACTCGAGACATGATCCGTCCTCTTCCCCCGTCTCTCCTCACCACTCCCCCCTGGAGTCGTTCCGCACCGACCGTACATGGCGGGACCGCGAAAGCCCCTCACCGTAGGACGGTGAGGGGCTTCACGAGGTTGAGCGGTGGGGCCGGAGGGCGCCGGGGCGGGCCCGGGCGAGAGGGCCTAGTACCAGTGGTTGGCCTGCCAGAACGTCCAGGCGTCGCACGGGCTGCCGTAGCGGCTGTCCATGTAGTTGAGGCCCCACTTGATCTGGGTGGCCGGGTTGGTCCGCCAGTCGGCGCCCGCGGAGGCGTACTTGCCGGCCGGGAGCGCCTGGAAGAGACCGTAGGCACCGGAGGAGGGGTTGACCGCCTGGTAGTTCCAGCTCGACTCGTGGTCCACGATGTTGCTGAAGCACTGCCACTGGCCGCTGGGCACCATCTGACGGGCCATCGACTGGATCTGGCTGATGCTGTAGGAACTCTGGACGGCGAAGGTGGTCGACTCGCGCGCGGCGTCGCGGCTGGCCGCCTCCTTCTCCGCCTCGCGCTTCTTGGCCTCCTCGGCCGCCTTGGCTTCCTTCTTGGCCTGCTCCTGCTTGGCCACGGCGGTCTCGGCGGCCGCCTTGCGGGCCGCCTCCTCGGCGTCCTTCTTGGCGCTCGCGTCCGCGGCGATGGCCTGCACGTCGGCCTGCTGCGTCAGGGACGCGGTCTGCACCTGCGCCTGCTCGCCCATGGGGATGTCCGCGAGCAGCGTCGAGCCCGCTGCTGTGGCCTCAGCGTCGTTGTTCTGCGCGGTGCTGCCCGAGGCAACGCCGACGACGCTTCCGACTGCGGTGACCGCCGTGGCCGAGGCCACTGCGAATCCCCGGACCGAGATCCGGCTCACACGGTTTCCTTCCAGCATCGCCCGCTTCGGTGACCCTCGCGGACGCAATCGTGCCCCTGGCACTGGCCTCCCCAACTTCGGGTCACGGGAGGCACGGGCCCGGTGGACAACTCCCGCGAGGGGAGCGCCGTGTGGTGCGCGGGCGGCATACGACGCTGCTATGGAGTTGATGGGTGCTTCTGTGGCGCCGTACCGCTGGGGGTACAGCTGTGTCGTATGCGGGGCCTGACAGGAAGGAGACTCTGCCGTAACCCCCAGGGGTGAGGCAATTCTGTGTTGCGTGTGAAAGCTCACATCCCGTTTGGCCCAAGGGATTCCCGGAAACCCCCACACGCGTCGGCGCCGCCCGGCTAGGCTCTTGGCCTTTCCGGGCGGCGCCGGCTCTCGGGTAACCGCCCCGTCCCGGGACAGAGTTCCCGGTGGGGGCGGGGACGGGTCAGATGTGGCCGTCCTCCAGCATTTCGGTCACCAGCGCGGCGATCTGGGACCTTTCGGAACGCGTCAGCGTGACGTGGGCGAAGAGCGGATGCCCCTTCAGCTTCTCGATGACGGCGACGACTCCGTCGTACCGCCCCACCCGCAGGTTGTCCCGCTGGGCCACGTCGTGGGTCAGGACGACCCGCGAGTCGGCCCCGATCCGGGACAGCACGGTCAGCAGGACGTTCCGCTCCAGGGACTGGGCCTCGTCCACGATCACGAACGCGTCGTGCAGCGAGCGGCCCCGGATGTGGGTGAGCGGCAGCACCTCGAGCATGCCGCGCGCGGTCACCTCCTCGATGACCTCCCGGCTGGTGACCGCCGACAGCGTGTCGAAGACCGCCTGCGCCCAGGGGCTCATCTTCTCGGCCTCGGAGCCGGGCAGATAGCCCAGTTCCTGACCGCCCACCGCGTACAGCGGACGGAACACCATCACCTTCTGGTGCTGCCGGCGCTCCAGCACGGCCTCCAGTCCCGCGCACAGGGCGAGCGCCGACTTGCCGGTGCCCGCCCGGCCGCCCATCGACACGATGCCGACGTCCGGGTCGAGGAGCAGGTCGAGCGCGATCCGCTGCTCGGCGCTGCGGCCCTTGATGCCGAACGCCTCCCGGTCGCCGCGCACCAGCCGGACGTTGCCGTCGGGCGTGACCCGGCCGAGGGCCTTGCCGCGCTCCGACTGGATGGTCAGACCGGTGTGCACGGGCATCTCGGCGGCCTCGGGGACGTAGACCCGGCCCTCCTCGAAGAGCACGTCCACCTGCTCACCCGGCAGGGTGAGTTCGGACATTCCGGTCCAGCCGGAGGCGTCCGTGATGGCGAGCTCCGCGCGGTACTCCTCGGCCAGCAGGCCGACGGAGGACGCCTTGATCCTCAGGGGGAGGTCCTTGGAGACGACGGTGACGTCGAATCCCTCCGCCTGGAGGTTGCGGGCGACCGCGAGGATGCGGGAGTCGTTGTCCCCCAGGCGGTAGCCGCTGGGCAGCACGCTGGGGTCCGAGTGGTTGAGCTCGACACGCACGGTGCCGCCGAGATCCCCGATCGGAATGGGGGCGTCGAGGCGACCGTGCCGCACCCGGAACTCGTCGAGCAGGCGCAGGGCCTGCCGGGCGAAGTAGCCGAGTTCGGGATGGTGCCGCTTGGCCTCCAGCTCCGTCACCACGACGATGGGGAGCACGACCTCGTGCTCGTCGAAGCGGTTCAGAGCGTTCGGGTCGGCCAGCAGGACGCTGGTGTCGAGAACGTAGGTGCGCCTATCTGGCTTGTGGCGCTTTGTGCTGGTCACCACGGAAGGACGTACCCCCTCGGAAGAGGTCGGGGAGCGACGGAGTGGACGCTGGGCCGGGAGGGCGGGAACGAGCCGGCCACTGCAGGACCTGCCTGACGGGAACGGTCGGGCGGGGCCTTGGGGCCGCCCTGCACTGGCGCGGGCCGTGAAGCGGCCCTCCGCCGTGTCTTCCGTGCCGCGACCGCACGGTGGGGCTGGTGCAAAGGGCCTCCCGGGCGGACGGCTCCGTGCCGTCCGCTGAGATCCGACACCCGTGGTTCGGGCGTCGACCTGCTTGCGTTATGCCCTCCAAATCGCGCCGCCATGCCACGGCACGGGACGACAGACCGGTGAACTCCTCATGACGGGCGTCCCGCCGGGGACCGCGCCGCGCCTCGGGAGGGCCGGCGCGCCGAGGGCCGGGAAGCGGGAGGCGCCCGGGTGCCGCGCGGTGGGCAGAAAAAACGGGCCGGTCCGTGGGGGGGAGACGGACCGGCCCGAGGGGGGGTTTCCACCATAACCCTTCGTGAGGGCTGTCGTGTGCATCGGCGTGCCACAACTACTCTCCGAAATCGCCCGACGACGCCCGGAGTGCCCCGGAAGCGCCCATTCCGCCCTGAATCATGGCCAGAACCCAACGGCCACCGCCCGCCCGCCGGTGACCGGAGTGACGACAGAGAGGCCGAGGGGACCCGCACCGCGAACGGCACGGTTCCCTCCACCGGGTGACCTCACCGGCGACCGCCCCCTTGACCTGGCACCGCGCAGCCCCCTCCACCGCGCGGTGCCACACGCGCAGCTTTGCTCACGCGAATTATCTGGCGTCGAACTTACGCGCCCGGACGACGCGATGGGATCCGAGAAGGGCACCGATGAATAACGATGTGGAAACCCTGTGCGGATCACGGTCCGATCCCGTGCCTGCTCCCCGCGCCAGTGGCTGTTTGCAAAAATACGCCCTCCTGACGACGCCTCATGGTGACCGTTACGGCGATCGCTTGAGGCGCCGCGCGCGCAGGCGGCTCGAACGGCGCTTCCTGGCCATGTCCGCCCGAACGGGCGCACCGGTCGCCGACGTGGCCGTCGCCCTGCACGGCGTCCACTCCCGGGTACTGTCCAGGGCTGAGCCGTCGCTGGGCATCCGGGGCGACGCCGTGCCCGTACGGACGTACGGACGGACGTACGGGCACACTCCCAGCCCCCGTCCGTGACCTGCCGCCGGGGCTACCGGCGTCGTCCTGGCTTGCGGGCGTCGAAGAGGTGGCGCGTGCTGTGGGCGACGAAGGGGCCCTCGGCCCGGATGCGCTCGTGCAGTTCCCGCAGCCGGTCGCGGTACGCGTCGACGGTGAAGCCGGGGACCATCCACACGACCTTGCGCAGGAAGTGGACGACGGCGCCGACGTCGTGGAACTCCATCCGCAGCCGCTCCGCCCGCAGGTCGACGACCTCCAGCCCGGCGGCCTCGGCGTCGGCGCGCTCCCGGTCGGGGTGACGGCCGTCGCGGATCTCCTGGGGCTGGGGTCCGAGGAAGTACTCGACGAGCTCGAAGACGCTGGCGGGGCCGACGTGCTGGGCGAAGTACGTGCCGCCGGGGGCGAGGACACGGGCGATCTCGTCCCAGTGGGGTCGGACGGGGTGGCGGCTCACGACCAGGTCGAAGGCGCCGTCCGCGAAGGGGAAGGGCGCGTCGTCGGGCGAGGCGACCACGGGGACGCCGCGCGGGCGGAGCAGCTCGGTGGCCTTGGCGACGTTGGGGGGCCAGCCTTCGGTGGCGACGACGAGGAGGGGGCGGTGCGGAGCGCCGGCCGTTTCGAGGGCGAGGTCGAGGACCTCCCCTCCCCCGGTCTGCACCTCCAGTACGGCGGTGGCCCCGGCGAGCCGCCCGGCCAGGGACCGCGCGTATCCCCAGGAGGGCCGGGCCTCGGTGGCCCGCCCCTCGAACCAGGAGAAGTCCCACCCCTCGGTGGGGACGGAGGCGCCTTCTGCCACGAGGTCGTCGAAGGTACGGGGGTGCTGCTGAGCCATGGGGGTGTGCGTCCGATCGGGAGAGCACCGCGCGGGGCGGACGGTGGGGGTGACGGGGTGAGGTCGGAGTCGGGACGGGGTGAGGGCGTCAGGCCACCAGGGGCCGGACTTCCTCGGCGGCGAAGCGTACGAACCCCTCCGGGTCGGGCTCGTCACCGGTCGGCTGGAGGATCACCGTGTCGGCCCCGGCCCCGGCCAGCCTCCGTACGGCCTCGGCGACGGTCCCCGCGTCCCCGGCCACACCGAGGTCCGGCACGGACGCGACGCCTTCGGCGACCAGTTCGGCCCGCAGCCGTTCGCCGGCGCCGGGCCCGGTGGCGGCAAGGAGATACACGACCACCTTGTGCGCCCCGGTGCGCCCGGCCGCCGCACGCCCCTCGTCGATCAGCCGCCGCGCGCGACGTACGCCCTCGGGCGGGGTGGACGCGGTGAGGACGGTCCCGTCGGCGGCCTCACCGGCCAGCCGCAGCGAACGCGGCCCCGTGGCGCCGGCCAGCACCTCGACGGCCCGCTCCGGGGGCCAGTCGAGCGCGACGTCGTCGAGCCGGACGTAGCGCCCCTCGGTCGTCACCCGCTCCCCGCCCAGCAAGGCCCGCAGCGCCAGCAGATGCTCCCGCAACAGGGTCACGGGCGACTCGGCCCGCGCCCCGACCTGCCCCATCCAGTCCTGCACGCCGTGCCCGACGCCGAGGATCGCGCGCCCGGGGAACATCCGGTGCAGCGTGGCGGCCTCCATCGCGGTGAGGGCGACGTTCCGCAACGGCACGGGCAGCAGTCCGACGCCGACCCGCACCCTTTCCGTCCAGGCGAGCGCGGCGGCGGCCGAGGAGATCCCTCCCTCACGGAAGCAGTCCTCCCAGAGCCACAGTTCCTCCAGCCCGGCCTCGTCGGCGGCCCGAGCGACGGCACGCAGCCGCTCGGGGGCGAGCTGGGGGCGGAACACGGCACCGAGTCCAGTCATGCCGCCTTCCTACCCGGCGTCCCGGGCGCGGGACAACACCATTTCGGGTGGCGCCGGGGGCGTTGTCAGCGGTTGACGGCCTGGATCTCCTGGACGACGACGTCCTGGGTGGCTCCGAACGTCCCGTCGGGAAGGTTGCCGCCCGCGCCGGCGGTGCCGGTCCAGTGGATCTTCCACGTGACCGTCGCCTGGAGTGGGAACGTCCCGTCTCCCGAGGAGCGCAGGTACTTAACTCCGCACGGCGGCGTGTCGTCGGCCCTGCCCTTCGCGTACGGCTCGCCGATGCGGCCGCCCTCGATCTCGCAGACGCCCGATGCCGGGTAGGTCTCGGCGTCCGGGGTGCCCGGCTCGATCTCCAGCGCGACCGGCTCCGCGGTGGCCGTCGCCTGGATGCCGATCGCTTGCACGGACGCGGTGACCGAGACCGGCTTGAACTCGGCACCGTTCAACCACGCCCACGTCGGGAGGTTCACCTTGGTGGCCTCGGCGGGCGCCATCGTCACCTCGGTGCTGGGGACGCGGATCTCGGCGTAGGCGAGTTCGGCGAGGATCTCGGGGGTCAGGGCGTTCTCGATGCCCGGGGGCGGGGCCTCGCCCGTGTCCACCCAGAAGGGGCCCTTGTTACACGAGTCCCATCCCGGCGGGTAGCTCTCGTCGACGTACGAGTCCCACCAGTAGCCCTTGCCGGACTTGTCCTTGTTGAAGCCCTTCTTCTCGTCGTCGGCGTTGTACTTCTCCCGCTGTGTGGCGTCCCACTCGTGTCCGGTGGAGCCGGCTTCCCAGATCGGTTCCAGGTACTTCTGCAACTGCTCGGGGGTGTACTTCGGGCCGTACCAGCAGGGCGGCGGGCTCCACGACGTGGACGACGTCAACGCCCCGGCGGAGTTGCCGGAGCCGTTCTTCGAACGGTCGAAGACGACCCCGCCGACGGTGACCGAGAGAGTGCCGTCGGCACCGGTTTCGGCGCGCTGGTCCGTCCCCGAGTTCTGAGTATTTCCGCCCAGAATGTCGTCGGCACGCGCCGTACTGGGGAACGAGAGACAGGAGAGACATGCCCCGGCCGCGACGGCAGCCGGCAGCATCCTCATGACGCGTGTCAGGGCTGGCACTTGGCGCTCCCACTCTGCGAAGCGATCTCCTGAATCTGCCACACACCCTCGCCGTTCTTCTTCAACGACGTGTGATAGATGACGTAGCTCTTCGCCGTGACTTCGGTCTTCCTGATCTTGTTGTTCTTGAGGAACTTCACGTACGCCTTGCCTTGGTCCTCACAGTAAGTGAAGGAAGCGGTGCCATCCTTGTCCACGGTCACCTCGGGGGCGTAGAAGCGGTAATTGCCAGTGATGGCCGCCTTTTGATCCACGTAGTTCTGGATGAACTTCTCAGTACCGGCCGCGGCTTCGCCCTCGTAGTAGTAGAGGTATGCCTTGTCGAGCGCATCCTGCTTGACGATGGCCAGGTCCACAGCCTTGATGGACTGCTCGCTGTCGGCAAGCACAGCGTCCTTCTCCTTGTCGCCGGTCTTCGGCCACTCGAAGGTGTAGGAGAGGTCCGAGGGCAACGCGATCTTCGGCCGGTCGGACGCCGTCGGCTCATTCGTGGTCGGCGAGGCCGTCGGGGTGGTGCTGCCTGTGTCCGCCCCTGCGATCTTGTCATTGCCAGCGGAGTCGTCCTCGCTTCCGCATGCGGACAGCGTCAGGGCCGCTGCGGCGGTCAGCGTGAGCGCTGCGAGCAGGGTGGGGCGGCGGTTCACGGTCGGCTCCTGGGTGGGACGGATCTTCTCTTGAGCGAAGCAACGCTATCCACCGGGGCCCGGTGGCACCAGGGTGAAACCTGTCGCCCGGTGGTGTGCGGCGAGTTCGCAGCAACCGGACGTGGGAGTTCGTCGGCAATAACGGTTCAGTCACACGACGAATAGGAGACATCGGTATGGCACGGCGCTGGTCGGACGGGGTGGGGGTGCTGGTGGTGGAGGGGGAGGCCGGCGGTGCGGGTGTGCGCGTTCCGTTGGAGATCGCCACTTCCTACCGGGCACGGACCAAGGGCCTGTTGGGGCGGGACTCCCTCCACGGCGCGATGCTGCTGTCGCCGGCCGGCGGCGTCCACACCTTCCGGATGCGGATGCCCATCGACGTGGCCTACCTCGACCGGCGGCTCACCGTCATCGCCGTACGCACCATGCGGCCGGGCCGGCTGGGGCTGCCCCGGCCGCGTTCCCGGCATGTGCTGGAGGCGGAGGCCGGGGTGATGGCCGGGTGGGGTCTACGGGTGGGGACGCGGGTGGAGGTGGTCGAGGCGTAGGCGCGTCAGGGGGACACGATGTCGAGGCGGGCCGTGCCGTCCCCTCCCGCCGCCGCCTGGATCACGACGGCGTCGGGTACGGGGCTGGGCTTCGCGCCGTCGCCGCCCATGCCACCGCACGAGGTCCCGCTGCCGTTGGCGCGGAGCGCGGTGACGCAGCCCTGTCCGGTGCCTCGGGCGCTGCCCTTGGCCTCGCCCTGACCCGACTTCAGCGTGTAGGCGACCTCGTTCGGGCCGACCTCGGTCACCTTCAGCGTCGCCGTCGCACCGGACGGGGTCCGGAAACGGACCGTCACCGGCTCGGTCACCAGGATCTGGCAGTCACCGTCCGCGCAGGCGGCGACGGACCTGCCGTCCGCCGCCGAAGGTGACGGGCTCGCGGGCGTGGCTGTCCGCGCCGGGTCCGGGGCCGGGGCCTCGCTGCCGCCGGGTGAGGACGCCGATGCCTCGTCGGGCTCGGCCGAGCCTCCGCAGCCGGTTGCCGTCAGCAGCGTCAGCAGTGCCGTGAGTACGGGGGCCGCCCCCGCTGTTCGCCCGTTGGGGCCTGGAGCCGTCCGTGCCATCGCGCTCTCCCCTGCCGTCCCTCGTTTCGGCCTGCGCGGGCCAGCCTTCCCAGGCGGCTCGCTTCTGATGCCCGGGCCGCGCGCCGCGTCTCGCCACTGTTGGCCGGGGTGGACGAGGGGTATACCCGCCGAGGGGGGGGTGACTGCCATGGCGGACACCGTGGTCAGGTGCCGGTGCGGACACCTGTGGACGGTCCATGAGGAGGGCCGCTGCCACAGCCGGGACGACGCCTGCGACTGCACGGGCTTCTATCCGGACTACTGGCGTCCCAATCGGACCGACACGTGCCGCGGATGCGGCCACGACCGAGCACGGCACCCGGGTGGTCGCTGTCAGGTGCCGGTCGGGGAGGACACCGTGACCGTGCGTCACTTCGGCTTCGAGGGGGACACGTGGACCACGCGGAAGAAGATCGACGTGCTCTGCCGGTGTGCGAGCTTCTGGTGAGCGCGGCGTCGTCCGCCCGGACGCGGAGCCCGAAGTGAGTTCGGCCGACGTCATCGGTGCGGTGGGGATCGCGGTGCTGGTGGTGGGCGTCGTGGCCCTCGTGGTCATCGTGCGCAGCGGTCCGGTCGTCCCGGGCGTCCCGTCCCACCACCGTACGTGCGCCCGGTGCGGGCACCGGTCGTCCGAGCACGGTGTGAGCGGGGGACGCTGCCGGGTGGCGGTGGGAGGAAGCAATGACCGCTACGACGGGGGCGGCAACTGGATCGGCTGGTGGAACCCGACGTACTGCGACTGCTCCGGCTACCGGGAGCGTGGCGGCGCCGGCTGACCGCCCCGCCGACGGGTGAGTGCGCGTGGGGCCGGCTTCAGCCCGGGGTGTCAGGTGTCAGCGGGTTCCGTGATCGGGCGGATGCTGACCAGGGCGGTGATGATCATGGGGGCGTCGCCGTCGGACTGGTTGAGGGAGAGGGCGAGCCAGCGGGGGCCGGCGGGCGGTGCGCCGGACGGCACCGGGCCCCATACCGCCAGGTCGCCGTAGCAGTCCGTGGCGGCCAGGGTGTGGAACGGTTCGGGGAGGGGGTCACCCGTCTGGCTGCGGTGCAGGGGGACGCGCATGCTCACCGTGCGGTGAGGGCCCCAGCGGCGGTCCAGTTCCGTGACGAGCGCGGTCAGGTGCGCCTCGGCCGCCGCCTCGGCGTCGTTCCACTCGGGGCCGTACACGCCCGTGAGGGCCTCGCTCTCCCAGAGGGGCAGGAGCAGGAAGCCCTCGCCGCGGGTCACGGTCCACTCCCCCGTGGCCGGCTCGCCCTCGCTGAGCGCGGGGCCGGTCGTCGGTACGGGGGCGGACAGGGCGGCTTCGACGTCGGACGTCGCGCGGGTCAGGTCGAAGGGCTCGTCGGCGCGGGCGGTCACAGCGTGGGCCTGGTCATCGGCTGGGGCAGCGGTTCCAGGGCCCCGGCCTTCCTGAGCACGTCGTAGGCCCGGACCACCTCGGCCGTGTCGCCGGGCGCCGCGATGTCCAGGAGTACGCCGACGCCGGGGAGTTCCCTGCGCGGGGCCGGCCAGTCGGCGGGGACGCGGGTCGCGCGGCCCGGGGACAGGAAGCCGGCCCAGCCGACCGACGGGGTGCCGATCCTGAAACCGGCCTCCTTCTTCAGCGCCGCCGTCACCGCCCGGTCGCTCACGTCCCCGTGGTCCGGGTGCCACGCCTCGGCGACGGCGGTGAGGAGGCCGGCGTCGGGGAGCGGCTCGTCATCGGGGGACACGATCGTGGTCACCAGCGACTGGAGCAAAAACTCCGGTGTACCGCCCGCCAGTCCGGCGACCTCCACCTTCCAGCCCGGCGGCAGGCCGTCGGCGACCAGGCGCAGTGACGTGCCGTTACCTGCCGACCAGTCGTCGGCCGCCTGGGCCGTGCGCAACGCCTCGACCAGTGACGCCTCGTCCGGCTGGAGCGGCAGGGAAGGACCGGAGGCCGGAGCGGTCCGCCACGTCCACTGCGCACCGGGGCCGGGGTCAGCGCCCGGAGCGGGGGTGAGGAGCCGGGCGAATCGGTTCAGGGTCGTGCTCCAGCGTTCGGCGAGCGCCTCCACCGGTTCCTGCCACGGGCCCCAGAAGCCCCGCACCACGCGTCGCATGTGCCGTCTTCTTCCCTTCTTCCATCGTCTCTCGTCCCGCCGTTCCCACCTTAGGGCGGACCCGGTCGGGGACCCGTCAGTCGAACGCCTCGGGTCGTCGGTCGCCGGCGACGGGCTCCGGTGAGGTGTGGACGACCTCGATGTCCAGGCCCGCGTCCTCGAACGCGTCCCTGGCCGCGTCGGCGACCTCCCCGTTGGAGAAGTGCCACTCGACGTCCTTGCCCCGCGCGGCCTCGACCTGCCTGCGCGCCTCGGCCAGCAGCCGTTCCCTGCCGGACGGGGTCAGCTCCGTACGGTCCGCGGCCAGGAAGCTGTCGTAGCCGTTCTTGGCCTCCAGGTAGGTCTGGCGCGAGGAGTCCCAGCCGTCGAACTCGACGTCCGGCACGTCCGGGTCGGTGTGCGGGACGACGTACTCGTAGCCGCGCTGGGTGCCGGTGACCTGTTCCTGGTAGCGCAGCCAGGACTCGTTCTTCCAGCCGGGCTCGGGGTTGCGGTCGCGGCTCGCCCAGAAGCCGTCGCCGGCGTCGGCGTCCCCGTACGTGCGGCTGTGCAGGTTCTCGGCCCAGTCCGGCGGGTTGTAGTTGCGCGGGTCGCCGGTGTCGTTGCGTTCGGGGTCCGGCCACCGCTTCTTGTTCTCCAGCGCCTGCCGGGCGCGCTCCGGTTCCTCGGCGCGCTTGCGCTCCAGGTAGGCCTGGCGCTCGTGCTCGCGGGCCTTTCGCGCCTGTTCCGCGGCCTCCTCGTCGCAGCCGCCGCCCTCCGCCAGGACGACGTGGGGGGTACGGGCGAGGGGCGCGGCGAGGACCGTGGTGCCGGTGCCGGGGCCTCCGGTGAGAGCGGGGGCGGGGGGTGCGCCGCCGCCGTACGGGACTCTGCGGGGCGGTGCGGAGATGGTGCAGCCCGTTCTGCGGGCCGCTTCCTCCGCCTCGTCCGCCGCCTCGTCGGCCCGGCGGGCTGCGTCCTCCAGCGCGTCCAGGTCACCGGCGTCGGCGGCTCGCCGCGCGTCCTGCGCCGCCTCGGCCGCGTCGTCGACGACCTTGCTCAGCCGGCCGAGCGAGCCGACCTTCTCGGCGACCTTGACTCCGCCGTAGCCGGGGATGAACAGCGAACCGACGTTCCAGACGACGGTGGTGACGGCCCGGGTCTCGTTGCCGTCGTTCCACTGGTCGACCACGTCGTCGCCCACGAACGAGTCGAACAGGACCGTGCCGCCCGTGCCCAGCGAGGCGCCGCCCCAGTCCAGGACCGCGCCGAGGTAGTCGCCGTCGCCCCACTTGTCGCGGGCGTCCGCGGTGTCGTTCCACCACTCCTCGCCGAGCGAACGGCCGTAGTCCATGAGGCCGTTCCAGGTGTCGCCGGGGTTGGTGACCGTGTTCCAGATGCCGGTGAGGTCGCCCCAGACACCGTCGACGAAGAGGCCTTCGCCGACCTGCTTGATCTGGTCGCCGGCGCATCCGAAGAAGGCGCCGAAGCCGGAGAAACAGCCTTCGTCGTCCTGACCGCCGCCCTCCTCGCCGCCGTCGCCGTCTCCCTCGTCTCCGCCGGCGGCCGGGTCCTCGTACGGGGGCTCGTCGATCTCGTCCTCGGCGGCCACGGGGTCGACGACGGACGGGTCGCCACGGGGATCCGTGGCGTCCCCGTCCCCGCCCCCGCCCTCGCCGGTGTCGGTTCCCCCGGTGTCACCGCCCGGGTCTCCGGTGCCGTCGCCGGGGCCGGAGTCGCCGCTCCCACCTGTGTCGCCGCCGGCGTCACCGGAGTCCCCTCGCGCGCCGCCCTCGGCGGTGACGCCGTCGGCCCCGGCCCCGGGCGCGGGGCACGCCGTGCCCGTGACGCGGCACACCTGGGCCTGGATGCCGGTGAGGAGCTGCGTACCGAGGCCGCTGACGACGAGCGCGGCGATGATCGCCGCGACGACCGCGATCAGGCCCGCGTACTCCACCGCCGTCTGTCCCTCGTCCCGGCGCCAGCGGATCAGCCGGGCCAGGGAGAACGGGCGGCGCTCCCGCCGGTCCGGTCCGGCGAGGCGGTACCAGGCGCGGCTCTCCGGGCGGGTCAGGAAGAACAGGATCAGGACAGGGAGCAGGAGCTGGGTGAGGCCGCGCGCCGATCCGTCGACGATGTTGGACACCGAGCCGAGGACCAGCCACGCCTGTACGACGATCAGTCCGCCCCAGATCCAGCCGCCGCCCTCCCACGTACGGCGGGCCAGCCACCAGCCGAACACGCCGGGACCGGCCGCGTACGCCACCTGGGCGAGCAGCATGCCGTCCACCGCGTCGAGGGAGGCGGCCGTGAGGAGCAGACCCAGGCCACCGAGCACGGTGAGCGCGAACAGCGTGTGGACGAGCGCGAGCGCCCACGACAACGGCCGGGGCATGTCCCGCCGCCCTCCGGACCCGGCCGGCCGCGGGGCACCGAACTCCGCTCCTCCCCCGATCGAGGCCATGCCTCTCCTCAACTCCCCCCGTACGCGACGCGCTTGATGCACGGCACGGCCCGAGGGTAGGGAGGAGCGATGGTCATGACATGGGCCCGTGGACCCAAATCGGCACCCGCGCGTCGACGTGCGCGCTCCGGTCGTGACCGTCGCTGTGCGGGGCGAGCCCGCGCTCTCACGTGCCGGCCCTGTCCATGCCTCGCCCGAAAGCGTGAGCAAACAGGCCCTTACCGTCCTCGTGGCGCTCGGATGAGCGCTTGAGTGACAGTCGTCTGCCTTCTGCTCACGTGCTGCGCGCCGACCAGCCCGGCAAGCCGCCGACGGCTGAGGCCCCTGGGCACAGGCACCGCCACATAGGCGACTGTCTCCGTCGTCCTGCCCTCAAGAGCTGAACCGACCACGGTCCACCGGGTCCCACCTGGCGCTGCAAGCGGGGCCGGGGCGCGGGTGGAGGCGGTGAGGGAATTGACCGACGAGCCGGCCCACCTACTGCTCCCCGCCCACGTACGCGCGGGCGCCCTCCCTGGGCAGGACCGCCCACATCCGGGTCCCGCCGCCCGGCTCCCGCGCGTCTCCGAAACCCCAGTCGCCCGCGCACGCCCTGACGACACAGGCCAGCACCCGAAGCGCGGCGCGGCGGCGGGCGTCACAGGCGGCGGCCAGGCGGGGGTGCGTGTGGCGGGGGCGGGCGTCGTAGAGGATCACCCGGAGCGCGTCGTCGCGATAGCGGAGCGATACGTACATCGCCGCAACGGGGGCCAGGCGGCTGGCGCACGCGGTGAGTTCACCCACGACCTGGACGGCCGCGTCCGTCACGTCGTCCAAGCCGTGGGTGCGCAGGATCGTCCGGGTCGCGGTGCGGGCGACCGCGGGGCTCTGCGGGGACGGGGGGAGGGTGAGGCTGTAACTGAGGGTGTCGGGGGGCTGCGGGGCGAACGGCTTGTCGAGAGGAGCGGCGATCGGGCAGAGGCCGCCGGCCATCGGTTCGGGCATGGAAACTCCCTGAGCTGAGCGGGTGTTCGGCAGCTCCGGCCGGTGGCTTGTCTCCCTGACACGGGACCACCCCTCCCAGGGCAGGAGAGTGCGGGCGGACTCGCGTGATGCGCTTCCGGGCGGTGCGGGTCGTAGTCGACCCGTCGCTGACAGTAGAACGAGGGGGTGGCAATTTGCCACCTCGCTATCGGATTTTCCACCCGTGTGGGTGGACCGAGGGGGTGGCCAAGGGGCAGACTGACGCCGCGACTACGGGAGGTAGTGACACATGCCGCCGAGGGCAACGCCCACTGAACGTCAGAAGCGATTGGGCGCGGAACTGCGCAAGATGCGTCTCGCAGCGCAGGTGTCCACGGAGTACGCAGCCGGACTGCTCGGCATCGACCGGACGAAGATCTCCAACATCGAGGCGGGGATCCGGACCATCACGCCCGATCGCCTCCGGACCCTCGCCTGCAACTACGACTGCCGTGACCAGGCGTATGTCGACGCACTGGTCCACATGACGGAAGACCGCACGCGCGGTTGGTGGGAGGTGTACCGCGGACAACTCCCCGCCGGCGTCCTGGACATCGCGGAGATGGAATGGAACGCGCAGAAGGTGCGCGCCGGCCTGGCCATGCACGTTCCCGGCCTTCTGCAGACCGACGCGTATGCCCGCACACTGTTCGCCGCCGCCCTGCCGCCGCTCTCACCGGCAGAGGTCGAGTTGCGTGTGGCGCATCGCATGCAGCGCCAACAGGTGCTGTACCGAGAGAACCCGATCACCTACGTCGGGTACGTGCACGAGGCCGCGCTGCGGGTCGAGTTCGGTGGCGCGAAGGTGGTACGGGCACAACTGGACCGCCTCTGCGAGTTGTCCGAGCGCGAGAACATCGACGTGCGCGTGATCCCCTTCACAGCGGGCGCCTTTCCCGGCGCCGGACAGGCCTTGACGTACGCGGAAGCAGTGGTGCCCCAGCTGGACACGGCAGAGCTCGACTCCGCTCACGGACCCGAGTTTCTCCACGGGCAGTCACAGTTGGACAAGTACCGAGCACATCTGGACTGGATGGAGACCGCGTCGCACTCGTCGGCCGAATCGCGGGACTTCATGCGCAGCATCGCCAGCGACCTCTGAGGAGCGCCTGATGACAGACATCACCTGGGAAGAGCCGTTCTGCGCCGAGGGCGCCAACTGCTTCCGCATAGGCACCGACTCCGACGGCAACGCCTACATCGCCGTCGCCGGACAGGAAGACACCCCCCTCACCGACAACAGAGAGGCCCTGCGCGCCCTGATCCTGGAGATCAAGGCAGGCAGGGCCGACCACCTGCTGTGACTCGCTAGCTCTCCGTGCGCGGGAAGGAGATCTCGACCCGGCGGTTCTTCTTGCGGCCGGCCTCCGAGGAGTTGTCGGCGATCGGGTACTGCTCGCCGTAGCCGCGTACCTCGTAGGTGACGTTGGCGTCGTTCAGTTCCTGTTGCAGGATGCCGTGCACGGCGTTCGCGCGCCGCCGGGACAGGACGTCGCCATGCGCGGAGGAGCCGAGGTTGTCGGTGAACCCGAAAACGCGGATCTTCGTCGCGTTCTGGGTCTTGATCTCCTCCGCGATCGTGGAGATACGGGACTTCGCCTGCGCGCTGAGCTTGGCACTGTCCTTGCCGAACAACACCTCGGCCTGGAGCGCGAACGTCACGTTGGTGTTGGTGTCCTCGCGGCGTTCGTCACCGCTCTGGTCTTCGACGACCGTCTTGATGTCCAGCACCTTCGGCTCGGCGAGCGTCGCACCGTCCGGGAGCTTCAGGTCCGGGTCGTTGGCGTCCAGTTCGACGGGGGCCGAGGCGGTGGCTTCGGTGCCTGGGGGGACGCTGGGGGCGTCGTCGGCGTGGGCCACCCCCACGCCGGCGAGGAGGAGGGTGGTCAAGGCTCCGGTGAGGATCAGGCGGGTGTGAGTCATGCTGTGCCTCAACCGGAGATCTGGATGGTGCCGCTGGCGAACGTCGGCAGTTGGAAGGAGACTTCGGCCGTGCTGGTCGGTGGCGCCGGGAACTGGATGAACACCGCGAGAGACTCGCCCGGCTTGACTGAGGAAAAGCCGGTCGTCGTCAACGGCCGCCCATCCGTGTCACGCAGGACGTAGTAGCGCTTCTTGTCCTTGCCATCCACCAGGGTGGCTCCCCCCAGTGACATGCCATGCCGGAGGATCTCCGTCTCATTCCCGCGAACGGCGGCCGGTACGGTGACCCGCTTGGCGCCATCGTTCTTGAGATTGCCACTGACCGTGACGAATCCTCCGACATCACGCTGGGCGGACGTGATCTGCAGCAACAAGCCATCGGAGCCCTTCAACTCTGCCATGGGCTCCTCCGCTTGACCGTCCTGAGGGCTCGGATCGGACCCGTTGTCGTTGGAAGCAGAAGCCGAGGCCGTTGGCTTCTTGTCATCATCACCACCCCCGCCACATCCGGCCACTCCGAGGGCCAGTGCGGCCGCAGCGGTCAGCACGACCATCCCCCTGCGGGCCTTTGCAGTGATCCGCATGCTCATGCCTCTGCTTCCTTCATCACTCGTCGTTCGCTTGTCAATCAGCCAGATGGACGTCGAAAAGGTCCTCGGGTCCGGGAAGAAGGTCGGCAGGGCCCTTCGGATCCAACTTCCACTCCCTGTCCTCACATGCGAGCAGGGGCAAATCGTCGCCCCCCGCATCTCCCACGGGAAGGCAGCGCGGTTCGATCACGGCAGTGGCCTGCGCCGTGGCGTACTTGTTCTCGGTTCCGGGGACGATGGAATCGCCAACAGGCTTATTCGTTTTGACCTCAACCTTGTATCCCAGCAGCCCCTGGGGCGCACACGTCACTACGTCGGCGTCGTTCTGCGCCGCGAGTTCATCGGCACGCGGGCACGAAAGATCGAGTGTCGGCACGTCACCGTCGAAGATCTCTTGCCACTTGGTGGGGTCGAGCAGATTCTCCACCCACTCGCCGGCCAATTGGTCTCGTCTGTCCTGCGCAGCCGCAAGCGCTGCCGCATCAGCAGCCGTCTGAGCACCGTTTCGATTCGCCGCAGCCTGGCCGACCGCAAGGTACGCGAACGCGAGGAAGAGCAGGCCCCCCACCACTGTGATGTAGATGGGGAAAGCCTGCCCTGCGTCGCCGTACCTGCGGGATTGCATCAGCCGCCGCCGACGACCTCGTTCACCTTGTCCGTGATCGCGGTGTAGATCGTGTTGCCGATATCCGTCCCCGTGATCGCCAGCACGATCGCCACGACCACCGCGATGATCCCCAGGTACTCCACCGCGGTCTGGCCCTTGTCGTCGCGGGCGGCGCGGGAGTGGAGGTACGCGACCGTCGTGTTGATCCAGCTGCTCATGGTGTTCCCCTCCGGCTGACGCGGTAGCGGCTTCCTGCACGGTGCCGCTTTCGACATGAGCAACGTAGGGGCGGACACCCCGTCCGCCGGAGGGCCCCAGGGCCCAATCCCGGGCCCAAGCGCAGGCCCAGTTCGTCTTCCCCCCTGCCGCCATCGCCGGTCACCCCACTCCCCGGCCGGAGCCCGGTGCCGTGCCGAGCCACTTCGCGGCGGCTTCGGCACGGCTCGTGCTGTGGAGCTTGGCGAAGATGCGGTTGATGTGGTTCTTGACCGTCTTCTCGCTGATGAAGCACGTGGCGGCGATCTGCTGGTTGTTCATGCCGGACGCGATGAGGTCCATGATCTCCGCCTCTCTCGTGCTCAGTCGGAACCTCGACCTGTCGGGAGCGGCCGGGCGGCCACTCGTCCACCCAGACGACGACTGTGCCACATCCGGTTGCAGTTGCGAAAGGGTTTCCGCAGAAGTGGGGGGAGGCGGGATGCGGGATAGGGTGATTGCCGGGGTATTGCCGGGAGTTGTCCTCGCATCGCTCAAGCCCTCCGGCAGCGGCGGACCGCTCCCCACCCCCTTGCGAAGTTGCGTAAGCAATGCCCCCGCCGCCGTCGGGGTGAAGTGGGCCCGGCCCTCCTTGATGTCCCGTACCGCCGCGACCAACTGGTCCGCCGTGAACTCGCCGTGGACCAGGTAGCCGCCCGCTCCCCTGCGCAGGGCCTCCTGGACGATCTCCGACTCCCTGCTGTACGTCAGCATCACCACCGGGGCGATCCGCACCAGGTGGGGCAGGGCCGAGAGGCCGTCCACGCCCGGCATGCGGACGTCGAGGAGGACGACGTCGGGGCGGTGGGCGTGGGCCGCCTCGTAGGCCTCCCTGCCGTCGGCGGCCTCCGCCACGACCGTGATGTCCGGGCGGCCGGAGAGCAGGGCGGTCAGGCCGGCGCGGACCACCGGGTTGTCGTCGGCCACGACCACCCGGAGCGCGGTGGGCGGGGGCACGTTCTCGAAGGGGTTCGGCGGCGGCTGCTGGGGACTCTGCATGAGGCTGGCCCCTCTCCGGGGGTGGGCGGACGCGTACGGCGTGTTCATGGGGTGGCCTCCGTGGGGCCGGACGGCGTCACCGCCGCCAGGGGGAGTTCCAGCCGGACCTCAGTGCCCCGGGCGTGCGAGCCGCGGCCTATGCGGATGCGGGCGCCGACCGAGGCCGCCCGTTCGACCATGCCGAGCAGGCCGAAATGGCCGGCGCGGCGCAGTTGTTCCAGGTTCGTGCCGGGCGGGAGGCCGCTGCCGTCGTCGTGGACGCTGATACGGAGCAGGCCGCCGTGGACGCCCGCGTGGACGTCGACCCGGGTCGGCCCGGCGTGGCGGTGGGCGTTCTCCATGGCCTCCGAGGCGATGGTGAGCAGTTGGCGGGCCACCGCCGGCGGCACCGGGGGCGCCGCGTCGCCGCCCGTCGGGCGGTACGTCGCCGGCAGGCCGGTGCGGGCGCCGAAGTCGCGCGTACGGGCCGCCAGCTCGGCCAGGACGTCCGTGCCCTGGTCCGGGTCCGACTCGCGGCGCAGGTCGGCGAGGAGTTCGCGGGATTCCGCCGCCGCGCGGCGGGCCGAGCGGGCGACGAGTTCGGCCTGCTGCCGCACCAGGGCCGGGTCCGGGCGCCGCGCGTCCGCCGCCGTGCGCGCCAGGCCGTCGGCCGCCAGGGCCACTCCGTGCAGGGTCTTCGCCACCGAGTCGTGCATCTCCCGGGCCAGCCGGGCGCGTTCCGCGCCGACCGCCTCCGTGACGGCCAGGCGGGCCTGGACCGCCGTCAGGGCCTGGGTCGCCGCTCCGAAGCGGAGCATGAGGTTGCGCAGGCTCGAGCCGACCGCGCCCGCGACCACGCAGAGGCCGGGGAGGAGCAGCGCCTCCGCCAGGCCCGCCTGCGGGTCCTCCACGGTCGCGTAGACGAGAAGCAGGAGCAGGCCCTGGAGGGAGGCGAAGACGGCCGCGCCCCGCCAGCCGTAGGCGAGGCCCGCCAGCAGCGGCGTGCACACGCTGACGTAGGCGAGGGTGGTGTCCGGGCCCGCGGAGACGAGGAGCAGGGCGCCCAGGAGGGTGTCCACGGCCAGGAGTGTGGGGTGGCGCAGGAGGAGGGGGCCGAAGCGTTCCCAGTCCCGGAAGAGGACGTAGGACGCCATGAAGGTGACCACCACCGCGATGCCGACCAGGCGGGTGCCCCAGCCGGGGGCCGCGTTGAGGAGGGCGGCGGGGGCGGCGAGGGCGATCATCGCCAGGCGGAAGCCGAATGCCTGGCGGCACAGGGCTTGGAGGGCGTTGACCTGGATGCGCACGTCCGGGGCGGGTTGCGGGGGCTGCGCCCGGCCCTCGGCCGCGACCTCGTTCCCACCCTCACCGGCCGTACGGCCTTCCGCACCACCCGTGCGGCCCGCGCCGTCGGGTGCGGGTGGCCTCCGCGGGGGGCGGGTGCCGTCCGTGACCGCCGGTTCCCAGCCCGGTGGCAGCGCCGGGGTCGCCGTCGTCACCGGGATGTCCGTCGCGCCCGTCCGGGCGTGGGCCGGGAGGACCGTGCCCGCCGGCGGGGTGGTGATCTCGGGTGGGCCGGGGTGCCGGCGGAGCAGCCCCGTGCGTTCCCCTGTCGTCGTCATGGCACCCAGCCCCCTCCTACTCGCCCGTGATGGTGCCGAAGTCGGTGCCCGAGCCCAGGATCAGGCCGGCGCCGAGGAGGATCATCGTGGCCGGGACCATGAAGGTGGTGATCATCATCGTGGCCTTGGGGACGGCGCGGGCGGCCTTGCGGCGGGCGTTCTGGGCGTCCGTGCGGCGCATGTCCCTGGCCAGGGAGACCAGGGTGTCGACGATGGGGGCGCCCAGTTCCTCGCCCTGCTGGAGCGCGGTCACGAACATCGCCACCTGTTCGGACTCGTTGCGCCGGCGCAGTTCCGCGAACGCCTGGCGGCGGCTCATGCCGAGGTCCATCTGGCGCAGGGTGATGCGCAGTTCGTCGGCCCAGGGGCCCTCGTAGCGCGTCGCCACCCGGTCCAGGGCCTGGCGGAAGCCGAGGCCGGCGCTGACCACGACCGCCAGGACGTCCAGGAAGTCGGGGAGGGTGCGCTCGATCTCGTCCTTGCGGATGCGGATCGCCGCCCAGATGCCGACCTCCGTCCAGAAGGCGCCGAAGGCGAGCAGCAGCAGGGCGACCACGAACTGGCCGCGCAGGAGGAAGACCAGGAAGCCGACGGCGCCCAGGAAGCCGTAGACCGCGCGGCGGGCGGCGTAGCGGTCGATGGTGAGGCCGCCGGGGTTGCCAGCGAGGTCGATCTTGCGGCGGTACCTGGCCACCAGGGCGGGGCCCATGACGCGCAGGACGGCGGGGGCGTAGCGCATGCCCATGCGGTCGACGAGGGAGTCGACGGCGCCGGTGCGGGTGGAGCCGACCTCCAGGGCGAGGGCGAGGTCGCCGGGGAGCTTGGCCTCGGCCCGGTACATGCGCAGGCCGGCGAAGACGCCCCAGACGCTCAGGGCCGCCAGCAGTGCGAGGAGTAGTCCGAGACCCATGTGCGGCTCCCTTCTCAGACGTCGATGCGGGACAGGCGGCGGATGAGGACGAAGCCGACGGCGTAGAGCGCGAAGGCGATGATGACGGCGATCTGGCCGGCCGGGGAGCCCGTCATGCGTTCCAGGGCGCCGTCCTTCACCCCGTTCATCAGGAACAGCGAGCCGACGCCGAGGACGGGAACGGCGTACGAGGTCATGCTGACCTGGGAGAGCTGGGTGCGGACCTCGCGCCGGGTCTCCTTGCGCTCCTCCAGGGTCTCCGTGAGGTTGCGCAGGGCGCTGACGACCTGGCCGCCCGCCCGGTTGGACAGGACGAGGGTGGTGACCAGGACGACGAGTTCGCGGGAGGGGAGGCGGTCGGCGAGTTCGCCGAGGGCGTCATCCAGCGAGGCGCCGACGGTCAGCTGGTCGGCCACCTTGCCGAGTTCCTCGCCGGCGGGGGCCTCCAGCTCCTCCGCGGCCATGCCGATGGCGGTGCGCAGGGCGAGGCCGGCCTGGGTGGCGTTGGCGAGGATGCGGGCGAGTTCGGGGAGCTGGTTGATGAACTTCTCGATGCGTTTCTGGCGCTGCCAGTTGAGGAACTGGACGGCCGCCGCGATGCCCAGCAGGCCGGCGAGGGGGCCGAAGAAGGGGGCCAGGGCGGCCTGGCCGATCAGCCACAGGCCGGCGACGGCCGCCAGCATGCAGGCGAAGAACTCGCCGGGGGTGATGTCCAGGCCGGTCGCGGCCAGGCGCAGTTCCAGTTTGCGGCCGAGCTTGGTGCGGCGCAGGCGGCGGTCCAGGGCGCGGAAGCGGCGCCGGCGGCCCGCCGACGGCACCTGGCCGGCGGCGGAGAGGCGGTCGACCAGGGCCTGGCGCTGTGCCTTGCCGGACGCGTAGGAGTGCACGCCCAGGACCGCCAGGACGCAGGTCAGCAGCGTGACGCCGGTGGTGAGGGGGACGAGCGTTTCCAGTTCCATCGGGCGGTCCTACCTGGCCTCTCGGGTGGCGAGCTGTTCCGCGGTGTGGGCCACGCCGAAGGCCTGCGGGACGGGCTGGCTCGCCATATAGAGGCGCTCGGCGGTGCGGCGCGGGAGGGGGAAGTACTCGAAGGCGCCGTAGATGCGGCCGTCCGCGGTCATCGGCTGGGCGCGGAAGCGGGCGGCGGTGGCCAGCCGGTACGGCTCGCCGCCGTGGCTGGCCAGCAGGGCGATCTCGGTGATGCGGCGGGCGCCGTCGGCGAAGCGGGTGAGCTGCACGATGACGTCGACGGAGCTGTTGATCTGGTCGTGCAGGGCGACGAAGGGGATCTCCACGTCCGACATGGAGGCCAGGGTCTGCAAACGCATGAGGGCGTCCTCGGCGCTGTTGGCGTGGACCGTGGCGAGGGAGCCGTCGTGGCCGGTCGACATGGCCTGGAGCATGTCCAGGGACTCGCCGCCGCGGACCTCGCCGACGACGATGCGGTCGGGGCGCATGCGCAGCGAGTTGCGCACCAGGTCGCGGATGGTGACGCGGCCCTGGCCCTCGACGTTCGGCGGGCGGGACTCGAGGCGGATGACGTGCGCCTGCTGGAGCTGGAGTTCGGCCGAGTCCTCGATGGTGATGATGCGTTCGGTCTCCGGGATCAGGCCGGAGAGGGCGTTGAGGAGGGTGGTCTTCCCGGTGCCCGTGGCGCCCGAGACGATGATGTTGAAGCGGGCCTGCACCAGTCCGGCCAGCAGGTACAGCATGTGTTCGTCGAGCGAGCCGAGGCCGATCAGCTCCTGGAGGGTGAAGGAGCGCGGGAAGCGGCGGATGGTGAGGGTGGCGCCGGTCAGGGAGAGCGGCGGGATGATCACGTTGACGCGTTCGCCGGAGGGGAGGCGGGCGTCGACCATCGGGTTCGACTCGTCGACGCGGCGGTTGACCGTGGAGACGATGCGTTCGATGGTCTGCATCAGCTGGTCGTTGGAGGCGAAGCGGAGCGGGAGCTGCTCCACCCGGCCGCCGCGTTCGACGAAGATCGCGTCGGGGCCGTTGACCATGATCTCGGTGATCGACGCGTCTTCGAGGAGGGGTTCCAGGATGCCGAGGCCCAGGGCCTCGTCCACGACCCGGCGGATCAGCTGGGAGCGTTCGACCGTCGACAGGACCGGGCCCTCGCGGCTGATGATGTGCCCGAGGACCCGCTCCAGGCGTGCCCGGCGCTCGGCCGTCGCGAGCGAGCTCATCTCGGCGAGGTCGATCTCCTCCAGGAGCTTGGCCCGGTAGGAGGCGACCAGGTGGCCGTCCTCGCCCCTGCTGCCGTGCTCCTCGGGGGAGTGGATGCGTGCGCGCAGGCTCATGCGTCCTCGGCTCCTCGGTCAGTGGTCGAGCGGCATGGTGGCCGTCCGGGTGGCGGGGTCGAAGTCCCAGCCGGGGACGATCGAGGGGATCTGGACGGTCGCGGTGACCGTCACCTCGTCGCCGCCGTAGGACGGCGGGCAGTCGGTGCCGTCCGCCAGCCAGCTGCTCACGGCCGCCGCGCACGCCGCGTCCGCGCTCTCCTGGAGCGAGGCGCTGCGCGCTCCGGCGCGGGCCGCGGTGCCCGCCTGCTGGGCGGTGTACGCGATCAGGCCGAGCTGTACGGCGGCCATGCCGACGATGATCAGGACGGGGAGGAACCCGAGGTACTCGAGGGCCGCCTGGCCCCGGTCCCGGGCGCGGCCCTCGCGGTGGAAGTACGGCATCTCAGTCGTCCTCCTCCTCGACGGCTCCCGCGTGCCCGTTCACGGTGAACGGGAAGCTGACCGTGCCCGGGAAGAGGAGGGGCACGTCGATGCTCACGTCGGCGGTGACGTAACCGCCCCCGGTGCCGCAGTCCACGCCGGCGCCCCCCTCCCACGCACCGGGCAGCTTGTCCCGGCCCGCCTCCTGGCAGGCGCTCTGCCGCGCCCCCGGTTCGGCCGCCGTCGCGGCCCGCACCGCCTCGTCCGCAGCATTACCCGCGAGCGTGTACGTGTATCCCACGAGGACGAGCTGCCACAGCACCACCAGCGTGGCGATGATCGCCGGCAGCATGCCGAGGAACTCGACGGTGACCTGGCCGACATCGCGGAACCGGCCCAGTGACCCGGCCGGAGACCGGCCCCGTGCCCCGGCCGGTGACCATCCCCGTGACCGGCCCAGTGCCCCGGCCGGTGACCGTCCCCGGGTCCCGGCCCGTGACCGGACCCGTAACCGCCCCCGTGCCCCGCCCGGTGACCCGCTCATCCCCCACCGTCCCTCCGCCGCCGGAAGCTCACCGCGCCGCGGTCGCCGCGGGAGCGGTCGCCGCGCTGGCGGTCGGCCCGCGACCGGCCCGCCTTGCGGGCGCGGTCGCCCTCGGCCGCCTTGACCAGCCCCAGTTCGCCCGCGAGGGCCCACAGGGCCTGCTTCACCGTGCTCTTGCCGTCCAGGTCGTGCACGCGTCCGGCGTCCACGGCGCCCTGGAGTTCCTTGAAGTTGGCGGGGACGGCGGTCGCGGCGACCGGCGTGCCGGTGATCCGCTGGATCAGCGCGGGCTGGATCTCGGTGCCCCGCGTGTGCCGGTTGACGACCACGGTGGTCTCCTCGGCCTTGCGGATCTGGAGCCGGTCCCACATCCGCACGGCCCGTTTCGCGCCCCGTACGGAGATCACGTCCGGGGTGGTGACCAGCAGCGCCGCGTCGGCCATCTCCACGGCCGCCGCGCCGGCCCCGCCGAGCTGGGCGCCGCAGTCGATGACGACGACCTCGTAGCGGGAGCGCAGGGCGCTGACGATCTGGCGGGCGGCGCGGTCGGTGACGTCCTCGCCGCGTTCGCCGTCGCCGGGGGCGAGCAGCAGGGCGAGGCCGGTGTCGTGGCGGAAGACGGCGTCGGCCAGGACGCGCGGGGAGATGTCGGTGATGGCGGCGAGGTCGACGACGGAGCGGCGGAACTGGACGTCCAGGTAGGAGGCGATGTCGCCGGTCTGGAGGTCCATGTCGACCAGGGCGGTGGGCCGGCCGGACGCCTGGGCGGCGAGGGCCAGGTGGATCGCCGTCAGGGAGGCGCCCACCCCGCCCTTGGCGCCGCTGACGGTGACGACGGTGCCGCCGGCGCCGGTGAAGACGTCGCCGCCGCTGCCGAGGTGCCGGCGCACGCCCACCGACCACTGGGCGACGGCCTGGACGCGGCTGGCGAGTTCCTCGTAGCTGAGCGGCAGGGCGACCAGGCCGCGGGCGCCGTAGTCCATGGCGGCCTGGAAGAGGCCGGGGCCGGGGTCGGAGGTGACGAGGATGACGCCGACGGCCGGGAAGCGGAGGGCGACCTCGCGGATCAGTTCCAGGGCCGGGACCGGGCCGATCCGCTCGTGGACGACGACGACCTCGGGCAGTTCGTCGACGGACTCGGCGGCGAGCCGGGCGAGGGTGTCGACGAGCTGGGTGGAGTCGACGACCGGGGCGACGGGTTCGGCGTCCGGGAGCTGGCTGAGCAGGGTCGTGAGGGACCGTACGGCGTCCGCGTCGCCGACTGCCGGGAGGATCCTCGTGGCCATACGCGTCTCACTTGTCCTTCGCGAGTTCGTACGTCCGGTCCTTGTCGGGGACCGTGGTGCCGCCGCCGGGAGCCACCAGCGCGAGCCGGACCCGCTGGGCGAACGACTCGGCGTAGGTGATGCGCTGGGCGTCGATGGTGGACAGGGCGAAGGTGATGGGGACGGCGTCGGTGGGCTCGCGGTCGCGGCTGTTCTCGTCGGGTTCGAGGGAGGTGAGGTCGCCGACGTCGATGACCCGGGCGTTGGTCACGATGATCTTGGACTGGGCGGGGTCGCCCTCGCGCTCGCCCTCGAAGGTGGCGTACACGTTGACGGTGGCGCCCGGTGTGATCTTGCCGGCGACGCCGGTCGCCGCGTCGATCATGATGGCGACCTCCTGCTGCCCGGGCTGCAGGGCGGGCTGGTCGACGATCATGTCGCTCTGGAGCAGCGAGCCCTCCTTCAGCGTCGTCACGGCGATCTTGCCGCGGACCCGGCCGAGGTCGGTGACGGCGTTCTCGGACAGCCAGCGCTCGGGCATCTCGATCTTCTCGAACTGCGCCGTGGTCAGGGGTGTGTAGGGCTCGATGTCGGTCTTGAGCCGGTACGCGGTGACCTCGGGGCCGACCTTCGACTTGACGTCGTTGACGACGGACAGCACGCCGGCGAACGCGCCGAGGGCGCAGAGGACCGACAGGATCAGCAGGATGATGCCGCGGCGCTGACGGGAGTTCATGTGCCGTGCAACCTCATTGGGGGAATCGGTCGAACCGGATCGGATGTCGGGCGGGCGGTACCGGGCGGTACCGGCCTACCCCGTGAGGGCGCGTCTCTCCCCTGCCTCCAGGGCCCGGCCCCCGTCGCGGGGCCGTCCGCCGTCGTACGGACGCTCGTGTTCCGGTGGTGTCGCGGAGCAGAACACGCAGCGGTCGCCGATGACGTCGATGCCGCACCAGTGGCACCGGCTCCGCCGCACCGACGTGACCAGTTGGTAGAGGACGGAGAGGTCGGGCAGGTAGGCGCAGAACTCGGTCAGTCTCCCCGTCCCCCACCAGGCCGGGGAGTCGGCGGGCAGCGGCACCTCGCGCAGCCCCTGCACCCGCCAGGACGGGGCGAGGGTGCCGGTGACCCAGTCGGACGGGAGCTGGCCCTTGGCGACCAGCAGCCAGGTCCCGAACTCCGGCCCGTCCAGGGCGGCTTCGGGACCGATCCGCACGAGCTGCGGCACGGGGTGGGCGACGACGCCGAACTGGCTGCCCGGCATCCAGGACCTGGCGTGCGACTTCAGGCCCACGGGGACGTGGTCGAGCCGGGCGACGGAGCCGAGGAGCGCGCCGGCGTGGATGTAGTGGGTGAGCAGGCGGCCGGCCGAGGCGAGGACGCCGGGGCCGAGGTCGCAGGAGGCGAGCTGGCGCAACTGGCGGGCGAGCACGGCGAGTCCGAGCGGGGGCAGCGGTGGGCGGAACAGGGCGATCCGGTCGGTCTCCAGGAGGGCGCGGACGGTGTGCAGCCGCCGTTCCACGCTCGGCGGGAGGTCCCGCGAGCACACCACGATCACGTGTCCGTGCTGCTCGACCAGCCCCTGCAGCTCGGCCAGCGCCTGCCCCAGCGGACGCTGGTCGACGTCCTGGAGCACGACCGCGGGCAGCGTCCGTTCGTCCTGCGGCGGCAGTGCCATGTCGGCACTGGTCACGGCAATGGCAGTTGGCACGCGCGGCTCCCCGTCTCCCCATGCCCGTCGATGCGCCGGTGTTACTCCGGCACACCCGGATGACTTCACTGCGTGACTACCTGAGCACTGTATCCACGCGCCTGTGACCGGAGAACAGCGTTTCTGTAGCTCTGGGACAACTCGCGTTGCACAAGGTGCGGCAAATCGGGGCAGGTTGAGCATTTCCCGGTCACGGGTCGGACGGCCTCGGAGGCCATCTCGGAAAGCGCCAAGTCCGCCGGGCGGCGGCGAACTTGGTCCGGACCTACCTCTTGACACCCTCAATTGGTCTGGACCACCTTGTATGCCACTGCCCCCACTCCCCCCTCGGAGGCCCCCAATGGAGCCCGTACGCAGACGGACCGGCACACGCGCCGGCACACGGACCGGCACACGCCTCGGCGGCCGCGCGAAGTTCTGGGCGGGTGCCGTCACCGCCGCGCTCGCCCTCTCGGTCACGAGCGTCGGCCAGGCGTCCGCGGCGGACGTCAACAACGCGCGGAACGCCGGCTTCGAGGCCGGGCTGAGCGACTGGACCTGCTCGGCGAACAGCGGCACGACCGTCTCCTCCCCGGTGCACGGCGGTACGTCCGCGCTGAAGGCCACGCCGGCCGGGCAGGACAACGCGCGGTGCGCCCAGACCGTCAAGGTGCGGCCGGACTCGCAGTACACGCTCAGCGCGTGGGTGCAGGGCGGCTACGCCTACCTCGGCGCCTCCGGGACCGGTACGACGGACGTGTCGACCTGGACGCCGGGGTCGTCCTCCTGGAAGCAGCTGACGACGACGTTCCGCACGGGGTCCTCGACGACCTCGGTGACGGTCTACACCCACGGCTGGTACGGGCAGGCCGCCTACCTCGCCGACGACGTGTCCGTCCTCGGCCCCGACGGGGGCGGCACCGGCGGCGAGCCCGAACCGACGGTCCCCGGGACCCCGGCCGGGCTGAGCGTCTCCGGAACCACGGCCTCCACCGTGTCCCTGTCCTGGAACGCCGTGTCGGGAGCGACCGGGTACACGGTCTACCGCGACGGCACGAGGGTGACGGCGGTGAGCGGGACGTCCGCCACCGTGACCGGGCTCGCGGCCGCCACGTCGTACTCCTTCCAGGTGGCGGCGACCAACGCGGCCGGCGAGTCCGCCAGGTCCGCGGCCGTCAGCGCGCGGACCGCCGAGCCGGGCGGCGGCGGGGGCGGTGACCTGCCCAGGCACGCGGTGACCGGCTACTGGCAGAACTTCGACAACGGGGCGGCGGTCCAGCGGATCTCGGACGTCTCGTCGCAGTACGACATCATCGCCGTGTCCTTCGCGGACGCCACGACGACGCCCGGCGCGGTGACCTTCAACCTCGACACGGCCGGCCTCGACGGCTACACCGTCGAGCAGTTCAAGGCGGACGTCCGGGCCAAGCAGGCCGCCGGGAAGAAGGTCATCATCTCGGTCGGCGGCGAGAAGGGCACCGTCTCGGTGAACGACTCCGCCTCGGCGGCCAACTTCGCCAACTCGGTGTACGCGGTGATGCAGGAGTACGGCTTCGACGGCGTCGACATCGACCTGGAGAACGGTCTCAACCCGACCTACATGACGCAGGCCCTGCGCGCCCTGTCGGCGAAGGCCGGCCCGGACATGATCCTCACCATGGCGCCGCAGACCATCGACATGCAGTCGACGTCCGGTTCGTACTTCCGCACCGCGCTGAACGTGAAGGACATCCTCACGGTCGTCAACATGCAGTACTACAACAGCGGCTCCATGCTGGGCTGCGACGGCAAGGTCTACTCCCAGGGCACGGTCGACTTCCTCACCGCCCTGGCCTGCATCCAGCTGGAGAACGGCCTCGACCCGTCCCAGGTGGGCCTCGGCCTGCCCGCCTCCACCCGCGCGGCCGGCGGCGGCTACGTCGCCCCGTCGGTGGTCAACGCCGCCCTGGACTGCCTGACCAAGGGCACGAACTGCGGCTCCTTCAAGCCCTCGCGGACCTACCCCGGCCTGCGGGGCGCGATGACCTGGTCCACCAACTGGGACGCGACGGCGGGCAACGCGTGGTCGAACGCGGTGGGAGCCCACGTGCACGCGCTGCCGTAGCCGGCTTGCCCGGAACGCCGCCGCGCTCGCCCTCGGGAGGGTCGTCCTGGACGGTCACCCCGAGGGCGGCGCGGTGGCGGGGCGGGCGCGGACGGAAGGCGCCGCCTCCGAAAGGCGCCGTCAGCCGGGAGGATTGACGGCCTCTGCCGCCTCGAGCTGATACCGCTTGTCCTGGAGCACCGGTTTCAGGTCCTTCTGATTCTCCGCGATCAGCGACTTCTGGTACTCCACCTCGACGGCGAACCAGATGCCGACCAAATTGACGCGCCCCTTGCAGGCCACATCGGCGACGGCTGTCCTGATCTCGAGCGGAGTGGACTTCCGTCCTTGGAAGCGGCTGTCGTTCATCACAGTCAGCGGGTCCGGATAGGAGAATCCCTCGTCCTTCATGCACCGCGACCAGGACGTGAACGCCGCGAGCACGCGCGGATCCTCCTTGGTGGCGGAGAAACTCTTCCCGTTGAGGTCCTGCGCCACGTCGCTCGATCCGAGCTTGTCGTCCTTGGACAGTTTCCGTCCGGCCTCACCGGCACAGCCCCCGGCCGGCACCTCGACCCCGTTGACCTTTCCGCCACCGGAAGCTCCGGATTTCCCGGTCAGCACCGTCAGCATCTTCCCCTTGGGGACCTCGAACTCCTCCGTCTTCGTGGTCCGGGGATCGCGGTCGCCCAGATGGTAGCCGTCCGCGCGCGCCAGCTTCGCGTCGGTGAGCCCGTACCGTCGGTCCATCAGGCTGCGGGGGCCGACGGGCGGGCCCGCGGAGACGGGCTCGTAGGTCAGATCGAAGCGGCGTGCGCAGCGCTCGATCAGCGTCTGCTGGGCCTGCCGGACCCTGCCCGCCTCGGCGTCGGAGAAGAGGTAGTCCTCGATGGGCAGGCGGAGATCGGCCGAGGCCAGCAGGGCCGAGGCCCGCGGTGCGGCGGTCCGCCCGCCCTCCGGCTCCGGCTCCGGCTCCGCGTGCTGCGTGGAACAGCCGACAGCGGCGAGCAGTACCGCTCCGACCCCCAGCGGCCGACAGCGCGAAAACTTGTCACTCAGCAGACCGAAACCCATGACCCCCGACCCGAATCTCCTACGTGTCGCCGGCCCGGCCCCCTCGCGGGAGCCGGGCCGGTGAGCTTTTCGCCGATCTGCCGAATCAGGAAGTTACCCAGTGGAACGACGCGTTCTCGTTGTACGTGTTGCTCAGGTTCCTGGCGCTGGACGGGCCGACGTTGTCGTAGACGCCGCCGTAATTCGAGTTGTAGAAGATGCGCGCGCTCCTGCCGCTGCTCGTCGGGAATCCGTTGGTCGCGGAGGCGGCGTTGTTCTTCACGGCCTGCCCGTATCCCGCACCGTCACCCGTGAAGGTGTAGCCGGCGAAGTCCGGGGTGTTCGTGACGAACACCCGGAACGAGCCCTGCTGGTTCGAGTTGTAGTACAGGCAGAGATAGAGCGTGCTGCAGCGGGTCTCCGCCTGCGCCGTGGGAGCGGCGAGACCGACAGCCGCGCCTGCGGTCACCAGGACGGCGGACGCGGCCGCGATTCTCTTCCTCAGACCCATCATGATCCCCCTCTTTTCACATCCGAACACACGATCTACATCCGGAAGGATGCCCCGCAAGATCCTTCACCGCAAGCGGATATGGAGCGATGGCTCGATCGCGCCTACTGGAAGAACTCGCCCCACGGCTGGTCCCAGATCTCCTTCAGGCACAGCACCAGGAACAGCAGGCCCGCGACGATGAGCATGGCGTTGCTCAGCCAGCCGTTGCGCCACTCGGCGGGGGTGCGGGAGGAGTTGAGGAGCCAGACCAGGGTGAGGGCGAGGAAGGGCATGAAGGCCGCGCCCAGGACGCCGTAGATGATGACCAGCCGGAAGGGCTCGCCCTGGAAGAGCAGGACGATGGGCGGGAAGGTCAGCCACAGCAGGTAGACGCGGAAGGGCCAGGAGCGCTCGTGCTCGCCGGAGACGATCTCCCTGGCCCGGCCCGCCGTCCCGCCGGCCCCGGCCGCCCTCCTCTCGCGCAGCCGGGCCACGAAGTCCGCGAACATCAGGCTCACGCCGTGCCAGACGCCGATGAGCGAGGTGAAGGACGTGGCGAAGAAGCCGATGAGGAAGAACTTGGCCGTCGCCGTGCCGTACTCGTCCTCCAGGATGTCGCCGAGCTGCACCAGGCCCTTGCCGCCGCCGGACAGCGCGATGTTCGCGGCGTGCAGCAGTTCCGCGCCGACGAACAGCATGGCGACGACGAAGACGCCGGTCGTGATGTAGGCGACCCGGTTGTCCAGCCGCATCACCTTCATCCAGCCGGAGTTGGCCCAGCCCTTGGCGTTGACCCAGTAGCCGTAGGCGGCCAGCGTGATCGTGCCGCCGACGCCGCCGATCAGGCCGAGGGTGTTGAGGACGGAGTCCTCGCCGTCGGGGATGACGGGGAGGAGACCGGCGAACGCCTTGCCCAGGTTGGGCGTGACCCGGATCGCCAGGTAGACCGTCACCGCGAACATGACGCCCACCAGGACCGTCATGACCTTTTCGAAGACGGCGTACTTGTTGAACCAGACGAAGACCAGGCCGACCACGCCGCAGGCCACGCCCCACCATTCGAGGTCCATCACGCCGGGGAACAGGGCCTGCAGCGGCAGGGCGCTGGACGACATCGCCGCGGCGCCGTAGGAGAAGCCCCAGATCACGACGTAGATCGCGAAGAACCACGTGGTCCAGGGGCCGAGGCTGGCCCAGCCGTCGAAGAGGGTGCGGCCGGTGGACAGGTGCCAGCGGCCCGCCGCCTCGGCCAGGGAGATCTTGACCAGGCAGCCCAGGACCGCCGCCCACAGCAGCGTGTAGCCGAAGTTGCTGCCCGCGATCAGGGTCGCCACGAGGTCGCCGGCGCCGACCCCGGTCGCCGCGACGACGATGCCGGGGCCGATGTAGCGCCAACTGGATTTACGGGGTGCCGATTCGGGGCCGCCGGCCGCCCCGGTGTCCTGGGTGTTGTCCGTGGTGTCCGCCATGCGGATCAACCAAGCCCAAAGCCGCCCGCGCGACAAGAGGGCGTGCGGGGATCTTCACCCGAGGTACTCACTCGGCCTCGGCCGGCTCCTTCTCCTCGTCCGGCCCGGCCTTCGCCTCGCCGTCCTCGAAGTACGCGTCCAGGACCTCGTCCAGGGCGGCGTCCCACTCCTTGAAGCGGCTCCTGGACGGCGCCTCGATCTCGATCGGGTACCAGCGGCGGTCCGGTGTGTGCACCGTGACGGTGAACCGCTTGCCGAAGCGGCCGGTCTCCGTCTCGACGGCGCCCACCTCGTCCCAGCGGAACTCGCAGCTCTGGTCGTCGAGGGAGAGGTGGACGCCCTTGTGGTCGGCGACGATCCGGGCGCGGCGGTCGGCGGCCTCGAAGACGGGGCCGTCGGGGGCGGCCTCGTCCTCGTCCTCCGCCGGCTCCCCGGCCTGGTCGGCGGGTTCCACGGCCGTGGTCGGGTCCTCGTCGCGGACGGCCTCGGTCTCCTCCTCCGCCTTGTCCTGCGCCGGTTTCCCGTCCTCGGGCTCACCGGTCACGGGCGCGGTGAGCCCGGGGATGAATGCCGGGTCGAATCCGGCGCCTTCCAGGGGCTGGCTGATCGGTCCTCTGCGCTGCTCCACAGCGGGCAGTATGGTCGACGAACCTGTGCCGGACACAGTCCGGCCCCGACTTCGTTATCAGACGCCTACACGCGCACGCCTCTACACGAACAGGCTCAGCAGCGCCGCGACCACGAACCCGGCGACCGACAGGACGCTCTCCAGCACGGTCCACGTCTTGAGCGTGTCCCGCTCGCTGATGCCGAAGTACTTGGCGACCATCCAGAAGCCGCCGTCGTTGACGTGCGAGGCGAAGATGGAGCCCGCCGAGATGGCCATGATGACCAGGGCGACGAACGCCTGCGAGTGGTCGCCCTCGGCCAGCAGCGGCGCCACGATGCCCGCCGTCGTCACGATGGCCACCGTCGCCGAGCCCTGCGCGACCCGCAGCACCACGGAGATCAGGTAGGACAGGACGATCACCGGCAGGCCGACGTCGTTGAAGGTGTCGGACAGGGCCTGGGCGACGCCGCTGGCCTTGAGGACGGCGCCGAAGACGCCGCCCGCGCCCACCACCAGCAGGATGTTGCCGACCGGCTTCAGCGAGGCCGTGGAGACGGTCTCCAGGGACTTGCGGGACCAGCCGCGCCGGATGCCCAGCAGGTAGTAGGCGAGGAACAGGGCGATGGTCAGGGCGACGAACGGGTTGCCGAAGAACTCGATCACCGAGCGGAGGGTGGACGGGTCCAGGGCGATGGAGGAGAAGGTCGCGGCGAGGATCAGCACCAGCGGGGTGCCGATGATGCCGAGGACCGTGCCGAGCGCGACCGGCGTCTCGCGCGGCTCGACGCCCGCGCCGCGCTGCTCGTCGATCACGGCCTGCTTGGCCTCCTCGGCGGCCTCGACCATGTCCTGCGGGACGGGCACGAAGATGCGGCGGCCGATCCAGGCGGAGAACACCCAGGCGGCGAGCACGGCGGGGATGCCGCAGACGATGCCCATGAGGATCACCCAGCCGAGGTCCACCTTCAGCAGTCCGGCGGCGGCCACCGGGCCGGGGTGCGGCGGCAGGAAGGCGTGGGTCATCGACAGGCCGGCCAGCAGCGGCAGGCAGTAGAGCAGGACCGACTTGCCGGAGCGCTTGGCGGCGGCGTAGACGATCGGCGCGAGGACGAAGATGCCGACGTCGAAGAAGACGGGGACGCCGAAGATGAGGCCGGTCAGGCCCATGGCGAGCGGGGCGCGCTTCTCGCCGAAGAGGCCGAGCAGGCGGGAGGCCAGTACCTGGGCGCCGCCGCTGACCTCGAGGATCGCGCCGAGCATGGTGCCCAGGCCGATGATGATGGCGACGTGGCCGAGGATGCCGCCCATGCCGGACTCGATGGTGGAGACGGCGTCGGACTTCTGGACGGTGCCGAAGAGTTCGGTGACCGACAGGCCGGCGAGCAGGCCGACGGCTATGGAGACGGCGAGCAGCGCGACGAACGGCTGGAGCCGCACCTTGATGATCAGGAAGAGCAGGAGCGCGATACCGATCGCGGCGACGGTCAGCAGGCCCGCCGTGCCGTCGATCAGGAGGAGCAGACCTCCGGTGTGCGGCGGTGTCTCGGGGGCGGAGGCGGCGAGCTGGAGGGGCATAGGGGACATACGGGGGTCCTCTGCGTAAACACATACAGCTTTCGGGCACGGCGGGGCGCGGCACGGCGCCCCGGAGGGTGTGGGGCGCCGTGCCGTGCGACAGACAGACGGGCGGAACGGAGGAGAGACCGGCGAAGGGGTCAGCCGAGGACGGCGAGCGCGTCGATCTCGATGAGGAGTCCGGCGGGCAGGCCGACGTAGACCGTCGTGCGGGCCGCCGGGGGCGCGGTGAGGCCCTGCTCCTCGAAGTAGGCGTTGTAGATCTCGTTCATCTCGGCGAAGTGGTCCACGTCGGTGAGGTAGACGCGGATCATCATCACGTCGTCCCAGCTCGCGCCGCCCTCTTCGAGGATCGCCTTGACGTTGGCGAGGGTCTGGAGGGTCTGCTCGCGCAGGGTGGGGCCGGCCGGGGTGGGGGCCTTGCCGTCCTCGTGGGGGAGGAAGCCGACCTGGCCGGCGACCTGGAGGATGTTGCCCTTCTTGACGCCGTGGCTGAACTTCGCCGGGGGGACGGTGTGGGTCGCGGGGGTGAGGGCGATCTTGTCGGTCATGCGGTGACTTCCTTGACTGGGGTCCTGCCGGAGTACTCGCCGCTGATCGCGTCCGCCGTACGGCGCACCAGCGGGAGCAGGGTGAGGAGTTCGTCGGCGGTGACGACGACGTTCGGCGCGGAGACCGACATCGCGGCGACCACCCGGCCGTCGGCGCCCCGGATGGGCGCGGCGACACAGTTGATGGACTCCTCGTGGCCACCGAGGTCGGTGGCCCAGCCCTGTTCGCGCACCTTGGCCAGCTCCTTGAGGAAGCCTTCGGCGTTCGGTGTGGAACGGGCCGTGTAGAGGGGGTAGTCGAGCTTCTCGACCACGGCTCGGCGTTCGTTCTCGGGGAGGTCGGCGAGCAGGAGTTTCGCCACGGCCGCCACCGTGATGGCGACGGGCTTGCCGATCCGGGAGTACATGCGGACCGGGTAGCGGCTCTCCACCTTGTCGATGTAGAGGACCTCGTTCTCCTCGTGCACGGCGAGGTGGACGGTGTGGCCGCAGCTCTCGTTGAGGCGTACGAGGTGGGGGTGGGCGATCTCGCGGACGTCCAGGTTCTCCATCGCCTCCTGGGCGAGGGCGATGAGCCGGGCGCCGAGGCGGTAGCGCTGGTCGGACTGGCGGTAGACGAAGCCGTGTTCGTGGAGGGTGCGCAGCAGCCGCAGCGCCGTGGACTTGTGCACGCCGAGGCGGTCGGCGACCCGGCCCAGGTCGGCGGGGCCCTCGGCGAGCAGCGGCAGGATGCTCAGCGCGCGGTCGACGGTCTGGCTCATGGGGTGCGTACCTCCTCCTCGGCCCTCGCGTCGGCCTGTGTCCAGCCGGGGCCGAGTCGCAGTCTCCCCCACGCCCCGTCGTCGAGGGCGGCCAGGCGGTCGGCGTGGTCGCGCGCCGGGGGCGTGGCGAGGTCGCCGGGGACGGTGAGGGCCGCGGCGGCCATCAGGTGGCCGTGCCGCAGCCGGTCCCGTACGGGCAGGTCGCGCAGGGTCGCGGAGAGGAACCCGGCGGCGAAGGCGTCGCCCGCGCCGACGGCGGCGGCGACGTCGACGGTGAGGGCGGGGACGAAGGTGGCGTCGGACCCGTGGAAGGCGGTGGCGCCGGTCGCGCCCTGCTTGACGACGAGCAGTTCGGGCTCGGGCAGGGCGGCGCGCACGGCCTCGGGGCCGCCGAGTCCCCAGGCCTCGTCCTCGCCGACGAAGACGAGGTCGGCGCCGCGCGCCAGCTCCAGCAGCACCCGGGGGCCGTCGTCGCGCCCTCGCCACAGTCCGGGGCGGTGGTTGACGTCGAAGGAGACCAGGGGCCGGCCGGGGCGGCGGGCGGTCAGCTCGCGCATCAGATCCAGGCAGTCGGCGGAGAGCGCGGGCGTGATGCCGGACAGGTGCAGGACGCGTCCGGAGCGGATCGCGTCGAGGTCCATGGTCGCGGCCGACATGGCGGAGGCGGCCGAGCCCGCCCGGTAGTACGCGACCTCGTGGGCGTCGGTGGCGCGGTCCCCGGCGGTGCGGAAGTAGACGCCGGTGGGGCGGCCGGGGTCGCGGCGCACGGCGGACACGTCGACCCCGTAGGCGCCGATCGCCTCGACGAGGTGGTCGCCGAAGCCGTCCGCGCCGACCCGGCTGATCCAGCGGGCGGTGTGTCCGGCGGCGGCGAGGACGCAGGCCACGTTGGACTCGGCGCCGCCGATGGCCCGGTCGAAGGAGGGCACGTCGGCGAGGCGCCCGGGACGGGAGGGGAGGAAGGTGACCATGGACTCGCCGAGCGCGACGACGTCCACGACGCCGGGGGTGGTGCTGCGGGGTCCTTCGACGGTCACGATGGTCTCGGCTCCTGGTCGTCTCTGGCGGGCGGGGGCTCCGTTGACCCCGCGTTCGCCGAGATGTTAGACAGCAGTAAGCGATATACGCAACGGTCGTTGCAGGTGTTGCAACGCACCCGCGACGCATCAGACCAGGGAGGCTCCATGGCCCTCGACTCCGGCCCCGCTCACGGCCGCGAAGCCCTCGACAAGCTGGCCGAGGAGCACGTCGACCACCGCTTCAAGGGCCTCCCGCCGGACGCGTACGGCCTGACCGTCGCCGAGCTGGCCGGCCAGCGCCGCAACCTCTTCACCGGCGGCTTCACCACGCCCGTGCTCGCGCTGTCCGCCGAGCGCCTGGAGCACAACCTGAAGCTCATGGAGACGTACTCCGCCCGGCACGGCCTCGCCTTCGCGCCGCACGGCAAGACCTCCATGGCCCCGCAGCTCTTCCAGCGCCAGATCGAGCACGGCGCCTGGGGCATCACCCTCGCGGTGCCGCACCAGGTGCGGGTGGCGCGGGCCTTCGGCGTCCAGCGGGTCTTCCTGGCCAACGAGCTGGTCGACGCCGCCGCCCTGCGCTGGATCTCCTCGGAGCTGGACGCCGACCCGGACTTCCGCTTCGTCTGCTACGTCGACTCCGTGCGCGGGGTCGCCCTGATGGACGCGGCGCTGACGGAGGCGGGCGCCGGCCGTCCGGTGGACGTCGTGGTGGAGCTGGCCGCCGGTGAGCGCGCGCGGACCGGCGTGCGCACCGAGGCGGAGTGCGCGGCGGTCGCCGACGCGGTGGCCGCCGCTCGGACGCTGCGGCTGGCCGGGGTCGCCGGGTACGAGGGCGAGGTGCCGGACGCCGGCCCCGAGAGGGTGCGCGCCTGGCTGCGGCGACTGGTCGCCCTCGCCGTCGCCTTCGACGGGGCCGGGCGGTTCGGCGGGCTGGACGAGATCGTGGTGAGCGCGGGCGGCAGCGCCTGGTTCGACGCGGTCGCCGACGTGTTCGCCGAGATCCCCGGCCTGTCCCTGCCGGTGCTGAAACTGCTGCGCTCGGGCGCCTACGTCTCCCACGACGACGGCCACTACCGCGAGCTGACCCCCTTCAATCGGGTCCCCGAGGAGGGCGCCCTGGAGCCCGCGTTCCGCCTGTGGAGCCAGGTCGTCTCCCGCCCCTCCCCCGAGCAGGCGTTCACCAACGCGGGCAAGCGGGACGCGGCCTACGACCTCCATCTGCCCTTCGCCCAGGTCGTCCGCCGCGACGGCGCCGAGCGCCCCGCCACCGGCATCGAGGTCACCGGCCTGTCCGACCAGCACGCCTGGCTGCGCACGAGCGCGGACGCGGACCTGGAGGTGGGCGACTGGCTCGGGACGGGCCTGTCGCACCCCTGCACGTCCTTCGACAAGTGGCAGCTCATCCCGGTCGCCGAGGCGGACGGGACGGTCGTCGACTACATCCGCACGTTCTTCTAGAGGAGGCCCCGGTGGACGAGCTGGTCATCAGGGACGCGGACGTCGTCGACGGCTCAGGCGCCGACGCGTACCGCGCGGACGTCGTGGTGGACGGCGGCCGGATCGTGTCGATCGTCAAGGAGGCGGCGGCCGCCGGCTGCCAGCGCCCGAAGGCGCGCCGCGAACTGGACGCCGAGGGCCTGGTCCTGGCCCCCGGCTTCATCGACATGCACGCCCACAGCGACCTGGCGCTGCTGCGGGACCCCGATCACAGCGCCAAGGCCGCGCAGGGCGTCACCCTGGAGGTCATCGGCCAGGACGGGCTGTCGTACGCGCCGGTCGACGACCGCACGCTCGGCGAGGTGCGCCGCGCCATCGCCGGGTGGAACGGCCCCGGCGACGACGTCGACTTCGACTGGCGGTCGGTCGGCGAGTACCTGGACCGGCTCGACCGGGGCATCGCGGTCAACGCCGCCTACCTGATCCCGCAGGGCACGGTGCGCGCCCTCGCCGTCGGCTGGGACGACCGGGAGGCGACCGAGGCCGAGCTGGAGCACATGCGCCGGCTGGTCGCCGAGGGCATGGAGCAGGGCGCGGTCGGCATGTCGTCGGGGCTGACCTACACGCCGGGCATGTACGCCAAGGACGCCGAGCTGACGGAGCTGTGCCGGGTGGTGGCGTCGTACGGCGGCTACTACTGCCCGCACCACCGCTCGTACGGCGCCGGGGCGCTGGAGGCGTACGAGGAGATGGTGGCGCTGACCCGCGAGGCGGGCTGCCCCCTCCACCTCGCCCACGCCACCATGAACTTCGGCGTCAACAAGGGCCGGGCGCCCGAGCTGCTCACCCTGCTCGACGACGCGCTGGCCGGCGGCGCCGACATCACGCTCGACACCTACCCGTACACCCCCGGCTGCACCACCCTCGTGGCGCTGCTGCCGAGCTGGGCGAGCGAGGGCGGCCCGGAGCGGATCCTGGAGCGGCTGGCGGACGACGACACCGCCGAGCGGATCCGGCACCACCTGGAGGAGACCGGCTCCGACGGCTGCCACGGCGTGCCCGTGGAGTGGGAGACGATCGAGATCTCCGGCACGGGTGAGGCGGCCCTCGCCGAGTACGTCGGCCGTACGGTCCTGGAGTCGGCGCGGCTGCGCGGCGAGAGTCCGTGGACGGTCGCCCGGCGCCTGCTGCTGGCGGACCGGCTGACGTCCACCATCCTCCAGCACGTCGGCCACGAGGAGAACGTGCGCGCGATCATGCGGCACCGCGTCCACACCGGCGGCTCGGACGGCATCCTCCAGGGCGCCAAGCCGCACCCGCGCGCCTACGGCACGTTCCCGCACTACCTGGGCCACTACGTGCGCGAGCTGGGCGTGCTCTCGCTGGAGGAGTGCGTGGCGCATCTGACCTCGCGCCCGGCGGCCCGGCTGCGGCTGCCGGACCGGGGGCTGGTCCGCGAGGGGTACAAGGCGGACCTGGTGGTCTTCGATCCGGGGACGGTGGCCGCGGGCTCCACGTTCGAGCAGCCGCGGACGCTGCCGACGGGCATTCCCCACGTGCTGGTCGACGGGCGGTTCGTGATCGAGGACGGGCGGCGCACGGACGTGCTGGCGGGGCGGTCGGTCCGCAGGACTCCCCGCTGACCGGCCGCCGCCGCCCGGCGGACGCCGGCGGCCGCCGCTGACCGGCCGCCGGCGTCCGCCCGGTCACGGCTTGGGCAGGGCGCAGCCGCCGGCGTCGAGGTCGAGCTTGTTGTCCAGGCCGAAGCAGGCGGGGAACAGGTAGGTCTGCTGGGCGTAGTTGATGCCCCGGCGGACCGTGACCTCGCCGTTCTCGTCGACCTCGCACGGGTTGTCGACCGTGCAGCGCTCACCGTCGTTGTTACCGGTGTTGTTGACGGCGACCACCGTGCCGGTGGCGCTGTCGACGACGGGTGAGCCGGAGGTGCCGCCGACGGTGTCGCAGGCGGGGGTGTAGCGGACCGAGTCCTTCCAGGTCCAGTCCCCCTCCTTCACGCGGTACGCGAACCCGTCGATGGAGCAGGAGTAGATCCGCTTCCAGTACCCGGAGACCACGCTGATGGCCGTGCCGGCGGCCGGCCGGGTGTCGCCCAGCGTCAGCGCGTCGATCCCGTACGCGCTCTTGATCCGCGCGTACGTCGTGCCGAGCCGGTATATCGCCGCGTCCGTGTCGGTCATGGTCGCGTACAGGAGCCGGTCGGCGCGCAGGGTGGCGACCCGGGAGCCGGCGGAGTTCAGCAGCCCGAAGGCGCGGCTGGACGCCCGGTCGGCCTGGACCTCGCCGGGCGCGGGGAAGCCGCTCTCCAGGCAGTGGCCGTTGGTGAGCACGAGCGCCGGGTCGTCGTCCTCGGAGTCGGGCATGCGGACGACGGAGCCGGAGCAGTTGCTGAGCGAGACGGTGCCGGCGAAGTCCACCGCGCCCGCCCGGGGCGCGGTGAGCGCGGACAGGGTGTCCGCGACGGTCCCGACCGCGCCGTCGACGGTGTCCGCCAACGTGGTCGGGCCCGCCTCGGCGGTCGTGCCGGCGCCCGTGGGGGAAGGCGCGACGGCGGCCGCGTCGGTCGCGCCCGCCCCGGCGAGGGCCAGGGCGCAGAGCGCGACGACGAGAGGTTTTCTCATGGGGGTCCCCTCTTGCGACGACGGGCGGCCGGGAATCCGTCGGCCGCCCTGCAAATTGTCATGTGCATTGTCATCATGTGAGCGACGAGGGGGCAAGGCTTGTTTCCGACGAGTAGCTTCGCCGGGCGGCGGCGGTCCGCAGGGGGGCGCCGTGGGGAGGGTCGGTGTGGAGGCGATGGAGGCGGCACCCCGGCGACCGTTCACCCCACCGGCGACCGTTCACCCCATCGGCGGACGGTCACACCCCGGACGCGGCCGTGCACCGCCCCGGTCGGACGCCCCGGACGGCGCCGCGGACCACTGGGGCGCAAGGGGCTCGCGGGACGACGACCGGACATAGTCACCCGAACCGACGCGTCTCACGTGGTGGAGAACACGGCCCGAAGGGCGATACCGGGCCGTAAGCTCCCAGCATGCAGGTGATCCAGTCGACCAAGCTCGCCAACGTCTGTTACGAGATCCGGGGCCCGGTGCTCGAGGAGGCGATGCGGCTGGAAGCGGCCGGTCACCGGATCCTCAAGCTGAACACCGGCAACCCGGCGGCGTTCGGCTTCCAGTGCCCGCCCGAGATCCTGGAGGACATCCTCCGCAACGTCTCGACGGCGCACGGCTACGGTGACGCGAAGGGCCTGCTGGCCGCGCGCCGCGCCGTCGTCATGCACAACCAGACCCTCGGCATCGAGACCGACGTCGAGCACGTCTTCATCGGCAACGGCGTCTCCGAGCTGATCGTGATGGCGATGCAGGGCCTGCTGGACGACGGCGACGAGGTCCTCGTCCCGGCGCCGGACTACCCCCTGTGGACGGCGGCCGTCGCGCTCTCCGGCGGCACGCCGGTGCACTACCGCTGCGACGAGCAGTCCGACTGGATGCCGGACCTCGCCGACGTGGAGCGCAAGGTCACCGACCGCACCAAGGCGATCGTCGTCATCAACCCGAACAACCCGACCGGCGCGGTCTACGACGAGGCGGTCGTCAAGGGACTGACGGACATCGCCCGCCGCCACAACCTGCTGGTCTGCTCGGACGAGATCTACGACAAGATCCTCTACGACGACGCCGAGCACATCCCCACCGCCTCCGTCGCCCCCGACCTGCTCACCCTCACCTTCAACGGCATGTCGAAGGCGTACCGGGTGGCCGGCTACCGGGTGGGCTGGATGTCGATCTCGGGACCGCGCGCCCACGCCGACTCCTACATCGAGGGCCTGACCACCCTGGCGAACATGCGCCTGTGCGCGAACATGCCGGGCCAGCACGGCGTGGTCGCGGCGCTCAGCGGACGCCAGACGATCGAGGACCTCGTGCTGCCCGGCGGACGCCTGCGCGAGCAGCGGGACGCGGCGTACGAGCTGCTGACCCGGATCCCGGGCGTGAGCTGCGTGAAGCCGAAGGGGGCGCTGTACCTCTTCCCGCGCCTCGACCCCGACGTCTTCAAGATCAAGGACGACCGGCGGATGGTCCTCGACCTGCTGCGCCGCGAGAAGATCATGGTGGTCCAGGGCACCGGCTTCAACTGGCCCGAGCCCGACCACTTCCGGGTGGTGACCCTGCCGGCGGTCGGCGAGCTGCGCGAGGCGGTGGGCCGGATCGCGAACTTCCTGGACGGCTACAGCCAGCTCTGACCCAGATCCCGATCACTCTCAACTTTAGATTGAATCTAATGTAGGATGGCTTCCTGAAGCACTCAGGAGGCCGTCCATGTACGAACCGATCCGCGGCAAGTCGGTCCACAGCACGACGGCCGACGCCCCCACGGACTTCCCCCACCGGTCCCGGGAGGAAGAGCTGGACATCCAGCTCGCGGGCCACCTCGCCGCCCTGCTCGCCGTCACGGACGAGCTGCGCGCGCTGGCGCCCGACCCCGGCCTGGAGACCGCCGCCGACCGGCTCGCCGGTCAGGTGGCCCGGCTGCGGGGAGGCCGGGCGCCGGCCCGTGTGCCGCTGACCGCCGCCCGCCCCGAGCCGCACCTGGCGGCCCTGCACCGGCGGGCGCACACCCTGGCGGGCCGCGCCCTGGTCGTGGCGGCCTCCCGCGCGGACACGGCGGTCGCGATCCTGACCGCCGAGCGCATGGACGCGCACGCGGCGGCCCTGGAGCCGCGCGAACTCGCCTCCCGCTGAGCCCCTTCCACCGGGCTCCCCCCGACGGCCCCGGTCCGCGCGCACCCGCAGCGACGCGCGGACCGGGTGCCACTCACCCCGCGCACGGGCGGGGCACCCAGGACCACGCGTCCCGAGTGCCCCGCCCGTGTCCGTGCGCTCGGCCTCAGCGCGTGACGCGGACCGTCGCCGACGCGGTGGCCCCCGTGTGCAGGTCGTCGCCGGGCCAGCTGACCGTGTAGGTCGTGTCCCGGCGGGTGCGCGGCAGGTCGTCGATCGTGAAGGTGCCGTCGGCGGCGACCGTCACCGAGGACAGCGTGCCGGTGCCGAGCCGGTCGGCGCGCTCCACCTTCAGCACGGCCCGCTCGGGCAGCGCCCTGCCCTGCGCGGCGAACGTGCCGGTGATGTGGACGCCGGCGCTCATCGGCGCCTCCGCCGGGGCGGTCAGCGCGATCGAACTGGCCGCCTTGCCGACGGACACCGTGTGGGTGACGTCGGTGGCCGGGCGGTGGGTGAGGTCACCGAGGAACGACACGGTGTACGTGGCGTCGCCGAGCAGGTCCGGCTCGTCGAGCACGGTGAAGGTGCCGTCCGCCTTGACGGTGGCGGTGCCCAGCTCGTGGGTGCCGCCCGCGTCGGTGCGGGTCGCGGTGACCCTCAGCGGCTCGGCGGGCGCCGGACCGTCCAGCTCCAGCCGGCCGCGCACCGCCAGCGCCTCGCCCGCGACCGCCTGGGCGGGGCTGTGGGTCAGGCCCCCGGTGAAGCGGGCGTCGTACTGGACGGCGGGCGGCTGGACGACGTGCAGCCAGTACTGGTTCCCGGCGGTGTTGGTGGTGACCGCGAACAGCCGGGAACCGTCGGCGGACCACTCCAGGCCGCGCGGCGCCACCCGGTCGCCGTCGAGGCTGCCCTCGAAGGCGAACTCCAGCGGAGCGGTCGCGTCGCCCGGGTCGGCGGGCGAGAGCAGCAGGTCGGGTGTCGCCCCGGAGGCCGAGGCGCCGCGCGCGAGGTACTTCCCGTCACCGCTGAAGGCGACGGCGGAGGCGGAGGCGCCGGCCGGGAGCGCCGGGTAGCCGGTCGGGGCGTCGGACAGGTCGGCGCCGTCCAGCAGCCGGGTACCGGCGGCCGCGTCGGCGACGGCGACCTTGGTGCCGTCCGGGGAGAACGCCATGTCCTTGAGGTTCAGGGCGCCCGTGCCGTCGGCACCGGCGAACCGGCGTCCGGCCGTGCGCACCAGGGTCGTCCCGCTCGCGTCGAACACCGAGACGAACGGGTCCGGGGCCTTGGAGTTCGCGGGCTGGCCCATCATCAGCCGGTCGCCGGGACCCGCCTCCAGCTGGAGCCTGCCGTTGTCCTGCCATCCGCTGCGCTGCCAGGTGTTGTCGGTCTGGCTGTAGTCCAGGTACGTCAGCGTCGTGTCGCACTCCGAGGCGTAACTGGCGTACGGCGCGGTGTGGTACGCCCTGCCGCCCGCGAAGGCCAGGCTGCGCCCGCAGACGTCCGTGCTCGCCACCCCGGCGGTGAGCGGCAGGTACGTGGTGGTGTCGTACCGCAGGATCCCGTCCCGGCCGCCGACGTACAGCACGCTGCCGTCGGCGTTCAGCGCGAGACCGGAGACGTGGCGCGTGGTGGTGAGGGTGGTGACCCGCTCACCGGAGAAGTCGTAGACGGCGATGAGCCCCTTGTTGTCGTAGTAGCCCAGGTTGCTGTCGGCGACGTACACGCGCTGGTGCGCGGAGTCGACCGCCAGTCCCGAGAACGAGGAGATCGGCAGCTTGGCCACGGCCTCGGAGGCCGCGGCGTGCGCGGCCGGCGCGGCGGCGACGGTCAGGCCGCCGGCGGCGAGCGCGGCGGCCAGCAGCGTGGCCGCGAGCCGTCCGGTACGTCTGGCGGTTCTGGTGCCTCGATCGGTGTGCAACTGTGCCCCCCACAGGCTGTGTCGGCGGCCCTGAACGGAACGGCGCTCCCCTCTCCCCACTGGACGGAGAACAGCCGTTCAGGCCGTGCGAGATCGGGAGCGTACCCCGCCGCACCCCGCGCCGTGGCGGAGTTCCGGCGGCGGGTCGGTGCGGAGTGGCTTGTTCCCGTTGCATACCGGTATGGCTCGGCCACCTCGCGTTCACCCGGGACGCCGGGGAACGTGGGGTTCCGGCGAGATGCTCCACGGGTGAGACGAATCGTGGGAATAGTCCTCGCGGTCCTGCTGATCGGCGGAGTGGTGGCAGCCGTCGTCGCGGGCCGGGAACCGGGGGACGCAGAGGGCACGGCAACGAAGACCGTGCGCGCGGTGATCGGGTCGGAGAAGGCAGCCTTCTTCGCCGACCCCGACGTGGTGAAGGCCCTCGCCGCCAAGGGCTGGACCGTACGGGCGGAGACCTCCGGCTCCTGGGCCATGGAGCAGCTCGACCTCAAGGGGTACGACCTCGCCTTCCCCTCCAGCCAGGCCCCGGCCGACGAGCTGGCCGAGAAGCACGGCGTCCGAAAGCCGCTGCCCCGGCCCTTCTACTCGCCGCTGGTCGTGGTCGCCCACCGCGGCGCCGCCCAGGTGCTCGCGGCGAACGGGCTGGCCACGCTGGACCGCAGCAGGGGCGGCACCCTGAAGATGCGCGCCTACCTCGACGCGGCCCGTGCCGACCGCACCTGGCAGCAGTTGAAGGGGGCCGGGAAGCACGGCGAGCTGACCGGGACGGTGTACGTCGCGACCACGGACCCGGAGACCTCCAACTCCGGCGCCCTGTACCTGGCCGCCGCCTCCTACGTGGCCAACGGCCACCGGGTGGTCGCGAGCGAGGCCGACGTGGACCGGACCGCGCCCCTGCTGCGCGGGCTGGTCCAGGTGCAGGGCGCCCAGAAGTCCAGCTCGGACCAGGCGTTCCGGGACTTCACCAGCGGTGTCGGCGATCCGCTGGTGCTGGTGTACGAGTCGCAGGTCGCCGCGCTGCTGCGGGAGGGCGGCGACACCGTCGGGGACCTGACCGTCCTGTACCCGGACACCACCGCCACCAGCGACCACACCGTCGTACCGCTCACCGAGGAGGGCCGGGCGCTCGGCGAACTCCTGGCCGCCGACCCGCGCCTGCGGGACCTGGCCGTGCGGCACGGCTTCCGGCCGCAGGGCGCGGGCGCCGAGTTCACCAGGGCGACCGAGGCCCACACCGCGTTCATCAACCAGCAGCTGACCGGCGTCCGGCAGGCGCCCGTGCCCACCTCCGAGGTGCTGCACGAGATGGCCCGCCGGGCGCGCGGATGACAGCGGACGACAGGGGGACCGTCCCAGTGACCGGCACCGGAGAAGACTTCACGCTCACCCTCACCCCGCCCGAGCCCGTGGCCCCCGTGCCCCGGGAGAAGGCCGGCGGACTCGTGCCCGTCGACGAGGGGGCCCGCGCGGACATGGCACGCAGGGCCGCCGCCCACGTCGAGGACCTCGCCGCGCTCGACGCCCGCTCGCCCGAGTTCGCCGGCAAGGTCGGCGAGATCACCGGGCTCGGCGCCGCCGAGATGCGCACCGCCGCCTCGCAGTCCAACCGCATGCTGGAGCGGACCGTGCGCAGCCTGCCCGACCGGGGCGGCGACGCCCAGGCGCGGGTCGCGGGCTCGCTGGTGGAGCTGCGGCGCGTGGTGGAGGACCTGGACCCGCGCGCCCTGCCCGCCGGCAAGGGCCGCAAGTTCCTGTCCCGGCTGCCCGGCGGCAACAGGCTGCGCGACCACGTCGCCAAGTACGCCTCCGCCCAGGGCACCCTCAACAGGATCGTGGGGTCGCTGCGCGGCGGCCAGGACGAACTGCGCCGCGACAACGCGGCGTTGCAGACCGAGCGGGTCCGCCTGTGGGAGACCATGGGCAAGCTCCAGGAGTACGTCGTACTCACCGAGGCCCTCGACACGGCCGTCGAGCGGCATGTCGCCGGCGTGGAGCCGGCCGATCCGCAGGCCGCCGACGCGCTGCGCGCCGACGTCCTCTTCCCGGTGCGGCAGAAGCACCAGGACCTGCTCACCCAGCTCGCGGTGTGCGCGCAGGGCTACCTCGCCATGGACGTCGTACGCCGCAACAACGAGGAGCTGATCAAGGGCGTCGACCGGGCGGCCACGACCACGGTGTCGGCGCTGCGGATCTCCGTGATGCTGGCCTCCGCGCTCGACCACCAGAAGAAGGTGGTCGAGCAGGTCAACGCGTTGCGGGGGACGACGGAGGAGCTGATCCGGGGCAACGCGGAGATGCTCGCCACGCAGAGCGGGGAGATCCAGCGCATCGCCGCCGACCCGGCCGTGGGGGCGGAAACCCTGCGCACCGCCTTCCAGCAGATCTACCGCACCCTCGACGCGATCGACACCTACAAGGTGCGGGCGACCGAGGCGATGGCGGCGACCGTGGAGTCGCTCACGGGAGAACTCCGGCACGCGAGCGCGTACCTGGAGCGCAGCCGCGCGCAGGGGCGGCTGGAGTCCCACGAAGGGGGCCGGGCATGAGACGCGCCCTGGCGGGGTGCCTCGCCGCGCTCGCCCTCCTCACCGCCTGCACGTCGCCGGACGACGACGGCACGGACGGCCCGCCGGCCCCCGGGGCGTCCGGCCCCGCCGAGCCCGGCACCCTGCGGGTGCTGGCCTCCAGCGAGCTGACGGACATGGCCCCGGTCCTGGAGCAGGTCCGCGAGGACACCGGCGTCACCGTCCGCCTCACCCCCATCGGCACCCTCGACGCCGTGGACCTGCTGGCGAGGGGCGGGACGGACGGTAGGTACGACGCCGTGTGGCTGTCGTCCAACGACGCGCTGCGGCTGCGTCCCGAGGCGGCGAAGCGGATCGTCTCCGAGACGCCGGTGATGACCAGCCCCGTCGCCATCGGCGTCAAGGACGCCACGGTGAGGGAGCTGGGCTGGCGGCCGGGACGGGTCACCTGGTCCGACGTGGAGCGGGCGGTCGCCGACGGGAAGCTCACCTACGGCATGACCGACCCGGCCCGCTCCCACTCCGGTTTCGCCACCCTCGTCTCGGTCGCCTCCGCGCTCTCCGGCGCCCAGTCCGCGCTCACGGACGCGGACGTGGCGAAGGCGACGCCGCGGCTGAAGGAGTTCTTCACCGGGCAGAAGCTCACCTCGGGCTCGTCGGGCTGGCTGGCGTCGGCGTACCGGCGGCGCGGGAACGTCGACGCGCTGCTCAACTACGAGTCGGTGCTCAAGGGCATCGAGGGCCTCACCGTCTTCCGCCCCACCGACGGCGTGCTCACCGCCGACTATCCGCTCTCCACGCTCACCTCGACGAACGCCGCCACCCGCGAGGACGTCCGCCGCGTCACCGAGGCGCTGCGCGGCCCGGCGACGCAGCGGGAGATCACGGCCCGGACGAACCGCCGCCCGGTCCTCGCCTCCGTGCCGCCCGCCGCCGGCCTGGACACGAGCCGGCGGCGCGAACTGCCCTCCCCCGGCAGCCGGTCCGTCGCCGACGGCCTGCTGGACGCCTACGAGAACGATCTGCGCCGCCCGTCCCGGACGGTGTACGTCCTGGACACCTCCGGCTCGATGGAGGGCGAGCGGCTGAGCCGCCTGAAGGCGGCGCTCACCGCGCTGACCGGCGACTTCCGCGACCGTGAGGAGGTGACGCTGATGCCCTTCGGGTCGGACGTGAAGCAGGTGTCCACCCACGTCGTGGACCCCGCCGACCCGCGCTCGGGACTGGACGGCATCCGCCGGGACACCGAGCGCCTGACCGCGCGGGGTGACACCGCGATCTTCACCTCGCTGCGCAAGGCGTACGACCGTCTCGGCGGCGGACGGGACGCGTTCACGTCGATCGTGCTGATGACGGACGGGGAGAACACCACCGGCGCCGACGCGGCCGACTTCGACCGGTTCTACGGCTCGCTGAGCGAGGAGCGGCGGGAGATCCCGGTCTTCCCCGTCCTGTTCGGCGACTCCGACCGCGCCGAGCTGGCGCACATCGCCGAACTGACCGGCGGCCGTCTCTTCGACGCCCGGAAGGGCTCGCTGGACGGCGCCTTCGAGGAGATCCGTGGCTACCAGTAAGGGCAACGGCGGCTGGGCGTACCTGGAGTCCCGCAAGAACCTCACCGGCAGTTCCTGCGGACTCGCGGGCGTGGTGCTGACGTTCACGGGGGTGTCGGGGCCGTACTGGCCGGTGGTCGTCGCCGGTCTGTACGGCGCCGGCGCGCTGATCGCCCCGCCGGAGCGGACCGCGCCGCCCGACTTCCCGGACCCGTCGGCGCAGCTGGACGAGGTACGCGGCGACTTCGGCCGGCTGCGCGCCTACCTGGCCGGTGTCGAGCTGCCGCCGGCCGCCGGGGAGCGGCTGGGTGAGCTGACCGGCCTGCTGGAGGCGCTGCTGGAACCGGGGTGGGTCGCCGAGGTGCTGGCGGCCGACCCGGACGGCGTGCACACGGTGTCACGGGCGGTGCGGCAGGACGTGCCGGAGGCGGTGGACGCCTATGTGCGGGCCCGGTGGTGGACGCGGATGACGCCGGGTCAACAACCGCCGGAACGGCACCTGGAGCGGCAGCTCGCGCTGCTCCACGAGGAGGCGGAGCGGCTGACGGCCGAACTGCGGGAGACCGAGGCCCGGCGGCAGGAGTCCCACACGCGGTACCTGGAGGACCGCTCGGGCTGAACGGAGGCGGGCGGCGGGCGACGGACGGCGGGCGGCGGGCCGGGGGAACGCTGAAGGGCCGGGTCCTCCGCACGCCGTTGTGCGGCGACCCGGCCCGAGCGGGACCTCCCCCGCTCCGGGTACTGCTGAGCTACTGGAGCGGAGGGAGACCCCCTCGTGACCGGCCTTCGTGACGACTTCGCGGGTCAGGGCTAGTCGGACCGGCCACGGAGCTTGGCGGTGTCGGTACTGCTCAGCCCAGGCGCTCCACCAGCGCCCGGTGCTGGTCCCACAGCTCGGCGGGCGTGTGGTCGCCGAAGGTGTTCAGGTGCTCGGGGACGAGCGCCGCCTCCTCGCGCCACACCTCCTTGTCGACGCTGAGCAGGAAGTCCAGGTCGGACTCCGGCAGGTCGAGGCCGTCGGTGTCCAGGGACTCCTTCGTCGGCAGCACGCCGATCGGGGTCTCGACGCCGTCCGCCTTGCCCTCCAGGCGCTCCACGATCCACTTCAGGACGCGGCCGTTCTCACCGAAGCCGGGCCAGACGAACCGGCCCTCGTCGTCCTTGCGGAACCAGTTGACGTAGTAGATCTTCGGCAGCTTGGACTGGTCCTTGTCCTTGGCCACGTCGATCCAGTGCCCCATGTAGTCGCCCATGTTGTAGCCGCAGAACGGCAGCATGGCGAAGGGGTCGCGGCGCAGCTCGCCGACCTTGCCCTCGGCGGCGGCGGTCTTCTCGGAGGCCACGTTGGCGCCGAGGAAGACGCCGTGGTTCCAGTCGAAGGACTCGGTGACCAGCGGTACGGCGGTGGCGCGGCGCCCGCCGAAGAGGATCGCCGAGATCGGCACGCCCTTGGGGTCCTCCCACTCCGGCGCGATGATCGGGCACTGCGCGGCGGGCGTGGTGAAGCGGGCGTTGGGGTGCGCGGCGGGCGTGCCGGACTCGGGCGTCCAGTCGTTGCCCTTCCAGTCCGTCAGGTGGGCGGGCGTCTCCTCGGTCATGCCCTCCCACCACACGTCGCCGTCGTCGGTGAGGGCGACGTTGGTGAAGACGGAGTTGCCCCACAGGGTCTTCATCGCGTTGGCGTTGGTGTGCTCACCGGTGCCGGGCGCGACGCCGAAGAAGCCGGCCTCGGGGTTGATGGCGTACAGGCGGCCGTCCTCGCCGAAGCGCATCCAGGCGATGTCGTCACCGATGGTCTCCACGGTCCAGCCGGAGATCGTGGGCTCCAGCATGGCGAGGTTGGTCTTGCCGCAGGCCGACGGGAAGGCGGCGGCGACGTACTTGGGCTCACCGGTGGGCGGGGTCAGCTTCAGCACCAGCATGTGCTCGGCGAGCCAGCCCTCGTCGCGGGCCATGACGGAGGCGATGCGCAGGGCGTAGCACTTCTTGCCGAGCAGGGCGTTGCCGCCGTAGCCGGAGCCGTAGGACCAGATCTCGCGGTCCTCGGGGAAGTGCGAGATGTACTTGGTGCTGTTGCAGGGCCACGGGACGTCCTGCTGGCCCTCCTCCAGGGGGGCGCCGAGGGTGTGCACGGCCTTGACGAAGAAGCCCTCGTCGCCCAGCTCGTCCAGGACCGGCTGTCCCATGCGGGTCATGGTGCGCATGGAGACGGCGACGTACGCGGAGTCGGTGATCTCGACGCCCAGCGCGGACAGCGGGGAGCCGAGGGGGCCCATGCAGAAGGGCACGACGTACATGGTCCGGCCGCGCATGGAGCCGCGGAACAGGCCGCCCTCGCCCTTCTCACCGGTGAAGATCTCCCGCATCTCGGCGGGGTCCTTCCAGTGGTTGGTGGGACCGGCGTCCTCCTCCTTCGCGGAGCAGATGAAGGTCCGGTCCTCGACGCGCGCGACGTCGGAGGGGTCGGAGGCCGCGTAGTAGGAGTTGGGGCGCTTGATCGGGTCGAGCTTGCGGAAGGTGCCCTTCTCGACCAGCTCCGCGCACAGGCGGTCGTACTCGGCCTCGGATCCGTCACACCAGACCACTTCGTCCGGCTGGGTCAGTTCGGCGATCTCGTTCACCCACGAGATCAGCTCCTGGTGGTCGGTGGGGACGGGGGGAGCAGCGATGTCGCGCGCCACGATTGCTCCTAAATGAGGGGTTTTTTGTTGGGAGGCCCCGTGGGGGCTGCGACCCGGATGCGTGATGGTGACCTCTTGGGCGCTCATCCGGTGTCGACCGCACTCATTTGATCATCCGACGTGAGCGCCCATCTGTCCAGAGGGCGTCACACCTGAGCGGCGTGAGGATCGCCACGTGTCCGGGGCGGGTGTTTTGGGTGGATGCGCGGCCGGGTACCCCGTGAGACGATGACCACTCAGGATCGACGAGCGCCCGTACTGATGCGTAACTTACGGTCCCGTAGGTACGATGCGCCCATGACTGCGTCCGTCCCCGACGCGCACGAGGACACACCGGCCGCCGGCCGCGGTCCCGTGCCGCTCTCCCTGCCGCATCCGGTCAAGCCCAAGCTGCGCGGTTGGCTGCACCTCGGGATGTTCCCGGCCGTGCTCATCGCGGGCCTGGTGCTCACCGCCCTCGCCGAGACGACCGAGGCACGCATCGCCTGCGGGATCTACGTCCTGACCGCCTGCCTGCTGTTCGGCGTCAGCGCGCTCTACCACCGGGGCGACTGGAGTCCGCGCATGGACGGCGTCCTGCGCCGTCTCGACCACGCCAACATCTTCCTGATCATCGCGGGCACCTACACCCCGCTCACGATGCTGCTGCTGCCCGACGCCAAGGGCCAGTGGCTGCTGTGGGGCATCTGGGCCGCCGCCGCGGCGGGCATCGTCTTCCGCGTCTTCTGGGTCGGCGCCCCGCGCTGGCTCTACACCCCCTGCTACCTCGCCATGGGCTGGGCGGCCGTCTTCTACCTCCCCGACTTCATGCGGTCCGGCGGCATCGCCGTCCTGGTCCTGGTCGTCCTGGGCGGCCTGCTCTACAGCGCGGGCGGCGTGATCTACGGCATCAAGCGCCCCAACCCCTCACCCCGCTGGTTCGGCTTCCACGAGGTCTTCCACTCCTTCACCCTGGCCGCCTTCATCGCGCACTACGTGGGGATCTCGCTGGTCGCCTACTAGGGCCTGCCGGCCCCCGGAAAAGACTGAGGCCGCTCCCCGCCCCCGTGGCATCCTGACCAGGTGAACGGTCCCGAGATCCACGTCGAGTTCGCCCCCGAACTGCACCTGTTCGTCCCCCGGGCCCGCCCCACCGGCGCCGCCCGCGCCGCCACCGACGGCGTCTCCACGCTCGGCCACGTCGTCGAGTCCCTCGGCGTCCCGCTCACCGAGGTCGGCACGCTCCTCGTGGACGGCCGCGAGGTGCCGCCCGGACACGTTCCCGCGGGCGGCGAGTCGGTGAGCGTACGGGCCGTGGAGCACCCCCAGAAGGTGCCGGGCGCTCCCCTGCGCTTCCTGCTCGACGTGCACCTGGGCACCCTCGCCCGCCGGCTGCGGCTGCTCGGCGTGGACACGGCGTACGAGTCGACGGACCTCGGCGACCCGGCGCTCGCCGCGCTGTCGGCGGCCGAGAAGCGGGTCCTGCTCAGCCGCGACCGCGGTCTGCTGCGCCGCCGCGAGCTGTGGGCCGGCGCCTACGTCTACGGCACCCGCCCCGACGACCAGCTCCGGGAGATCCTGGGCCGGTTCCGGCCCGGGTTGCGCCCGTGGACGCGATGCACGGCCTGCAACGGGCTGCTGGCGGAAGCCACCAAGGACGAGGTGGCGGACCAGCTCAAGGGCGGCACCCAGCGGTCCTACGACGTGTTCGCGCGGTGCCGGGACTGCGGGCGGGCGTACTGGAAGGGCGCGCACCACGAGCAGCTGGAAGCCATCGTGGAGCGCGCCCTCACCGAGTTCGGAGCCGGCCGCTAGGGCGTGTCGCAAAAGCGCCGCTCTAGCGCCTGCCGCGCACGTCGCCCTTGCCGCAGGCGACGCCGTCGCGGTCGCGGTCCAGCTTCAGCGGGTCGTCCTCGCCGTTGACCTTCAGACGGCCGTAGCCGTGCTCCTTCAGCCAGGTGCAGCGCTCCGCCGTCGTCGCCTTCACCTCGTCCGGGAAGGCGGTCGGCACGCAGACGTTGGCGGAGCCGTAGTGCCGGTCGCAGCCGGAGACGGTGGGGCTGACCGGCTGCGAGGTCCGCTTCCTGCCCGGCTCGGTCACCTTGCCCCGCGGGGCGTCGGCGAAGGAGTGGACGTGGGCGGCGGCGTCCTTGGTGCTGAGCGCCTGCGGGCCGTCGAGGTGCACCCACTTCGCCACCGAGGGCACGCCGTTCGCGTCGACCGCGAAGAGCATGTACCAGCCGGGCGGGGCCAGGTTGGGGTTGCTGGTGACGTTGAGGTCGACGTTGTTCCCGTCGACGGACAGCGGCAGGTCCACGAACCGCTGGTTCGGGTCCGAGGAGTGGGTGACGGCGGCCGGGCGGATCAGCTCGGCCTTGGCGATGGGCCGGTCGACGGTGATCCGCTGGGTGTCGCCGTAGGTCCACTCGGTGTCGATGACCGAGGTGATCGCCGGACGCTCGCCCTTGAGCAGGTAGGGCGGGGTGTAGACCGACACGTCGTGGTTCCAGGAGCCGTTGCCCGGGTTGTCGCCGGTCGTCATCACCCGGCCGTCGGGCAGCAGGAACGCCGAGGAGTGGTAGCCGCGGGCCTCGGGGTCGACGGCCACCGGGTCGAAGGTCTCGGTCGCCGGGTCGAAGATCGACGTCTCGAAGACCGGGTCGGCCCGGTTGTGCAGCGCGCCGCCCGTCTCCAGGACCTTGCCGTCGGGCAGCAGCACCGCGGAGGCGTACATCTTGCCCTGGTCGCCGGTCTGCGGGACCGGGCCGTCGCCCAGGTCGACGGTGCCCTGCGGGAGCGGGGGCCCGGCGACGTACGCGGGGTCGGGCTGCTTGAGGTCGATGATGTCGGTGAGGCGGTTGGCGTCCGGGTTGGAGTCGATGTTGCCGCCGCCGATGGTCAGCACCTTCTGGTCCTGCGCCGGGGGCAGCAGCACGCTCATCGACTGGTCCCGCTCGTCCTTCTTCCGCAGGCCCGGGACCTGGGTGATGGTGTTGGCGTCGTAGTCGTAGATCGCCGAACCGGTGCCGGGGATGTTGTTGCCGAAGACGTGGCTGCCCGAGTAGAAGAGGCGGCCGTCCTGCATCAGGATCATCGACGGGTACAGGCCCCAGTACGACCAGGTCTGGTTGACCTGCCAGGCCGGCAGCCACTTCTGCTGCTCGTCGGACCACAGGTCGGCCGTCACCGAGCCGGTGGAGTCCTCGCGCAGCCCGCCGAAGGAGATGACGTCGCCGTTGCCGAGGATGGTCGCCGACGGGTACCAGTGGCCGTCGTTCATGTCGTTGGTCTTGGTGTAGACCTCGGTCTCGGGGTCGAAGATGTACGAGTCCTTGTAGCCCTGGTAGCCGATCGTGCCGTCGGCGGACGGGTAGCCCTTGTTGCCGCTCATGACGAGGACCCGGCCGTCCTTGAGCTGCACGTGCCCGGCGCAGAACATGTCCTTCGGCGTCGGGATCGCCTTGTAGTCGCCGGTCTCGGGGTCGTAGAGCGCCGTTTCGAAGGTGCCCGCCTCGAACATCTCCGGGTCGTTGCCGGAGCCCGCGATCAGCAGCACCTTGCCGTTGTGCAGGACGACGGAGTGCATGGAGCGGACCGGGTTCCGGGTGGGCAGCACGTCCCAGCGGCCGTTGGCGCACTCCTCGGCGGTGCCCGTGCACTCGGGGTCCGGGACCGGGTCGGCGACCTGGTCCATCGTGTAGTCGTCGGTGGTCGCCGAGCCGGTGCCGTAGACGGACACGCCCCAGCTGATGCGGTCGGTGCCGGCCGGGACCTCGGGTGTGCGCACGCTCGCCCGCGTCCAGTCGGCCGCCAGGTCCAGCGTCTTGAGGTCGGTCCAGTACTGCCAGCCGGCGGTCGCGTCGTGCCGGAAGAGGGTGAGGGAGGCGTCCGGGGTGGTGGTCTTGTACCAGAGGGACAGGTCGTACTGCTTGCCCGCGGTCACCACCGGCGCGCACTCGGTGGACTCGGTGATCAGGGCCTTGCGGTCGCCTTCGGCGCGGCGGGTCAGCTCGACCTTCATCGCCTTGGTGCCGGAGTGGGCGTCGGCGACCGTCTCGAAGGTGAAGTCGTTGTCGCCCCAGCCGGACTTCGACCAGCAGTACGGCATGTCGCCGGTGCCGGCGGTCTCGAAGCCGGGGTTCTTGATCAGGTTGGCGGCGGAGGCGGGCTGCGGCGCGGTGAGCAGGAGGCCGCCGGTGAGGGCGGACACCGCCAGGAGGGCGGAGGTTCTCCTTCGGGATCTTCTTCTCATGCGTCACTCCTTGCGGTGCGGGCGGCCGTGCGGGTGGCCGTACGTGCGGCCTCGCGGGATCGGCGCGGGAGGTACACGAGCGCCTCCGTGCCCGCGAAGCGCAGGACGAAGGTGATGACCAGGGCCAGCGCGGTGGCCGGCAGCACGGACAGCCCGAACTGCCCGACCAGCAGCGCGATCAGCGGTATGCGCAGCACCAGGTCGGCGTTGGCTATCAGCGCGAACCGCGCGGTCCGGTCGGCCCAGTGCCGGTGCCGGCGCCGGTCGCGGAAGAGCAGCCGCTCCAGCAGCAGGAAGTTCCAGGCCACGCCGAACTGGTTGGCGGCGATCTCGGCGGGCAGGTAGTGCACGCCCGCCTCGGTGAGCGCCCACAGGGCGGCCAGGTTCGGCACGAAGCCGCTCAGCCCGATCAGCCCGAACACGACCATGCGGGCCAGCGGGGAGGCGGTGCGCAGTCCGGCCAGGTGGCGCAGGAAGCGCAGGCCCTCCTGGGCGGTGGACTTGGACTCCCCCGCGAACCGCTCCTCGAAGACGAACGGCACCTCGGTGACCGCCTGGGGGCGGCTGCGCACGGCCAGCTCAAGGAGGATCTTGTAGCCGAGCGGCTTGAGCACCTCGGCGGTGACCTCGCTGCGGCGGATGGCGAAGAAGCCGCTCATCGGGTCGCTGATGCCGTGCAGCCGGCGCGGGAAGAGCGCCTTGGTCAGCCAGGTCGCCGCCCGCGACACCGCGATCCGGTAGCTGCCCGCGAGGCCGGCGCGGCTGCCGCCCTTGATGTAGCGGGAGGCGACGACGAGCCCGGCGTTCGCCCGCTCGCCGGTGGCGACCAGTTCCGGCACCAGGGCGGGCGGGTGCTGGCAGTCGCCGTCCATGACGACGATCCAGTCCGACCCGGCCGCCTTCAGGCCCTCGACGACCGCGCCGCCGAGCCCGCCGGCCGGCTCCTCGCGGTGCAGGACGGTGACCGGGAAGGGGCAGTCGAGCGCCGCCGCGCGGATCACGTCCGGGGTGTCGTCGGTGGAGTCGTCCACGAAGACGACCTCGCACGGGAGCCGGGCGGGCACCGACTCGGTGATCAGGTGCAGCAGCCGCCGTACGTTCCCCGACTCGTTGAAGGTGGGCACGACGATGGTGACGGCGCCCGGCTCGGGCACCTCCGCGGCACGTACGGACGGATGCCCCAGCTCGCCGGGGACGGTGGACTCGTGGCTCATCGGGCGCCTCCGGAGGGCTGGACGCGTCGGATCTCGATGCGGTCCGCGCCGGTCCCGAAGACGGCGACCGGGGCCGAGTGGTTCATGGCGGCCTTGACGTTGGGCAGGTCGACCGCGTCGCGCCGCACCGTCGGGGAGGCGACCACGTAGTCGATGTCCCGCCAGCCGTCCGGCATCGTCTTCGTCACGGCCGGGTCGAGGTCGGCCTTGTAGAACCAGATGACGCCGAGCCCCGGTTCGTACCCGGCGTGCACGAGGTCCAGCCAGAGCGCGTCGTCGACCAGGACGCGGGTGTCCTCCGGGTCCGGCACCTCGGTCGCCAGCCAGTCGGCGGCGGCCTCGTAGGGCGCGTTGGCGTCGGCGGTGACGGCGGTGCGGTCACCGTCGTACCAGCGCGGTACGACGTAGGCGCCGGCGGCGAGCACCAGGATGCCGGCGAGCGCGTACCGGCCGACGGTGACGCCCCGTTTCTCGGCCTCGGCGCGCCATCTGCGCAGCACGGCGTGGGCGACGCTCGCGGCGCCGCCGGCCAGCACCAGGGCGAGGAAGGGCAGGGCCTGGATGACGTACATCGCGGGCAGGTAGCCGCTGGGGCGCAGGGCGAGGCCGGCGAGGATCGCGACCGCCAGGGCCGGCCCGGCCAGGGACCGGGCGGTGACCGACCAGCGCCAGGTGGCCAGCAGGAGCACCGCGCCGGCGAGGCCGCCCAGCGGCAGGACGCGGTCGTAGTACAGCCAGGACTGCAGGACGCCCCACGAGCCGGTGCCCTCGTCGAGGATGAAGCCGGAGCCGGGGCGGGTCAGCTGGTACTGGATTCCCTCCCACAGCGAGACGTGCCCGCCGCCCGGCAGCAACTCGCCCTTCAGCAGGGCGAACAGGGGGTAGGAGAACCCGATGAGCGCGCAGGCCGTGACGGCGCCGGTGAGCGCGAACTTGCGGGTGTCCCGGTGGCTGTGCCGCCACATGGTGAGCAGCACGGCGGGCAGGACGACGAGCATCGTCTCCTTGGTGAGCACCGCCGTGGCGGCGGCGACGCCCGCGCCGAAGTGGTGCCACAGGTGCCGGCTCGGCGAGGCGGCCAGCGCGAACGCCAGCAGCGTCCACATCACCGCGAGGTTGTCGAGGAAGATCTCCCGCTGGAGGACCACCGACAGCGGCGAGAAGCCGAAGAGGGCCATGCCGAGCCCGGCCGCCCAACGGGGCAGCGAGAGCCGGCGGCCGATGACGTAGACCAGGACGGCGGAGACGGCGCTGACGATCAGCATCACGCCGCGCATGGTGCCGACGGTCATCCAGTCGGGGCTGATCAGCGCGGGTATCCAGGTCAGGACGGCGATCTGGATCCAGCCGAGCGGCGGGTGGTCGTACCAGTAGGTGTAGTGGGCCAGCCCCTCGCCCTGCTGGACGGCCCAGGCCTGGGCGAGGTAGGTGCCCTCGTCGTCGCTGAGGGTCGGGTAGTCGGAGATGTTCCAGCCCTGCACGAGCATGATCGCCACGAGCAGCCCGCCGCACAGCAGCAGGTCGGCGCGGAACGAGCGCAGCCGGCCCGGCGGCGCGTCGGGCGCGGGGGCCGGGTGGGTGTCGTGGGCAGGCCTGCGTTGCGCGGGGACCTTGGTGCCGGTCGCCGCGGGGAGGGTGGAGGTCACGCGGGAACGTCCTCTCGGTCCACGGGCGCGAGGTGCGCGCCGACATGGCTGGTCAGCTCCCAGTCGGTGCGGCCGCGCTGCTCGCGCCACACGGCGCGGACGGCGGCACCGGCGAGGAGTACCTGGTAGAAGGGGCCGCCGACGATCAGCTTCAGGTAGTGCGTGAAGCGCACCCGCAGCCCGTACTGCTTGCCGAAGTCGTGCAGTCCGACGACCTCGAAGACGAAGGTGACCAGGGCGGTGACGGCCGGCAGGAAGGTGATGAAGGCGATGCCGACGGGTACGTCCAGGAAGAGCGCGATGGCCGCGTTGAGCGGGATGATGACGCCGGTGAAGGCCTGGAGGAACGGCGTCATCAGGGTGTAGCGGGCCAGCAACCGCTGGGTGAAGGTGGGCAGTTGCCGCCAGTCCTTCTTCCGGTACACCTGGAGGAAGCCCTGGTTCCAGCGGGTGCGCTGCTTGAGCAGGGACACCAGCGAGCCCGGGGTCTCCTCCCGGGTCACCATGTCGGAGTCGTAGGCGACGACGACCTTCTTGCCGGAGCTGGAGAGCCGTACGCCGAGATCGCAGTCCTCGGCCAGGCAGTCCGGGTCCCAGCCGTCGGCCGCCCGCAGCACGTCGGTGCGGACGAAGACGGTGTTGCCGCCGAGCGGGATGAACCCCTTCTGCGCGTGCAGGTGCAGCCGGGAGCGGAACCAGAAGAAGTACTCCAGGCAGTTGCGCAGGCTGTACCAGCTGGAGTGGAAGTTGATCAGCTGGACCCCGCCCTGCACGACGTCGGCGCCGGTGGTGCGGAAGGCGTGGTCGACGTGGGCGAGCAGTTCGGGGTGGACCTGGTCCTCGGCGTCGAAGACCCCGACGACGTCGCCGCGGCAGTGCGGCAGCGCCGTGTTCATGGCCTTCGGCTTGTTCTTCCGCTCGTGGACGTCGACGACGACCCGCACGCGCGGATCGCGGCCGGCGGCCCGCTCGGCGACGGCGGTGGTCTCCGGGTCGTCGTGTCCGACGATCACGATGATCTCGAAGTCGGTGTGGGACGAGGTCAGCAGCCGCTGGATGGTGTGGTCGAGCACGGCCTGCTCGTGCCGCGCGGGCACGAGCAGCGAGAACGACACGTGCTCGTCGCCGTCGGGCCGGCTGAACCGGGTGGAGGCGAGAACCTCCGGCGTACGCCAGGCGTGCATCTGCCACCACAGCGTGAACGCCGCCATCCAGAAGAGCGCCAGGGAAACGGCAGCGATGAAGACGGACGTCAGCAAAAAGATCCCCCCAGATCTTGAAATCCCCCTGCCGCGGCGGCCGCCCGAACCCGGGCGGCCCCTCCGCCGCGACACCGTGAAGAGATTAGGGGGTTTTCGTGAAACCCATCAGCCCTTTCAATGAAGAGCTTGTTTCCTCACAACGGGGGCCAGGTCTGAACATTTCGCCCCGCGGTTCCGTCCAGACCCTTGCTGTTTGTGTCGTTTTAGCTGTTCAGCGCGGCACGCAGACGTTCCGGATCGGTCGTCGGCGCGTCACAGGTGAAGTTCCGGCAGACGTACGCGGCCGGCGCCCCGCCCACCAGCGGCCGGTCGGCGAGCAGGGGGAACTCGTCGCTCCCCTCGGCGCCGAAGGCGACGACGGCACCGGGCGCGGTGCCCAGCAGAGCCGTGCGGTGCAGGCTCCTCGCCGCGTCGTCCCCCGCCCCGGACCCCGGCCCGGCCGCCGCCCCGGCCCGCACGACGGCGACCTCGCGGGGACCGTCGAGCAGCGCCTCCGCCGCGGCCAGCCCCCACCCGATGAAGCGCGGGACCCGCGGACCGAGCGCCTTCACCACGCCGAGGGCGTGCTCGGCGGCGGTGCGGTGCGGCTCGGAGCCGGTGTGGGCGGCGTAGGAGAGCAGGGCACCGGCGGCGGCGGTCCAGCCGGACGGGGTGGCGTTGTCGGTGGGGTCCTGCGGGCGGCGGATGAGCCGCTCGGCGTCGGACGCGGTGTCGTAGAGCGAGCCGTTCTCGTCGACGAAGCGGGTGAGGACGTGGTCGAGCAGCAGCCCGGCGAAGTCCAGCCAGACGCCCTCCCCGGTGACCGACGCGAGCGCGAGGAAGCCCTCCGCCACGTCCGCGTAGTCCTCCAGCACCCCGGCGTGGGCGCCCGCCCGGCCGTCCTTGCTGGTCCGGGAGAGCCGCGCCTGTTCGTCGAGGTGCAGGCGCACGAGCAGATCGGCGGCGCCGACGGCGGCGTCCACCAGGTCGGGGCGGTCGAAGTAGGCGCCCGTCTCGGCGAGCGCGGCGATCGCGAGGCCGTTCCAGGCGGCGACCACCTTGTCGTCCCGGCCCGGGGCGGGCCGCTCCTGACGCGCGGCCAGCAGCCGCTCCCGGACCGAGGCGATCCGCCCGGCGTCGAAGACGCCCTCCTGCTGCGGCAGTTGCAGCACGGAGGCACCGTGCTCGAACGTGCCCTCCACCGTCACGCCGAAGTACTGGGCGGCGAGCGCCGCGTCGTCCTCCCCGAGCACCTCGGCGAGCCGCGCGGGCGTCCACACGTAGTACGCGCCCTCGACGTGCCGGCCCGTGCCGTCGTCGCTGTCCGCGTCCAGCGCGGAGGCGAAACCCCCCTCGGCGGTGCGCAGTTCACGCACCATGAAGTCGGCGGTCTCCAGCGCGACCCGGCGCGCGAGGTCGGAGCCGGTGGAGCGCCACAGGTGGGCGTAGACCCGGCACAGCAGGGCGTTGTCGTAGAGCATCTTCTCGAAGTGGGGCACGACCCAGTCGCGGTCGACGGAGTACCGCGCGAAGCCGCCGCCCAACTGGTCGTAGATGCCGCCGCGCGCCATCCGCTCGCAGGTGTCCCGCGCCATCTCGAGCGCGCCCTGCGCTCCGGTGCGCGCGTGGTGGCGCAGCAGGAACTCCACCACCATGGACGGCGGGAACTTCGGCGCCCCGCCGAACCCGCCGCGCCGCGCGTCGTACTCCCGGGTCAGCCCGAGCAGCGCCTGCCCCAGCTCCGCCTCGCCGGGCGCCTCCTTGTCGCCGTAGGAGATCTCCCGCCCGGCCAGTTCCCGCACGATGTTCGCCGAGACCTCGGTGACCTCGTCCCGCCGCTCGGCCCAGGCCTGGTGGACGCCCTGGAGCACCTGGCGGAACGACGGCATGCCGTGCCGGGGCTCGGGCGGGTAGTAGGTGCCGAAGTAGAAGGGCTCGGCGTCCGGGGTGAGGAAGACGGTCATGGGCCAGCCGCCCTGCCCGGTGGCGGCCTGCACGGCCTCCATGTAGACGGCGTCGACGTCGGGGCGCTCCTCGCGGTCGACCTTGACGGACACGAAGTGCTCGTTCAGGTAGGCGGCGGTGGCCTCGTCCTCGAAGGACTCGTGGGCCATGACGTGACACCAGTGACAGGCGCTGTAGCCGACGCTCAGGAGGACGGGGACGTCGCGCCGCCGCGCCTCCTCGAACGCCTGGGGCTCCCACGGCCACCAGTCGACGGGGTTGTCCGCGTGCTGGAGGAGGTACGGGGACGTGGCCTGCGCGAGTCGATTGGACATACCCCCATCCTGGCGCACGCACCCCGGGCCGCGCCCGTGCGCCACGGGCCCCGGGGGGTCCCCGCGCAAACAGTGATCGTGGCCCCCTCGCGCTGACACCGTGTCGCAAGGACACTTGGAGGTCCAGGAGTTGCCAGGGAGTTGCCGCCGGAGGGGGCGCTAGATGCGGGACAGTCATCGGGCGGAGGCCGAGCGGCTGCTGCGGCGGGCCGTGGAGGAGGAGGTACGGCGCACGGGCGGGCGCACGGACGGCAACGTCCTGCTGTCCCGGGCGCGCGGGGCCCTCGACGCGATGGCGGGGACGGCCGCCGAGGAGTACGAGACCTACACCCGCGCCCTCGACGAGGCGGCGGCCGGCCAGCTCACCTTCCGGCAGCGCTACGCCCGGGAGGGCGCCGGCACCCCCCTGCTGGTGGCCGCCGTGGCGGCCGTCGCCGCGGTGGTCGCCGACATGGCGCTCGGCACCGGCACCGGCACCGCCGTGGGCGCGGGAGTGACCGTCGGGCTCGTCGGCGCCGCGGCGACCGTCGTGAAGGTCGTCGGCTCCCACGTACCGGCCGCCCACCACCGCGCCGGAGCGGCCGGCCAGCCCGGCGGGCCCGAGCAGTTGAGGCTGCAGTGGCTGACGGCGCTGGAGGTGCGGGGCATCCGCCCGTTCCTGGACCAGCAGCGGATGCTCGCCGCGTCCACCGGGCCGAAGAAGACCGGGCCGAAGCTGCGGGGCGCCGACAAGAGCGCCGCGGCCCGCGGACGCAACGCGCTGGAGCAGTCGTACGCGCAGCTCCCCGAGCCCGAGGGCACCTTCGCGGGCCGGCGCCACGAGATGGCGCGGCTGCGCCAGTGGGTGCAGGCGGCCCGGGCGAGCACGGAGACGCAGCCGACGGTGGTCGTGCTGCACGGCGCCCCGGGCAGCGGCCGTACGACGCTCGCGGTGCGGGCCACCCACGAACTGCGGGACTACTTCCGCGGGGCGTGCCTGGTCGACCTGCGCGGGGATGGTCCGGCGTCCGGCGGTGAGGCGCCGCTGAGCACCCGCGACGCCCTGCTGCACCTGCTGAACCGGCTCGGGGCGCCCCGCGAGCAGTTGCTGTTCCGCGAGCGGTCCTCGGCGGACCAGCAGGTCAAGCGGCTCAGCGAGTTGTACCACCAGCATCTGACGGGCGTCCCGGTCACCGTCGTCCTGGACGACGCCGCGGACGCCGAGCAGGTCCGCACGCTGGTGCCGGAGCGGTCGGACAGCCTGGTGCTGGTCACCGCGCGCCACGCGCTGGAGCTGCCCGCCGACCTGCCCGCCCGGGTGCACCACCTGCCGGTCGAGGCGCTGGACGCGGCGGGCGCGGAGGAGCTGCTGGGCGCCGCCGCCGAGGACGCCTCGGGGCCGTACGACGCCGAGTCCACCGACCGGATCCGGCAGTTGTGCGGCGGTCTGCCGCTGGCCCTGCGGGTCGCGGGGTCCTCACTGGGCCCGCGCTCGCCGCGCGCCCTGGCGACCGACCTGGGCGCCTACGGGCCCGTCGAGCCGGTCGAGCGGGCGCTGTGGCTGCGCTACACCGACCTGCCGGAGCCGGCCCGGCGGCTGCTGCGCCGGCTGGCGCTGGCGGGCCGCACCTCGCTGGGCGCGGCCGCCGCCGCCGCGCTGCTGGCCACGGACGAGACGGAGGCGACCCGGCAGCTGACGGCGCTGTCGCGGGCGGGCCTGCTCGACCACGTCCGGGGCAGCCGCTACCGGCTGCACGACGTCGTACGCGTCTTCGCCCGCGCCCGGCTCGCCGACGAGGAGGAGCCCGGCGAGCGGACGGCCGCGCAGGAACGCCTCATCGCCAACCACGCCGAGCTGGCCGACTCCGTGCTGCGCCTGGTCGACGGCAACGTGTCGACCCGCTCCGACCAGTTCGGGAGCCACGGCTTCACGTCCCTGGACGAGGCGCTGCGCTGGCTGGACGACGAGTCGAGCTTCATCACGGCGACGCTCAGGCACGCGGAGGGCGTCGACCAGGGCGCGGTGCTGAACCTGCTGGGCGCGCTGTGCGACTACTGCCTGCTGCGCGGCGACCTGTACCGGCTGGGTGAGATCAGCGAACTGGCGCAGTCCGTGGACCAAGGGCTGCTGGTGCGCTCGGTGCAGTGGCGCACCGGTATCGCGGCCCGGCAGCTGGGCGAGCTGGACAAGGCGCGCACCACGCTCACCTCCGTGGTCGACCTGTACATGGAGGCCCACCACGACGCGGGGGCGGCGCGTGCCCTGTGCTCGCTGGGCATCACGCTCCATCACCAGGGCAACCTGACCGAGGCGGCGGCGAAACTGCGGGAGGCGCTGGACCTCCAGGCCGCGCCCGAGCTGGACACGGACCGGGCGTGGACGCTGCACGCGCTGGCGGCGGTGCAGCGGGACCGGGCGCGGCTCGCGGAGGCCATGGACCTGCTCACCGAGTCACTGGTGCTGCACCGGGCGGGCGAGTCGGTGCACGGCCAGGCGTGGGCCCACTTCCAGCTCGGCCAGCTGCGCCTGCGCATGGGCGACGTGCCGCGGGCCGAGGCGGAGCTGCGCGCGGCCCTGGAGCTGTACGGCCGCACCCAGGACGCCCGCGGCGAGGCGTGGGCGCTGACCCAGCTGGCCCGGGCGCGCCTGGTGGACGGCGACGCCTCCGAGGCACTGGAGGAGCTGCGGCGGGCGGCGGCCCGGCACCGGGAGAACGAGGACGCGCGCGGCGAGGCGTGGACGGTCTACTACGTCGGCCAGGCGCTGGAGGAGACGGGCGCCCTGGACCAGGCGGTGCGCGAGCTGGAGCGCTCCCGCACGATGTTCTCCCGGATGCGGGACGTGTACGGCCTGGCCTGCGCCCGGCACCACTCGGCGCGGGTCACCCGCGACCAGCGCGCCGCCCACACCGGCTCGCTGCGCAACTCGGGCTTCGCCCGCCAGCTCCTCGTCGACGCCCGCGCCGACTTCCAGCGCATCGGCGTCGGCCACGGGGAGGCGTGGACCTGCCTGGAACTGGCGGTGGTGGACGCGGGCAACGCCCGTACGCCGCAGGCCCTGGCCCTGTGCGACGAGGCGCTGGCGCTGTTCTCGGCGTACGGCGACCGCCGGGGCGAGGACTGGGCCCGCTTCCTGCGCTGCACACTGCTGCCGTACGCCGCCCCGGGCGGGGTGGAGGTCGGTACGGCGGTGGCGCAGGAGGAGCTGGCCCAGCTCGCCCGGACCCGCCATCCGGCACGGGACACCAAGCTGGACGACTACGTCGACGCCTACCAGCTGCTCCTGGAGCGAGGCGTCCAGCTGGAGGCCGGCTGGCAGGCCTGGCGCCTGGGCATGGTCCCCGATCGCCAGGCCCGCGAGGTCATGGGCGTGGCGGTGACGGCCCAGCAGTGACCAGCCACGGCCGTCCCGGCCGCGGGCGGTCGTGCGGCTGGGGCGGCACGGGTGGCTGGGGCGGCACGGGTGGGCGCGGCGTGGCCCCCGCCCGCGCGCGCCCCGGCGACCCCGCTAACCCCGCCGCGTCTCCCCCGCCTCACCGCCGGAGGGGTCCGGCGCCTCCTTGAAGTCCACCTTGCCCATGTGCCGGCTCATGGACCGCATCAGCCCCCACACCGCCAGAGCCATCACCGCGAAGACGATGAACCCGAGGACACCGGGCGTCACCTTGTCCTCGTCCAGCTCGGCGAGAGTGACGAGGTGCGTCATTGCCATGCTTGCGCTTGCACTCATGTCAGGCATTGTCCCGGATGCCCGCGAAGAGGTCGTCCTCGGGGAGGGAGGTGTCCACGAGCGACTTCGCCAGCTCGTACTCCTCGGTCGGCCAGACCTCCTTCTGGAGCTCCATCGGCACCCGGAACCAGCCCCCGTCGGGGTCGATCTGCGTGGCGTGCGCGATCAGCGCCTTGTCCCGGATCTCGAAGAAGTCCGCGCAGGGCACGTGCGTGGTGAGCGTGCGCTCCGTGCGCTCGAACTCCGACCAGCGCTTGAGCCAGTCCCCGTAGGGGGACTCCAGGCCGCGCTCCAGCAGCGCGTTGTGCAGCGCCTCGGTGCGGGGACGGTTGAATCCCTGGTTGTAGTACACCTTCAGCGGCTGGTAGGCCGTCCCGTACTCGCCCTCCGGGTACTTCTCGGTGTCGGCCGCGCCCTCGAAGGCCACCATCGTGATCTTGTGGGTCATGATGTGGTCGGGGTGCGGGTAGCCGCCGTTCTCGTCGTAGGTGGTGATCACCTGGGGACGGAAGGAGCGGATCTTGCGCACCAGCTCGCCGGCCGCCTTGTCGACGTCCTCGAGGGCGAAGCAGCCCTCCGGCAGCGGCGGCAGCGGGTCGCCCTCGGGCAGGCCGGAGTCGACGAAGCCGAGCCACTCCTGCTTGACACCCAGGATCTCCCGGGCCTCGTCCATCTCCTTCCTGCGCACCTCGTGGATGTTCTCCTCGATGTACGCGTCACCCTGGAGCTTCGGGTTGAGGATGGAGCCGCGTTCCCCGCCCGTGCAGGTCACGACCAACACGTCCACCCCCTCGGACACGTACTTCGCCATGGTGGCCGCGCCCTTGCTCGACTCGTCGTCGGGGTGGGCGTGCACGGCCATCAGTCGCAGCTGGTCAGTCAAGACTCAATCCTCGGTCAGTCGGCGCCCTGTGTGCATCGGCGCAATCCAATAGGTGCCGCCCCGTAGGGGCGTCCGTGAGGGGCGGCGGTCGGGTGGCGGGTGGGAGGCTTCTATAGTGACCGAATCGGGAGCGGAATAATTCCGGAGCCCGGGACGACCGGCACCTGCCGAGAGGACGATCATGAGTACGGCGAGCACACGAGCGCCCGAGAGCCGCTACGGCCGCTCCTCGGACGCACGGGCCGACCGCAACCTCAAGATCGTCGGCGCCGTGCTCGGCGCCGTCATGCTCGCGGTGCTCGGCTGGTTCGGCTATCACTATGTCGGCCAGAACAAGATCAGCGGTGAGCTGATCGGCTTCGAGCTCGCGGAGGACTCGGTGCAGGTGCACCTGGAGGTCCGCAAGGACTCCGGCGTCACCGGTTACTGCACGGTCCGCTCCCAGGCCGAGGACGGCGGCGAGGTGGGCCGCGCGGACTTCCGCTTCGACCAGGACGCCACCCGCGTGGACAAGGTCGTCACCCTGCGGACGAAGGCGGCCGGCACGACGGCCGAACTGCTCGGCTGCCACGCGGACTGACCCCCGGGGAGGCCGACGGCGCGAATCCGTCCGCGCTGACCTGCGGTGACAGGAATCTGGTGGCTTATGTCCTCCCCCTTTGGCCACTGAATTGTTAGGCTCGTGGTTTCGCCCTTCCGTGAAGGAACATCCTTCTGGGTAGGGCGTTGATTTGTATTCCCAGTACCAACGAGGAGCACCCGTGACCCAGACCAGCGAGAACGTCACCTGGCTGACCCAGGAGGCGTACAACAAGCTCAAGGAGGAGCTTGAATACCTTACTGGTCCTGCGCGCACCGAGATCTCTGCCAAGATCGCCGCGGCGCGTGAGGAGGGGGACCTGCGCGAGAACGGCGGGTACCACGCGGCGAAGGAGGAGCAGGGCAAGCAGGAGCTCCGCGTGCGCCAGCTGACCCAGCTGCTCGAGAGCGCCAAGGTGGGTGAGGCTCCGGCCGCGGACGGCGTGGTCGCCCCCGGCATGGTCGTCACGATCGCCTTCGACGGTGACGAGGACGACACGCTGACCTTCCTGCTCGCCTCGCGCGAGTACGCGAGCTCGGACATCGAGACCTACTCGCCGCAGTCCCCGCTGGGCTCGGGCGTCATCGGCCACAAGGTCGGCGAGGACGCGCAGTACGAGCTGCCCAACGGCAAGCCGGCCTCCGTGAAGATCCTCAAGGCCGAGCCGTACAACGGCTGACCCGGTAGGCCCCCGGCCGGTGCGCCCGGCCGTCCGTTCCCGACCGGCCCCCGGCGCCCTCTCGGCGCCGGGGGCTTTGTCATGACGCGGCCGAGCGGTACTTGCGCACGGCCAGGGTCCGGAAGACCGCGATGATCAGGACGGACCAGATCAACGAGGCCCAGACGGGGTGCTGCATGGGCCAGGCGTCGGACTGCACGACGCCCGGGTTGCCGAACAGCTCCCGGCAGGCCTGCACGGTGGCGCTGAACGGGTTCCACTCGGCGATGTGCCGCAGCCAGGGCGTCATCTGGCTGGAGTCCACGAAGGCGTTGGAGACGAACGTCACCGGGAACAGCCAGATGATCCCTCCCGAGGTCGCCGCCTCGGGCGTACGCACGGAGAGGCCGATCAGCGCGCCGATCCAGGTGAACGCGTATCCCAGGAGCAGCAGCAGGGCGAAGCCGGCCAGGATCCGCCCGGCGTCGGTGGGTGCGGCGGAACCGGTGCGCCAGCCCACGATCAGCGCGACGATCGCGAGGACGAGCAGGGTGATGGCCGTCTGGACGAGGTCGGCGACGGTGCGGCCGGTCAGGACCGCGCCCCGGGCCATCGGCAGGGAGCGGAAGCGGTCGACGAGTCCCTTCTGCATGTCGTCGGCGATGCCGGCCGCCGATCCCGCGGTGGCGAACGTGACGGTCTGCGCGAAGATGCCCGCCATCAGGAAGTCCTTGTAGACGTCCGCGTCGGTGGTGTTCCCGATCTTCATGGAGCCGCCGAAGACGTAGGTGAAGAGGACCACGAACATCACCGGCTGGATGACCCCGAACAGGACCATCTCCGGGATCCTCGTCATCCGGATCAGGTTTCTGCGGGCGATGACCAGCGAGTCCCGGACGGACTGCCCGAGGGGGTGGACGGGCGCCGTGACCGGCGCGGTGTCGGTGGTGGCGCTCACGTGGCGGTCTCCTTCTCCTGCTGGTGACCGGCGTCGCCGGCCGAGCCGTCCGCCTCGCTCCCGGTCTCGGCCACGTGGCCGGTGAGGGAGAGGAAGACGTCGTCGAGGGTGGGGCGGCGCAGGCCGATGTCGTCGATCTCGATGCCGCGGACGTCGAGTTCGCGGATGACCTCGGCGAGCAGCTTGGCGCCGCCGGTGACGGGGACGGTGAGTCTGCGGGTGTGCTCCTCGACGCTGGTCGCGCCCTTGCCGAAGCCGGCGAGCACCTCGGCGGCCGTCCCCATGCGCTCGCGGTCGTGGACCACGACCTCGACGCGCTCTCCGCCGGTGCGGGCCTTGAGCTGGTCGGAGGTGCCGCGGGCGATGACGCGCCCGTGGTCGACGACCGCGATGTCGTGGGCCAGGTGGTCGGCCTCCTCCAGGTACTGCGTGGTGAGCAGCAGGGTGGTGCCGCCGGCGACGAGCTGTTTGATGACCTCCCACAGCTCCTGCCGGTTGCGCGGGTCCAGGCCGGTCGTCGGTTCGTCCATGAACATGACGGGCGGGGAGACGACCAGGGCGGCCGCCAGGTCGAGCCGACGGCGCATGCCGCCCGAGTAGGTCTTCGTCGGGCGGTCGGCGGCGTCCGCGAGGTGGAACTGGTCGAGCAGCTCGCCGGCCCGGGCCTTCGCGGCCCTGGCCCTCATCTGGTAGAGCCGGCCGACCATCTGGAGGTTCTCCCGGCCGGTCAGGTACTCGTCGACCGCGGCGAACTGGCCGGAGAGGCCGATGGAGCGCCGCACGTCGTTGGGGTGCTTGAGCACGTCGATGCCCGCGACGAGCGCTTCACCGCGGTCCGGGCGCAGCAGGGTGGTGAGGCAGCGGACGGCGGTGGTCTTGCCCGCGCCGTTCGGCCCGAGCAGGCCGAGGACCGTGCCCTCGGGGACGTCGAGGTCGACGCCGTCCAGTGCCCTTACGTCGCCGAAGGTCTTCACCAGGCCTTCGGCGTAGATGGCGCCTGGCATATGAGTCTCCACGTCGTCGGGGATACTTCGAAAAGCCTAGGTTTGTACGTTTCGCTCCGCCCAGCGAGCGAGCCGCGATTCACCATAACGCGATGTATCGCGTCCGGCGGGGAGACGTGTCCCGTACTTGCCTCGAACGAGTGAACCCGCAGTCAGCCGATGACGGGGTACCCCGCCTCCCGCAGCGCCCTGCCGACCTCGGCACAGTGCTCCGGGCCCTTCGTCTCCAGGTGCAGCTCGACCTCCGCCTCCGTGAGCCCGAGCCGCGGGTCGGTCCGTACGTGGCTCACGTCCAACACGTTCGCGTCCACCACCGACAGCACCCCCAGCAGCGTGGCCAGCGCGCCCGGCCGGTCCGTCAGACGCAGGCGAACGGCCAGGTAGCGGCCCTGCGCGGCCATGCCGTGCCGCAGCACGCCCTGCATCAGCACCGGATCCACGTTGCCGCCCGACAGCACCGCCACCACCGGTCCCTCGAAGGCGCCCGGGTCGCTCAGCAGCGCCGCGACCGGACTCGCCCCGGCCGGCTCCACGACCAGCTTCGCCCGTTCCAGGCACAGCAGCAGCGCGGTGGACAACGCGTCCTCGGAGACCGTGCGGACCTCGTCCACCAGCTCGCCGACGATCCCGAACGGCACGTCACCGGGCCGTCCCACCTTGATGCCGTCGGCCATCGTCGCCGGGTTCTCGACGGCCACCGGGCGCCCCGCCGCCAGCGAGGGCGGATAGGCCGCCGCGCCCTCGGCCTGCACACCCACGATCCGCACGTCCGGCCGCAGTGCCTTCACCGCGACCGCGATCCCGGCCACCAGCCCGCCCCCGCCGATGCCGACCACGACGGTCCGCACCTCGGGGCACTGCTCCAGGATCTCCAGCCCCACCGTGCCCTGGCCCGCGATGACGTCCGGGTGGTCGAAGGGGTGGATGAACACCGCGCCCGTCCGCTCCGCGTACTCCTGCGCGGCGGCCAGCGTCTCGTCGACCACCTGTCCGTGCAGCCGCACCTCGGCGCCGTACTCCCGGGTCGCGCTGATCTTCGGGAGCGGGGCGCCCTTCGGCATGAACACCGTCGCACGCACCCCGAGCAGCGACGACGCCAGCGCCACGCCCTGCGCGTGGTTGCCCGCGCTCGCCGCGACCACTCCGGCGGCCCGCTGCTCGGGCAGCAGCCCGGCGATACGGACGTAGGCGCCGCGCAGCTTGAACGAACCCGTCCGCTGGAGGTTCTCGCACTTGAAGTGCACCGGCGCGCCGACCAGCTGGGACAGGTGCCTGCTGCCCTCCATCGCCGTCACCCGCGCCACACCCGAGAGCATCTTCTGGGCCCCGCGCACATCGTCGAGGGTGACGGGGCGGGCGAGGGCGGCCGTGCTGTAGCTCATACCTCCAGCATCGCAGTTCACGGGCGCCGGACGCCGTTGTGACCAACGTCCGAGACCCGCTTTGCGCAGCGCCGGTACGCCTCGCTGCCCGGCCGCGTACCCTGTCCCCCAATTAGCAGCCCTCCACGAAGTGAGCCCCCGGCCATGCCCACAACACCTGAAATGTCGATGGACATGACGACCGCCGGTGACACCGGTCTTCTCGAGACGCTCCAGCACGAGGTGGCGCTCTTCGCCCGTCGTGCCGAACAGACCCGGCTCGGCGGTGTCGGGCAGGTGCGCAACTCCATGGACCGCGCCGCCTACCTGCTGCTCAACCGCCTCGACAAAGAGGGCCCGATGGGCGTCAAGGCGCTCGCCGCGAGCATGGGCATCGACTCCTCGACGGTCACCCGCCAGGTGGCCCCGCTCGTCGACACCGGGCTCGTCAAGCGCACCTCGCACCCCGAGGACGGCCGCGCGGTGGTGCTCCAGCTGTCCCCGCGCGGCGTGTCGCGGCTGGAGGAGGTCCGGTCGTCGCGGCGCCGGCTCATGGCCGAGCTGACCCACGACTGGGCACCGGAGGAGCGCGAGGCGTTCTGCACGCTCCTCACGCGCTTCAACGGCGCCCTGTCCGCCCGTATGGCCCCCTCGGGTGCGGCGGGCCAGGAGTCGCCGGCCTCCTGAGGCGCCTTCGACGGCTCCCCGCTGCGCCGCGTCGCCGTCACCGGGGTTTCCTGCCGGATCGCACCGGAGTCTTGACCGGCGGGCCGCCCCTGGCCTGATATGAGACCTCAGGGGATCGCCGTACGAGACTCAGGGGCCGTCGGTCCCTGGGCGGGAGGCGCGGTGCGGGAACGGCATGCGTCCCACAGTGCCCGCCGGGCACGGGAATTCGAGGCGTTCGTCGCGGGCGCGGCGGGCCGGCTGCTGCACGCCGCGACCCTGCTCACGGCCGAACCCCCGGACGACAACCCGCGCGCGCGGCGGCTGCTGGGCCTGTCCCTGGCCCACACGTACGCGTACTGGGACCGGCTGCACGGCGAGGACCCGTACGACCGGGCCCGCCAGTACCTGGCCACCCGTTTCGCCCGCGAGGCCTGGCACCGGTACGGCGGCGGACTCGGCCGGACCCGCCGGCGCCCGTCCGGCCCGCTGGGCGGGCTCGCCCCGCAGGAGCGGCTGATCCTGGTGCTCCGGCTCTACGAGGGCGTCGGCGAGGAACAGGCGGCGGCTCTGCTGGGGCTGCCCGTCGAGCGCGTGCGGACGATCTGCGACCGGGCGACGGCCACCCTGCTGCACCCGCCCGCACAACCGGCCCGCCCGGTGACGGAGGCCAAGGCGCCGAACGCGCCGAAGGCGGCGACGCCATGACGGCGGGCGCGGCGGTCCTGGAGGGGACGGCGGGCACGCGCGCGTGGAGCCCCGGGAGGCGGCCGTGAACCGCCCCCAGCGGGAGGCCGCCGCGCGGCGGATCATGGAGCAGTCGCCGCCCCGGGTGCCGCCCGGGCTGTACGCGGACGCCGTGCGGCGCGGTGGCCGCCTGCTGCGGCGCAGGACCGCCGTGCGCCGGCTGATGTGGCTGGTGCTGTGCGCCGCGGTCGTGGCGTTCACCGTGTGGGCGCTGACCGTCCAGCCATGGGTGGAGCCGCCGTCGGAGACGACCCCACCCGTGACGGGCTGGGAGGGCTGGTGAGCCCGGCGTACGCGTCGGACTAGCCGAGGGCCTGCTGGAGGTCGGCGAGCAGGTCGTCGACGTTCTCGATGCCGACCGACAGACGCACCAGGTCGGCGGGGACCTCCAGGGCCGAGCCCGCGGCGGAGGCGTGCGTCATGCGGCCCGGGTGCTCGATCAGCGACTCGACGCCGCCCAGGGACTCGCCGAGCGTGAACACCTTCGCGCGGTCGCAGACCTCGACCGCCGCCTCCTCGCCGCCCTCGACGCGGAAGGACACCATGCCGCCGAACGCCTTCATCTGCTTGGCGGCGACCTCGTGCCCGGGGTGCTCGGGCAGCCCCGGGTACAGCACGCTCGTCACGCGCGCGTGCCGGGTGAGCATCTCGGCGACCCTGGTCGCGTTCTCGCTGTGCCGGTCCATGCGCACCGCGAGGGTCTTGGTGCCGCGCAGCACCAGCCAGGAGTCGAAGGGCCCGGCGATGGCGCCCATCGCGTTCTGGTGGAACGCCAGCTCCTCGCCCAGTTCCTGGTCGCCCACGATCAGCGCGCCGCCGACGACGTCGGAGTGGCCGCCCATGTACTTGGTCAGGGAGTGCACGACGACGTCCGCGCCCAGCGCCAGCGGCTGCTGGAGGTACGGCGTGGCGAAGGTGTTGTCGACGACGAGCCGGGCGCCGGCGTCCCGGGCGACCTGGGCGACGGCGGCGATGTCGGTGATGCCGAGCAGCGGGTTGGACGGCGTCTCCACCCATACGGCCTTGGTCTTCGGCGTGAGCGCCGCGCGCACGGCGGCCGGGTCGCCCGAGTCGGCCACGGACCACTCCACGCCCCACCGGGCGGCGACCTTGGCGAAGAGCCGGAAGGTGCCGCCGTACGCGTCGTTGGGGATCACCACGTGGTCGCCGGGGCGCAGCAGCGTACGCAACAGGCAGTCCTCGGCCGCCAGTCCGGACGCGAAGGCGAGGCCGCGACGGCCGCCCTCCAGGGCGGCGAGGTTCTCCTCCAGGGCCGTGCGGGTCGGATTGGCGCTGCGGCTGTACTCGTAGCCGCCCCGCAGTCCGCCGACGCCGTCCTGCTTGTACGTCGACACCTGGTAGATCGGCGGGACGACCGCGCCGGTCTGCGGATCGGCGGTGTTGCCCGCGTGGATCGCGAGCGTCTCGAAGTGCTGACTGATGTGCCTGTCGCTCATGGGCACCGAGGGTAGCGGCGCGGGCGGCTCCGCGCGTTTTCCACAGGAACGCGGCACTGGTTGGCCAATCGTCGGCGCCGTCTGGTTCGCTTGAGACATGGAGATTCTCTGGGTCCTGATGGCACTGGCCATGCTGGCCGTCGTGCTGGCCCCCGTTCTGCGGCGCCGGCGGAGCGCGGTCGGCCTCGTACACCCCGGCCACCCGGACGCGGCGGACCCCGCGAACTACGGCTTCGCCCGCGAGGAGGAGCTGGACGTCCGGATGCCCGGTCCCGACCAGGACCTGCTCGACGTCCTGGACCTGGTGCAGCGCACGCAGGACTACCGGGGGGCGCAACAGCTCCTCGCGGGCACGGACGCGCGGGACGAGCGTCGCTGGCAGCGCGTGCAGGCCTTCGCGGGCGCCGCGTCGCTGGAGCTGCGGCAGCGGCCCGGCGGCGTCGGTGAGGCGCCGGGCGGGCAGTGGCTGCGGGTGTGGCGGGCCGAGGCGCCGAAGGACGCGGGCGGGGCGGCGGTGCACGCCGAGTTCCTGGTCCAGCAGGCGTGGCGGACGGCGACGCCGGGGACGGACGAGTTCCGGATCATCATGGAGGAGGCGAAGGCGGCCTGCTCGGAGGCGGCGCTGCTGGCTCCGGGCGACCCGATCCCGTACATCGTCGAGCTGTCGGTGGCCCGCGGCCTCGGTTACCGGCGCGAGGAGTTCGAGCAGCTCTGGCTGAAGATCCTGGACCGCGCCCCGAACCACATGGGGGCGCATCTGGCGGCCCTGCACTACTGGTGCGAGAAGTGGCACGGCTCGCGGGAGCTGGCGTACTCCTTCGCGGAGGCCGCTGCGGCCCGCGCCCCGCAGGGCTCACTGCTCGCGGCGATGCCGCTCTTCGCGGTCTTCGAGCACCTGCCCGAGGTCAACCTGGTCAGCGGTTTCTACCAGAGCGAGGTCGTCACCAAGGCGGTCCACGGCGCCCTGCACGCGGTCCACTCCGCCCGCCCCGACGACCCGACGCAGGCGCACGTGCGCCATCTCCTGGTCTTCTTCCTGGTCCGCGGCGAACGCTGGGCGGAGGCCATGAACCAGCTGATAGTCATCGACGGCCACGTGGGCGCCCTGCCGTGGACCCTCTCGACCGACCCGGCGGCCGAGTTCGCGGTCTACCGGGCCCTGGCGGTGGCGGGCTACGAGGCGAACGGCGGCAGCCCGGCGACGCTGCCGCACTGAGCGGCCCCCTTCGCACCGACGCCGGCTCGCACGGACGCCGGCTCGCACGGACGGCCCGGCCGCCTCGCGGCCGGGCCGTCGCCGTACGGTCAGCCCTCGGTGCGGGCGGGCAGCCGCCATCCCGGGCGCGGGAAGTGGCAGGTGTAGCCGTCGGGGTAGCGCTGCAGGTAGTCCTGGTGCTCGGGCTCGGCCTCCCAGAAGGGGCCGACCGGCTCCACCTCGGTGACGACCTTGCCCGGCCACAGCCCGGAGGCGTCCACGTCCGCGATCGTGTCCTCGGCGATCCGCTTCTGCTCGTCGTCCACGTAGTAGATCGCGGAGCGGTAGCTGAGGCCGATGTCGTTGCCCTGGCGGTTCTTGGTGCTCGGGTCGTGGATCTGGAAGAAGAACTCCAGGAGCGCGCGGTAGTCGGTCTGCTCGGGGTCGAAGAGGATCTCGATGGCCTCCGCGTGCGTGCCGTGGTCGCGGTACGTCGCGTTCGGCACGTCGCCCCCGGTGTAGCCGACCCGGGTCGCGGTCACGCCCGGGAGCCGGCGGATCAACTCCTCCATCCCCCAGAAGCATCCGCCCGCCAGCACGGCCCTCTGCGTCTGCGCGGCCATCACGGCCCTCCAATTTCTCTCAGCCAGGTCACTCGGGCCACCGGCCGGCTCGGCGAACACGCCGGACCTCCGGGCCCTCGCGCTGTTCAACACGTGAGGGATCCCGGCGATTCCGTGACCCGGATTGACCTTGACACAGTGGCAAGGGCTTCACTGCCGTCCAGGAGGTGGTTGCGATGACCACGAGACACGACACGGACGCGCCGCGGGCGCTCGAGGCCCTGGAGGACGGCCGTTCGTCCGTGCGTCTGCGGGCCGCTCTGGCGGCCGGCACGGCGCCGGACTCCCGCCTGGTCGGCAAGCTCGTCGAGCGGTGCGCGATCGAGCCCGAGTTCTTCGTCCGCGACATGCTGACCTGGGCGCTCACCCGCCACCCGGTGTCGCTGACGCTCCCGGCGCTGCTCGGGGAGGTCCGTTCGGAACGTGCGCAGGCCCGCAGCCAGGCACTGCACACGCTGTCCAAGATCGGGGACCGGCGGGCGTGGCCGGCGATCACCCGGGCGCTGCTGTCCGACGCCGACGACGAGGTGGCGCACAGCGCCTGGCGGGCCGCGGTCGTCCTCGTGCCTCCGGGCGAGGAGTCCGGGCTGGCGGCGGTGCTGGTGACGCAGCTCGGGCGCGGTGACCGGGAGACGCGGCTGAGTCTCAGCCGGGCGCTGGTCGCGCTCGGGGAGGTCGTCGTACCGGCGCTGCGGGCCGCGACGAAGGCCCGTGACCCGCGCGTGCGCGCGCACGCGCTCGCCACGCAACGCCTGCTGAGCGACCCGGACGCCGGTTTCGAGTCCGCGATCGAGGAGGCGAAGCGCGTCGTGGCCCTCGGCGGGTCGGGACCCGAGGGACCATAGGGCGTGCTGATCGGTGAGGTGGCGCGACGGTCCGGGGTCAGTGCCCGCATGCTCCGGCACTACGAGTCGCTCGGCCTGATACGGCCCTCGAGCCGTACGGGCTCGGGCTACCGGGAGTACTCCGGCGAGGACATCCGGCGGATCTTCCACATCGAGAGCCTGCGGACGCTGGGGCTCTCGCTGCGCGAGATCGGGCGCGCGCTCGACGATCCCGGTTTCGCGCCCTCGGCGCTCGTCGACGACCTCATCCGTCAGACGCGGGAACGCATCGCGGCCGAGACCGAGCTGCTCACCCGGCTCCGCCGGATCGGTGCGGCGGAACCCGCCGACTGGGAGGACGTCCTCCAGGTCGTCTCGGTCCTCCACGCGCTGGCGTCCAAGAGCGCCACCGCCCGCCAGCGCGCCGCCCTCTCCTCGGTGGACGAGGTCCCGGTGCCGGTGGAGGCCCTGGTCGAGGCCGTACTGAGCGAGACGGACCCGCACGTCGCCGGAGCCCTCCGCTGGGCGCTGGCCCGAGCGGGCGACGGCGGCACGGGCACGGCACTGCTGGCGCGCGGCCTCGCCTCACCGGTGGCCGCGGTGCGGGAACGCGCCGTGCGGACCCTCGCCGCGATGCCCGGTGACGGGGCGGGGGCCCGGCTGCGGGACGCCCTGGCGCATCCCGACCCGGTGGTCCGGGGCCGGGCGGCGCTGGCGCTCGGGACGCAGGGGGTGGCCGAAGCGGTCCCGACACTCATCGACATGATCGCGGAGGGCCGGAACGACACCGACGCGGCCGACGCGCTGGGCGTGCTGGCGAGCGACACCGCCACGGCGGACCGGATCGCGGCCGGGCTCGTCGAGCGCCTCGCCCACGCCGCCACCGGGCCCCCCGCACGCGTCCGGCTCACCCAGGCGCTGGCGGACATCCCGGGGACCACGGCGTCGGACGCCCTGCGGGAGCTGTCCCACGACGGGGAACGCGCCGTCGCGGTGACAGCGACGTACCTCCTGCGGCTGCGCGGCGAGTGACGGCGGATCAGCCGGGGTGACCCGCTCAGCCCACGTGGAGGACCCGGAAGCGATCGGGCGCGGCCGGATCCCGGTCGGCGACCTGGACCGGCGCCCAGACCCACTGCCACACGCCGATGCCCGGCGCGCGGGAGAACCGGATCCTCCCCCGGGTGCCCTCGACCGCCACACGCGGCCAGGCCTCGGCGATACCCGCACGGTCCACGCCGTGCGCGCGCAGCACCTCGGCGAGGACCGCGACCGCGTCGTACCCCTCCAGGGCGACGAACGAGGGAGGCGCGGCCAGCCGCTCGCGCAGGACCGCCTCGACCCGCGCGCCGAGCGGGGTGAGCCGCCCGGGCAGGTAGCGCAGGAAGGGGATCGCGGCGCCGTCGCCGCCCAGCGACGCCGCCCAGCCGGGGAACTCCGGCTGTCCGGCCGGAGCGCCGATCAGCACGTCGGCGAGGCGCACGTCGCGCCGCACGGCCCGGACGATCGGCACCGCCGGCTCCGGGGTGCCGACCAGGAGCAGGAGCGCCGTCGCACCGTGTTCGAGCAGGGCGTCCCCGACGGCCTCGGGAGCGAGCGCGCGCATGTCCAGTTCGACGACGACGTCGCCGCCGCGCGCGGTGAGGTGGTCCCGCAGGACGCGGGTCCCGGACGCCCAGTACGCGCTCGGCTCGGCGGCGACGGCGACACGCCGGTGACCCGCGCCGAGGAGGAAGTCCCCGTAGATCCGCCAGCCGTGGGACTGGGCCGGGGCGATGCGCGCGACCCACCGTGTGGGCTGCTCGGTGAGCGCGTCGAGCACCGCCGACGAGCAGAGGAACGGCAGCCCGAGCGCGTCGGCCCGGGCGGCGGCGGCACGCGCGACGACGCTGTGGTACTCCCCCACCAGGGCGGCCACGCCCAGCCCGGCCAGCTCGTCGACGGCCGCCGCGGCCCGCTCGGGAGAGGCCGCGGTGTCCCGGACCACCAGCTCGATCGGCCTTCCGTCGATCCCGCCGGCGTCGTTGGCCTCACCGACGGCCAGTTCGAGCCCGGCGAGCAGATGCCGGCCGGCCTCGGTCCAGCCGGGCCGGCCGAGCGGCACGAGCGCCCCGATCCGGACGTCGTCGGTCCGTCCGGCACCGGGCGGCGAGGGTGGCGTGTCCATGCGTGGGCGTCTCCCGAGTGAGGCGGAGCGGTCGCGGGCGGGCCGGATCCCGCAGCGATCATCGGTGGCGCCGAGGGTAGCCGGTGGGCCGCCCTCCCACAGGGGAATTACGGCCGGTCACCGCGGCGCCCCACCGGGGCGCGGCCCCCGGAAATTCGCTGGCCGCCGGGAGGCGCCGCCTCCACGCTGTACGTCATGGCAGAACCGCAACGCGAGATCCGGGCGGCCCACACCGCGTCCAAGGTCACCGTCTACCAGGCGTACTCCCCGGAGATCGGCCTTCCCGCCGTCCGCGAGGGGCGCTTCCCGGCCACGTGGAAGCGGGACAGGATGACGTGGATCAAGCCGTCCTTCCTCTGGATGATGTACCGCTGCGGCTGGGCCACGAAGGCGGGCCAGGAGACCGTGCTGGCCGTCGAGATCAGCCGGGACGGTTTCGAGTGGGCGCTGCGCCACGCGTGCCTGTCGCACTACGTCCCCTCGGTCCACGCCGACCGGGCCGGCTGGCAGCGTCGGTTGAAGCACGCGCCCGCCCGGGTCCAGTGGGACCCCGAGCGGGACCTGCGGCTCCGGCCCCTGCCGCACCGCTCGCTGCAGCTCGGCCTGACCGGCGAGGCCGCACGGCGGTACGCCGACGAGTGGACGGTCGCCATCCGTGACGTGACACCCCTCGCCCGGGAGGTCCGCGCGCGCGTACGCGACGGCGAGCTGGAGGCGGCGGCGCGTCTGCTGCCGAGGGAGCTTCCGTATCCGGGCGGTGACGAGCTGACGGCCCACCTTCGGCCCTGACGGAACCGGCCGCTCGTGATCGGACCGATCGTGGTCAGGCCGTGGTCAGGCCGGTTCGTGGTCACGCCGGCCGGCGCAGGCCCGCGACGAGGAGGCCGACCAGGTGGCGCGCGTCGTAGCGGGGGTCGCTCTCCGCGCCGATGCAGAGGTTGCCGACGCCGCGCATGAGGGCGTAGGGCGACAGGTCGGTCCGGATCTCGCCCGAGGCGACCGCGGCGTCGAGGAGCCGGCCGCAGACGGGGACGAGACGGTCGAGGAAGTAGGTGTGCAGCGCCTCGAACGCGGCGTCGTCGGACTGGAGGACGGCGGCGAGTCCGTGCTTGGTGACCAGGAAGTCGACGAAGAGGTCGATCCACTTCCCCAGGGCGGCGTGCGGGGTCGGGCCGCTCTCCAGCAGGGCGGGCCCGGCCTCGGCGCAGGCCTCCACCTGGTGCCGGTAGACGCCGATGATGAGGTCCGCCCGCGTCGGGAAGTGGCGGTAGATCGTCGCCGTGCCGACGCCGGCCCGGGCCGCGATGTCGCGTACGGGCGCGTCCACGCCGGACGTGACGAAGACGGCGGCGGCGGCGTCCAGCAGGGTCTGCTGGTTGCGCCGGGCGTCCGCCCGCCGGGGGCGGGGCCGCGACCCGGTGGGCTCGTCGCCGCCGTCGTTCACCACGTCGTTCCTCCGCTGCCGGGACCGCTGAGCGGAACACCGCCCCGTACGATCAAACGGGACGCCGTTCCGTTTGCCGCCCATGATGCCAGAGCGCGGACCCCGTCACCAACCGGCCGTGCCCGCCGGCCGGCGTCAGATCGTCGCCGTGTCGATCACGAAGCGGTACCGCACGTCGCTCGCCAGCACCCGCTCGTACGCCGTGTTGACCTCGGACGCGGCGATCAGCTCGATCTCGGCGCCGATGCCGTGCTCGGCGCAGAAGTCCAGCATCTCCTGCGTCTCGCGGATACCGCCGATCATGGACCCGGCGAGGGTCTTGCGGCCGCCGAGCAGCGTGAACAGGTTGAGGGAGACGGGCTCCTCGGGGGCGCCGACGTTCACCAGGGCGCCGTCCGTCTTCAGCAGGCCCAGGTAGGCGCCGAAGTCGAGCGGGGCCGAGACCGTCGAGACGATCAGGTCGAAGGTGCCCGCCAGCTGCTCGAAGGTGGCCGGGTCGCTGGTGGCGTAGTAGTGGTCGGCGCCCAGCTTGAGGCCGTCGTCCTTCTTGCGCAGGGACTGCGACAGCACGGTCACCTCGGCGCCCAGGGCGTGCGCCAGCTTGACGGCCATGTGGCCGAGGCCGCCCATGCCGACGACGGCGACCTTCTTGCCGGGACCGGCGTTCCAGTGCTTGAGCGGGGAGTACGTGGTGACGCCGGCGCACAGCAGGGGCGCGGCCTCGTCCAGGGCGATGCCCTCGGGGATGCCGACGACGAAGTTCTCGTCGACGACGATCTTCTCGGAGTAGCCGCCGTAGGTGGGCTCCCCGTCCTTGCCGATGCCGTTGTACGTCATCACGTTGCCGCCGGTGCAGTACTGCTCCTGCCCGGCCCGGCAGTTCTCGCACTCGCGGCAGGAGTCGACCATGCAGCCGACGCCGACCCGGTCGCCGACGGCGTACTTGGTGACGCCGGGGCCGACCTCGGAGACGATGCCGGCGATCTCGTGGCCGGGGACCATCGGGAAGATGGCCTCGCCCCAGCCTTCCTGGACCTGGTGGATGTCGGAGTGGCAGATGCCGGCGAACTTGATGTCGATCAGGACGTCGTGCTCGCGCACCTCGCGCCGCTCGATCGTGGTCCGCTCCAGCGGAGCCTTGGCGGCGGGTGCGGCGTATGCGGCGACAGTGGTCATGCCGGGTTCTCCGGGTTCCTCGTGACTGCTCTTGCGTGGGATGCCTCCAGCCTGCCGCGACACCGCCCGTCCACCCAGACCACGCTTGTGCCTACGACCGGCGTGCGTACCACTGGCGGGGACAGGCTCGGGTGCGTACGACCGGGAATACGTCCGGCGATACTGGAGGACATGGATGGACAGCTGGACCGGCGTGCCGAACTGAGCGAGTTCCTGCGCACCCGGCGGGCCAGGCTGAAGCCGCAGGACGTGGGGCTTCCGTCGTACGGGCGGCAGCGCCGGGTGCCGGGGCTGCGGCGCGAGGAGCTGGCGCAGCTGGCCGGGGTGTCCGTGGCGTACTACACGCGCCTGGAGCAGGGCAACGGGCGGAACGTCTCGGTGGAGGTCCTCGACGCGATCGCCCGCGCGCTGAGGCTGTCCGACGCCGAGCAGGCGCACCTGACGCACCTGGCGAAGCCGCAGCAGCGGCGCGGGCGGGCGGCGGCGGCCCGGGCGCAGCGGCCGGTGCGGGTGGCGCTGCTCCAGCTGCTGGAGTCGATCGACACGGTCCCGGCGTACGTGACCGGCCGGCGGTCGGAGATCCTCGCCTGGAACCGGATGGCGGCGGCCCTCTTCGGCGACTGGGGCAGGCTCCCGGCCCCGGAGCGCAACTGGGCGCGGCTGGTGTTCCTGAACCCGGACTACCGGGAGCTGTTCACGGACTGGGAGCAGAAGGCCCACGACATGGTCAGTTTCCTGCGCATGGACGCGGGCCGGCACCCGGACGACCCCCGGCTGTCCGCGCTGGTCGGCGAGCTGTCCGTGAAGAGCGAGGAGTTCCGGCGCCTGTGGGCGACCCACGACGTCAAGGAGAAGACCTACGGCGTCAAGCGGATGCGGCACCCGCTGGTCGGTGACCTGACCCTGTGCTTCGAGACGTTCCGCCTGGTCGACGACGACGAGCAGGCGTTCATCACGTACCACGCCGAGCCGGGCTCGCCGTCGGCCGAGGCCCTGCGGCTGCTGGCGAGCTGGGGGACGGACGCGGCGCCCTCGCTGCCGTCGTGACCCGGCCGGAGCCGACGTGACCCGGCCGGAGCCGAGGGCTCCGGCCGGGCCGTTCGCGTGCCGCCGGCCTACTTGCCGTGGTACGCGTCGTAGATCGAGATCACCGACTCGTTCTTCTTCGTGTCGACGATCGTGGCGCGGAAGGAGAGGGACTTCCCCTTCGCCGGGTTCTTGACGCTGATCTTCCCCTTCTTCACCGTGACCTTCTTCCAGGTCTTGCCGTGGTCGTACGACACCTGCACCGTCAGCGACTTGAGGTTGCGGCCGGCCGCCGCGCCCTCGACGGTGACCGGGACGGTGACCTTCCGGCCGGCCGGGACCTTGCTGTCCAGGCCGGTGGCCACGGCGAAGCGGACGCCGGACGCGGGCAGCTCGGTGGGGTCGGCGGTCTTCTTGGAGCGGAACGTCCAGCTGGCGTCGACGCGGCTGGAGGCCGCTGCGACCTTGGCGGACCGCTTGACCGACGTCGTCAGCCGGTACCGGGCGTCACCCGAGGGGACCTTGAACTCGCCCTCGCCGAACAGCGGGTCCTTGTGCGAGCCGACCTTGGTGCCGTTGCGGTAGAGCGTGGTGGCGACCGAGGTGAAGACCGAGGAACCCGCGTGGCCCTTGCCGTCGGCGAAGAGCGGGACCACGCCGGTGATGGTGTCGCCGTCGCGGTGCAGGCCGAAGTCGCCGGTGAGGCGCGGCCCGAAGACGGCGGTGTTGAAGGTCGCCGAGTAGCTCTTGCCCGCCTTGTAGCGCTGCGGGGCGTCGAGGACGTAGCCGGCCTCGACGACGGGGAAGCCGTCGGCGTCCCGGCCGCCGTACTGCTCGAACTCGAGGTCCCACGTCACGCCGTTCCCGGTGGACAGGTGCAGGGTGCGGGTGCCGGGCAGGGACTGCTCGATGCCGATGGAGGAGCCGCCGAAGCCGCCGGGCAGCCAGCCGACCGCGGAGACGGCGCCCTTCTTGCCGCTCGCGGAGGCGCCGAGACCGGCCTTGAGGGTGGCCAGCTCGCCCTTCTTGAAGTGCCGGGTGTAGCCGGTGGCGAGCTGCTTGACCTTGCCGCCGGAGACGGTGTCGTACTGCTCCTTGGCGCCCTTGGTCCAGTGGCCGTCCCACTGCTGGCTGAGCGAGCCGTCGGTGACCTGCGGGCCGAGGTGCCTGGTGCGCAGGCCCGCGTAGGAGTCCAGCAGCCAGCCGAAGCCGTAGGCGCCGTCCTCGGTCTCCACGGTGAAGTCCGCGGAGGCGAACTCCCACTTGGCGCCCTTGTCCGGCACGGTGATGTCCACCGGCTTCGTGGTGCGCGCGTCCAGGGTGACGGTCGTGTTCTTCCTGACCTCCAGCTTCGGCTGGGCGATCCAGTCGGCGCCCTTCCACTTCTCCGGGTCCGCGCTCACGCGGATCGAGGAGTTGAGGACGTAACCGCCCTTGGGCACGCGGACGGTGACGGTGCCGTCGGCGTCGTACGGCATGAACCAGGTGTCCGCGGCGAGGCCGGAGACACCGGTCAGGTCGGCCTCGTAGGCGGCGCTCGGCCTGCCGTCGCGGCCGATGGCCTTCAGCGTGACGTCGTACGACTCCACCTCGCGCTCGACGGCGGCGGCCGTACGGACGCTCTGCCCGCCGCCGGTCGCGGTGACGTACGCCGAGTAGGCGCCGTCGGCCGTGCCGCCGAGCTTGGTGTTCACGGTGAGGTCGACAAAGGCCCTGCCGCCCGCGGGGACGGTGACCGAGCCGGCGCCCAGCGTGAAGAAGCCGGCGGGGGCCGCCTTGCCCTGGGGGCCGGTGGCGGTGGACGTCAGCTTCAGCGTGACGTCCTCGGTGCCGGCGTTGCGGTAGGTGAGCTGCCGGGTGACCGGCTTGTCGTCGGTGTGCGGCCACTGCTGGGTGCCGAAGGAGACGGACACCGGCTCGGCGAACACGCTCTGGCCGATCGCCCTGTCCGCCTGGACGCGGCCCGCGCCCTGCTGGAAGGGCGTGTACGCGCCGCCCTTCGCCGACCCCGTCAGCGCGCCCTTCAGCTCGGCGTACGTCCACTCGGGGTGCTGCTGCTTGAGGAGGGCCGCGGCGCCGGCGACGTGCGGGGTCGCCATGGACGTACCGGAGATGGTGACGTACCCGGCGGGCTTCTCGCCGACCTCCTGGGCGATGACGCCGCCCTTGGCGGAGGCGGCGGTGATGTCGACGCCGGGTGCGGTCACGTCGGGCTTGATCGCGCCGTCGAGGCCGGGGCCGGTGCTGGAGAAGGAGGCGAGCTTGTCCTTGCCGTCGACCGCGCCGACGGTGAGGGCGGCGGCGGCGCTGCCCGGGGAGCCGACGGTGCGGTCGCCGAACTCGCCCTCGTTGCCGGCGGCGATGGCGAAGAGGATGCCCTTCTCCTCGGAGAGCTTGTTGACCTGCGCTTCCAGCGGGTCGATCTCCGGGGTGTCGCCGCCGCCGAGGCTGAGGTTGACGATGTCGGCGCCCTGCGCGGCCGCCCACTCCATGCCGGCCAGGATGCCGGAGTCGTCGCCGAAGCCGTCGTCGCTGAGCACCTTGCCGTTGAGCAGCTCGGCGCCGGGGGCCACGCCCTTGTACTTGGCGCCGGCCTTCGCGCCGGTGCCGGCGGCGATGGAGGCGACATGGGTGCCGTGGCCGTACTTGTCGGTGGCGTCGGGTGAGACGGAGAAGTTCTTGGACGCGACGACCTGGTTCTTCAGGTCGGGGTGGGTGGTGTCGACGCCGGTGTCCAGGACGGCGATCCTGACGCCCTTGCCGTCGTAGCCGGCGGCCCACGCCTTGGGGGCGCCGATCTGCGGGACGGACCGGTCGAGGCTGGCCCGGCGGACGCCGTCGAGCCAGACGTGCGCGATGCCGGAGGCGGTCTTCTCGCCGTCGGTGACCGCGTCCCACAGCTCGGGCGTGTCCTCGTGGCGGGCCTGGACGGCGTCGGCGTTCAGGGAGGTCAGCGTGCGGCGCAGGGTGCCCGCGTCGCGGACGTCGGCCTTGGTGGCCCGGGCGCCGCCCCGGTAGCCGACGATGACCTTGAGGCCGTTCTTCTGGGCCTTGCGGGTGGCGGCCCCGCTCAGCTCGGTGACGTCGAAGAGGCGCTTGTCCAGCTTGCCGGTGGCGACCAGGCGGGCGGCGTCGGCCGGGACGACGAAGGTGTGCCCGCCGGCCCTGCGGACCTGCACGGGTATGTGCTCACGTCCCCCGGCCCGCTCCAGGCCGACGACGCGGCCCTTGGCGTCGACGACCACCCGGTCGCCGGTGATCAGCGTGACGCGGTGCCTGGCCTTGCCGGAGGCGGACCGCTCGGCGGCGGACCGCGCGGCGCCGGCGTCGGCGGACCGCGCGGCGCCGGCCACGGCTCCCTCGCCTGCCGCCGAGGCCGCCGTCCGTCCCCCGTCCGCCGCGGCCGGGCCGGTCAGGCCCGCCGTGAGCGCCACGGCCGCCGCCGTGGCGACCGTGGCCGCGCCGGCTCTTCTCACTTGTCTGCGCAACGTTCCCCCTTGCTGAGGTACCGGGAGAATTCCCCGTTCACCCGGCCGGGGGTGGTCTCGCACGCGCGTGCTCCCCCGGAGTCCGGAGTATGCCGAGGGGGCGAACGGCCGCTCAAGACCGGGAGGGCGGAGACGGCGGACGGTCGGGAAACCGCCTGCCAACCGTTACGTGATCGCCGTCCGGCGTTACGCGCCCGCGTGAACACCGTTACGTGATCGCCGGGTTGACGGGGCGTCACCACGACGGGCGTCCGGGGGAACGCCGGACGCCCGCCGCCCCGGATGCGGGGTGGCGGGCGCCTGGGTCAGATCGCGGTGGACCGCGGTGCGTTCGGCGTCAGACGGCCGAACCCGCCTTCCACTGGGCCCAGTCCATGTTCCAGCCGTTGAGGCCGTTGTCCGGGGCGATGGTCTTGTCGCCGGTGTTCTGGACGACGACCACGTCACCGATGATCGAGTTGTCGTAGAACCAGGAGCCCGGCGTGTTCGGGTCGTCGGCGCCCTTGGCGTCCTCCAGGCCCACGCAGCCGTGGCTGGTGTTGGCCTTGCCGAAGATGCCCTTGCCCCAGTAGTTGCCGTGGATGAAGGTCCCGGACGTGCTCAGCCGCATGGCGTGCGGCACGTCCTTGATGTCGTACTCGCCCTTGCCGTCGTCGTCGGTGAAGCCGACCGTCGAGCCGTCCATCCGGGTCTCCTTGAACTTCTCGGAGATGACCATCTGGCCCTCGTAGGTCTTGTTCTCGGGGGAGCCGGCGGAGATCGGGATGGTCTTGACCGTCTTGCCGTCCTGCGTGACCTTCATCTGCTTGGTCTTCGCGTCGACGTACGAGACCTGGTTGCGGCCGATCTTGAAGGTGACCGACTTCTGCTGGACGCCGTAGACGCCCTGGGCGCCCTCGACCCCGTCGAGCGCCAGCTTGAGGGTCACGGTCGAGCCCTCCTGCCAGTACTCCTGGGGGCGGCAGTCCATGCGCTGGGTGCTGAACCAGTGGCAGGCGACCTCCTGGCCGCTGCTCGTGTTGACCGTGATGCCCTTCTGGACGGCGGCCTTGTCGGTGATCTCCTTGTCGAAGTTGATCGACACGGGCATGCCGACGCCGACGGTGGTCCCGTCGTCCGGGGTGAAGGTGCCGATGAAGCTGTTCTTCGGGGAGACCGTGGTGAACGACGCGTTCTCGTGGGCGGCGCGGCCCTCGGAGTCCTGCGCGGTCGCCGTCAGCTTGTAGGTGGTGGCCCGCTCCAGCTGCCCGGTGGGCTTCCAGCTCGTCTTGTCGGCGGATATCTGGCCGCTGACCTCGGTGCCGTCGGTGGCGGTCATCTTCACCTGCGTGAGCGTGCCCTTGCTCACGGTGACGCCGGCCGCGTTGTTGATGGAGGCGTTGTCCGAGCCGTCCTCGGGCGTGATCTTGATCTGGGCCTCGGAGGACTCCTGGGCCGCCGCCTTGTCGGCCTCGGCCTGTGAGGTCCTGGTGTCCCCTCCCCCGGAGGTGTCGGCGTCGCTACTGGAACATGCCGTCAGCACCAGCACACCGCCGAGCAGTGCGGACGCGGCCGCCAGGCCCTTGCGCCGCTTACCGTCCGTCATCACACGCTTCTCCATCGTCGCCGATTCCCGAACCCCGAGATTCCCCGTCAAGACCTTCAACGCTACGACCGGTTCGTCCCGTTCCACATCGCTCACGTATGTGGGTCATGCCACGTTTGCCCGCTCAGGCGGGAATGGTGCGCGGGTCGGTCAGTGCGCAGGCTGAGACGACGAAACCCCGGACGGTGGTTGCCGCCCGGGGTCACGAATTTCCCCACACCGCGTCAGCCGACCGTCATTTCATCGTCTTCCGGGTCGCTCTCGCCGCCATCATCCTCGTCGAGGTCCCACTCGGTCGAATCGGGGTCGTAGTCGATCTGTTCGCTGCTCCAGGAGGCCTGCTGGAGCTCGACCCCCGGTACCGCGCTGACCAGGTCGAACGGATCGACGAGGTAGGCCAGGGCCTCGGCGGTGTCCTCCGTCACAGCGCTCTCGGCGTGGGCCCGTTCCGCGTCGGAGAGGTCGGTGTCGTCGGCGATGGACTGCAGCGCGGCCCCGGTGACGGCCTCCTCGTCGTCGACCTCCAGAACGAGATCGACGCGAATCCGTACAAACCGTGATGTCTCTGGAGTGCTCATGTCCGGAGCGTAAGGCCGACGGCTCCCGTGACTTTCCTGTGACCCGCGACTTTCACTAACATCTGCCCACACGGCCAATTCGCCAGCGCCACAAGGGGATCGATATTCCGTGTCATCCGCTCGCCGACCGTTGCTGACCGCCGCCGCCGCGGGCGGCCTGCTGTGCGCCCTGTGGTTCGTCCCGTCCGCGAACGCGACCTCCGGGACACCGGTGCTCGAATCCGCGGCGGCGACCCCGTCTCCGCAGGTCACCGAGCAGGCCAGAGCCGTGTCCACGGACACGGGGGCCGCCGGTGAGGGCACGGCCCGCCTGGCCGACACGGGCAGCTTCGACAGCACGCCGTACGTCGTCGGCGGCGCCCTCTGCCTCGGGCTCGGGGCCGGCTTCGTCGGATACTCGGTGCGCCGGGAACGGCTGGAGTTTTAAGAGAACTTGACGTTCTTTTGGCTTCCTTGACCCGGAGGGGCACAAGGGCGTCCGCCCCTTCGCCGACCGCGCGAAGGGGCCCCGCCGTCCCGGCGGAGCCCCTCGGCGCGCGGCGTCGCTAGCGCAGCGGCCCCGTGACCGTCTGAGCGGCCGCGACCAGGTGCCCGCCACGCACGAACGCGTCCGCCGCGGCCAGGTCGGGGGCCAGGTAGCGGTCCGGTCCGGGACCCTGGACACCGGCCGCCCGTACGGCGTCGATGACGGCCCGCGAGGCCGGGGCCGGGGTGAGCCCCTCGCGGAGCTGGATCGCGCGCGTGGCGGCGTACAGCTCGACGGCGATCACGCGGGTGAGGTTGTCGACGGCCGTGCGCAGCTTCCGCGCCGCCGACCAGCCCATGGACACGTGGTCCTCCTGCATCGCGGAGGACGGGATGGAGTCCGCGGAGGCCGGTACGGCGAGCCGCTTCAGCTCGCTGACCAGGGCGGCCTGTGTGTATTGGGCGATCATCAGGCCGGAGTCGACGCCCGCGTCGTCGGCGAGGAACGGCGGCAGGCCGTGACTGCGGTTCTTGTCCAGCAGCCGGTCGGTGCGCCGCTCGGCGATGGAGCCGAGGTCGGCGGCGGCCACGGCGAGGAAGTCGAGCACGTAGGCGACCGGGGCGCCGTGGAAGTTGCCGTTGGACTCCACCCGTCCGTCGGGCAGGACGACCGGGTTGTCCACGGCCGACGCCAGCTCGCGCTCGGCGACCAGCGCCGCGTGGGCCATCGTGTCCCGCCCGGCGCCGGCGACCTGCGGCGCGCAGCGCACCGAGTAGGCGTCCTGGACGCGGGGCGCGTCGTCCTGGTGGTGCCCGGTCAGGCCCGAGCCCTTGAGCACGGCGAGCATGTTGGCGGCGCTGGCTGCCTGCCCGGGGTGCGGGCGGATGGCGTGCAGCTCGGGGGCGAGGACCTTGTCGGTGCCGAGCAGCGCCTCCATGGTCAGCGCGGCGGTGATGTCGGCGGACTTGTAGAGGGTGTCGAGGTCGGCGAGGGCCATGACCAGCATGCCGAGCATGCCGTCGGTGCCGTTGAGCAGGGCGAGGCCCTCCTTCTCGCGCAGCTCGACGGGGGCGATCCCGTGCTCGGCGAGCAGCTCGCCGGCCGGCCGCACGGTGCCGTCGGGGCCTTCGGCGTCGCCCTCGCCCATCAGGGTGAGCGCACAGTGCGAGAGGGGGGCGAGGTCGCCGGAGCAGCCCAGGGAGCCGTACTCGTGCACGACCGGGGTGATCCCGGCGTTGAGCACGTCGGCCATGGTCCGCGCGACCTCGGGGCGGACGCCGGTGCGCCCGGAGCAAACGGTCTTCAGCCGCAGGAACATCAGCGCGCGGACCACCTCGCGCTCGACGCGCGGCCCCATCCCGGCGGCGTGCGAGCGGACGATGTTGCGCTGCAGCCGGGCCCGCAGGTCGGGGCTGATGTGCCGGGTCGCCAGGGCGCCGAAGCCGGTGCTCACGCCGTACACGGGGTCCGGCTTGGCGGCCAGCGCGTCCACGACCTCGCGGGCCGCGGCGAGGGCCGCCACCGCCTCCTCGGAAAGCTCGATCCGGGCGCCGGCGCGCGCCACGGCGAGGACGTCGGACGCGGTGACCCCGGACGTCCCCACCACCACAGTGTGCATATCCATATTCAGGAGCGTACGCAGTGAATTCGATGATGTCACGAGGGGATACGTCACTACTGGGTGCCGCGTGCGCCCCTTACCGACGCGCCGCGTCCGTCACGGCTCCGGCGAGTGCCGCCCGCGGAACCGCCTGCGCTCCCCGTCCTCCTCCCGCGAGGGCTCGTCCGCGAGCCGCAGGACGGGGTCGTCGGGCCCCTCGCGGCCGGCGACGACCGGCAGCGCCGACCGTTCGGCCTTGGCGCGGTACTGCGCCGCGTCGGCGAGCCGGAACAGCCGGCGGGCGGAGCGCACCGGCCCGACGGGGTCCTCCGTGGACGCCACCCCGCAGGCCACGCCGTCACCCAGCTCCAATTCGGCCGCCCGGCGGCACAGCTCCTGGGCGGCCTTGACCACCGCGTCGGCGGACGGCCCGACCGCGAGCAGGCAGAACTCGTCCCCGCCGAGCCGTGCCGCGAGCGCGCCCGGCAGCATCGCCCCGCACAGCGACAGCACCGACCCGAAACGTTCCAGCAGCCGGTCGCCGACGGCGTGCCCGTGCGTGTCGTTCACCCGCTTGAGGCCGTTCAGATCGCACACCACGAGGCTGACGACGACGCCCTCCTCGCGGTGCCGTTCGACGGCCTCGTCCAGGGCGGAGTCGACGGCGCGGCGGTTGGCCAGCCCGGTGAGCGCGTCCGTGAACGCCAGGCGCCGGGCCTCCTCCAGCCGCTCGGTCTGCGCGATCCCGGCGGCGACGACCGAGGCCAGTACGGTGGCGAAGTCCGCGTCGGCGCGCGCGAACACCCGGTCCCCGACCGGACGGGCCACGTACAGCTCCCCCCAGGCGCGGCCGTGCAGCACGATCGGCGCGACCACGCAGCACCCGCGTCCCCGGCGGCGCAGGGCGGCGACGCGCTGGTGCACGTACCCCGGGCGCCCGGCGGCGGGACCCTCGGCCGTCTCGACCCAGGCGTCGGGCTCCCCGCCGCCCGCCCAGCGCTCGTGCAGGAACTCGGTGATCTCCGCGAACTGGTGCACCGGGTAGGACTCGTCCTCCGGGAACTCCTCCTCGCCGTCGGCCCGCTCGCCGACGTTCACCAGGACCCTCAGGCGGCCCAGCTCCCGTTCCCACACCGACAGTGCGGCGAAGCTGCCGTCCAGCGCCAGGCAGGCACCGACGGCCGCCGCCCGCCACGCCTCACGCGAGCTGTGCGCGGCGGCCATGCCCTGCGCCAACGCCACGACGGCCGTGAGCCGCCTGTCCTCACCCATCACTCCAGGCTAGGGAGATATACGGAGAAAGTGGACGTCAGGGCTCCGGCGGTTGGGCCGTTTGCGCGGCGCGGGCATCCGGCATCCGGCTCCCGGGCCCAGGGGCTCCGCGGCCCCGGTCCGTCACCGACCGGACCGCGGCCTCACTCCCCCGGCCACCTCGGCGCCCGCTTCTCGTTGAACGCCGCCACGCCCTCCGCGCGGTCCCCCGAGAACGCCACCGACCGCCACGCCGCGTCCTCGACCTCCAGCCCGGCCCGCAGGTCCAGCCCGTGCCCGAGGCGCAGCGCCCGCTTGGCCGCCCGCAGCCCCACGGGCGAGTTCGCGGCCATCCTGGAGGCGAGGTCCAGCGCCTCCTCCCGGTCCCGCCCCCGCGCCACGAGCTGGTCCACGAGCCCCAGCTCGCGCGCCTCCTCGGCCTCCACCCGCCGCGCCGTGAACACCAGCTCCGCGGCGCGCGCCGCCCCCACCCGGCGCGGCAGCAACTGCGTACCGCCGCCGCCCGGGATCACCCCGACCGACACCTCGGGCAGGCCCACCACCGCCGTGGGGTCGGCCACGATCACGTCGCACGACAGCGCCAGCTCGAAGCCGCCGCCCAGCGCGAACCCGTGCACGGCCGCGATCGTGGGCACCGGCAGCTCCAGCACCGCCGTGTACGCGCCCCGGGTCACCGGACGCTGCCGCAGCAGGTCGGCGTCGGAGAAGGAGTTGCGCTCCTTCAGGTCGGCCCCGACACAGAACGCCCGCTCGTGGGTCGAGGTCAGCACCACCACCCGTACGTCCCGGTCCTCGCCCAGCGCCGCGCAGGCCGCGGCGACGGACCGGGCCATCGCGGTCGACACGGCGTTCATGGCCTTCGGCCGGTCGAGCGCGAGCTCCGCGACATGCCCGTCCCCGTGCCGCCGCACCAGGACGAACTCTCCGAACCGCTCCTCGCTCATGGCACCCTCCGGTTGACGCGTTAACGCGGGTTAACAACTCGACGGACCGATCATCGCAGGCGGGCCCACGCGGGAAAAGGCCGGGCGCGTCCGCCGCGCCCCGCCGTGCCGCTTACCCGTTCGGGTGACATTCGGCGGACCGCCGTGTCCGGGCGGGCGCCTGCGCGTAGCGTCGCTCCGCCACGCGCAGGGGGGTGCGTGCGCACCGGGGAGGGACCACCATGACGACGACCGGCACACCGACGGGACCACAGCACCCGTGGGGCCACCGCGGGCGGCACCGCCGTCCCCGTCCCCGCAAGGCGCTGCTCGCCGCCGGCGGACTCGCGCTGGCGGCCGGCGCCCTGAGCGTCGTACGCCTGGCGTCCGGACCCGGCGGCGGCGCGGACGGGCTCGGCGCCGGGTCCGCGCCCCGCGTGGAGACGGGCGGGGACCGGAGCGGCGCGACGGGCCGGCCGAGGACACCGCCCGGCGCGAGCACCCCCGGCCGGCCGGGGCCGGGCCCGACGGCGACCTCCGTCATGGGCGGCCTGAGCGGCACCCCGGGCACCCGCCTGGTACCGGGCCCGTCCGCGAGCACTCCCCGGACGGCCTTCCCCTCCGGTACGACGGTGCCGGACGCGCCGGACGTGGGCCCGGGCCGACCGGCTCCGCCCGCCGAGGCCCCGCGACCGTCCCGGCCACCCCTGTCGCCCGAGTCACCCCAGTCCCCGCCGTCCTCGCGGCCACCGGAGCCCGGCGCCCCCGCGCCCCGTCCCACCCCGGCCCCGCCGCCCGACCGCGGCACACCGCCCGCGACACCCGGCCCCGAGCCCGGCCTCCCGGGCCTGTGCGTGCCGGTCGTCGGCCTGTGCGTCGACCTGTTGTCGGCCGGCGACGGCTGACCGGCGACGCCTCCCCCGGCCTGCCGGCCGACCGGGTCCTACGACTCCCCGCCGGTGCCCCGCCGGGAGAGCAGCCACGGCTCGACCACGCCCAGACCGCGCACCGGCCGCTGCCACATCGGCTGGAGCGCGAAGCGGTAGGCCGGCGGCTCCTCGCCCTCCTTCTCCGCCGCGGCGGCCTCCTCGGCCGCCGCCGCCTCCGAGGCCGGGGCGTCGCGGGTGCGGATCAGCTCCTCGGCGAAGGCGGTGTCGACGAGGACGGCGTCCCGGGGAGCTATCGAGGTGAGCCGGGAGGCGAGGTTGACGGTCGTGCCGAAGACATCGCCCATCCGGGTGGTCACCGTGCCGAAGGCGATCCCGACGCGCAGTTCCGGCATGGTCGCGTCGTTCGCCATCGTCTCGACCAGCAGCAGCGCGATCTCGGCGGCCGTACCGGCGTCGTCGGCGGCGTACAGCACCTCGTCGCCGAGGGTCTTGATCAGCCGTCCGCCGCGCGCGGCCACCAGATCGGCGGCGGTGGTCTCGAATGCCTCGACCAGCTCGCCGAGCTCCTCCTCCTCCATCCTGCGGGTCAGCCGGGTGAAGCCGACCAGGTCCGCGAAGCCGACCGCGAGACGCCGGTCCACCATCTCCTCGTCGTCACCGGCCTGCACGACCCGGCCGGCCGAGGCGGCGAGCTGGCGGCGCCAGACGTAGACGAGGAACTCCTGAAGCTCGGGCAGGAGCAGTTCGACGATCGGGTACGTCACCTCGGTGCGCGTCATGCCGGGCTCGGGCGGCTCGGTCAGGCCCTCCAGAAAGGAGTCGATCTGCCACTCCGCCAACCGGGCGGTGGTCTGCCCGGTGGACCGCGCCACCTGCACGGCCATCGCCTCGCTGAGCAGCCCCGCCTCCACCAGACCGGCGAGCCGCCGCAGGGCGAGGACGTCCGCCTCGGTGAGGGCCTTGGCCTGGCCGATGTCGGCGAAACCCATGGCCCGCCAGAAACGGGACGCCAGCTCCATGGAGACACCCGCGCTGCGGGCGGCCTGGAAGGGGGTGTAGCGGCGCTCGGCGCCCAGGATGAGCCCTTCGAGGCGCAGTGCGAGCGGGTCATCGCCGGAGTCGCCGGAGTCCGGGCCGGGCTCGGGGTCCACCCGGCCGTCCCCGTCCGCGCCGGAGCCCGTGTCGTCGACGGTCACGCCTGCTGCCCTTCCGATCTGCCGCGGTCAGGTTCGACCGGCCCCAACTTTACGTCAGGTGTGCCGCAGCTCACTCCCGCGCAGGCACCCCGGCGACGCCGGTCGCGTACCCGCTCCCCCGCCGGTCCGCGTGCCCGCACCCCGATCCTGACGCGTACCGGCCCACCCGGCCCGACGCGTACCGGCCCACCCGGCCCGACGCGGACCTGGCCCCACCCGACGCGGCCCCCGCCGCGCGCCCGTCGTCACGCCGGGCGCAGGTGCACGATGTCGCCCGCGCCCACCGGTTCCTGCACGCCCGCCCCCGTGGCGAGCACCAGCCGCCCGTCCCCGTCCACGGCCACCGCCTCCCCCACCAGCGACCGGTCGCCCGGCAGCTCCGCCCGCACCATCCGCCCGAGCGTCGCGCACCCCGCCGCGTACGTCTCCTGGAGCCCGCTGGCCGCCGGGTCGCCGGCCGCCGCCCGCCACCGCCCGTACCAGTCCTCCAGGGAGCGCAGCACGCCGCGCAGCAGCGGGTCCCGGTCGGTGTTGACGGCCCCGGCCAGCGCCAGCGAACCGGCCCTCGGGACGGGCAGCTCGTCCGCGTGGAGGGTGACGTTGATGCCGACGCCGATGACGATGCCGTCGTCACCGGCCCGCTCGGCCAGGATCCCGCCCGCCTTGCGCTCCTCGTCGCCGACCGTCACCAGCAGGTCGTTGGGCCACTTCAGGGCCGTGTCGACGCCCGCGACGCGGGACAGGCCGGTGGCCACCGCGACGCCGGTGAGCAGCGGCAGCCAGCCCCAGCGGGGCACGGGCACCTCGGCGGGGCGCAGCAGTACGGAGAAGAAGAGGCCGGAGCGGGCGGGTGCCGTCCACTGCCGGTCCAGGCGCCCCCGGGCGGCGGTCTGCTCCTCGGCGATCAGGACGGCGCCCTCTTCCAGCTCGCCGCCGGCGGCGCGGGCCACGAGATCGGAGTTGGTGGAACCGGTGCGCTGCACCACGTCCACCTGCCGCCACAGCCCGCCCTCCCGCACCAGTCCCCGGCGCAGGGCCATCGGGTTGAGGGGCGGCCGGCTCAGGTCGGACCACGGATTGCGGGGGGAGCCAGAGGCATCTCGGGGCGTCATGCAACCCACACTAGGTGTGGGAAACACCGCACTGCCGATCGGAAGGCCCCCCACTACTCTACGAACGAGTAACCGTCCCCCCTTTTGAGCAGGCAGGGAGCCGCATCCCGATGTCCGAGCCGGAAGAGCAGCAGCCCGACATCCACACGACCGCGGGCAAGCTCGCGGACCTGAGGCGCCGTATCGAGGAAGCGACGCACGCCGGTTCGGAACGCGCCGTGGAGAAGCAGCACGCCAAGGGCAAGCTGACGGCCCGTGAGCGCATCGACCTCCTGCTCGACGAGGGTTCCTTCGTCGAGCTGGACGAGTTCGCCCGGCACCGCTCCACCAACTTCGGCCTCGACGCCAACCGCCCCTACGGCGACGGCGTCGTCACCGGCTACGGCACCGTCGACGGCCGCCCGGTCGCCGTCTTCTCCCAGGACTTCACGGTCTTCGGCGGGGCGCTGGGCGAGGTCTACGGCCAGAAGATCGTCAAGGTGATGGACTTCGCGCTGAAGACCGGCTGCCCGGTCATCGGCATCAACGACTCCGGCGGCGCCCGCATCCAGGAGGGCGTGGCCTCGCTGGGGGCGTACGGCGAGATCTTCCGCCGCAACACCCACGCCTCCGGCGTCATCCCGCAGATCAGCCTGGTCGTCGGCCCGTGCGCGGGCGGCGCGGTCTACTCCCCGGCGATCACCGACTTCACGGTGATGGTCGACCAGACCAGCCACATGTTCATCACAGGACCCGACGTCATCAAGACCGTCACCGGCGAGGACGTCGGCTTCGAGGAGCTGGGCGGCGCCCGCACCCACAACTCCACCTCGGGCGTGGCCCACCACATGGCGGGCGACGAGAAGGACGCCGTCGAGTACGTCAAGCAGCTGCTGTCGTACCTGCCGTCCAACAACCTCTCCGAGCCGCCGGCCTTCCCGGAGGAGGCGGACCTCGAGGTCACGGACGAGGACCGCGAGCTGGACGCGATCGTCCCGGACTCGGCGAACCAGCCGTACGACATGCACACCGTCATCGAGCACGTCCTCGACGACGCCGAGTTCTTCGAGACGCAGCCGCTGTTCGCGCCGAACATCCTCACCGGCTTCGGCCGCGTCGAGGGCCGCCCGGTCGGCATCGTGGCCAACCAGCCGATGCAGTTCGCCGGGTGCCTGGACATCACCGCGTCCGAGAAGGCGGCCCGCTTCGTGCGCACCTGCGACGCCTTCAACGTGCCCGTACTGACCTTCGTGGACGTCCCCGGCTTCCTGCCCGGCGTCGACCAGGAGCACGACGGCATCATCCGCCGCGGCGCCAAGCTGATCTACGCCTACGCCGAGGCCACGGTCCCGCTCATCACGGTCATCACCCGCAAGGCCTTCGGCGGCGCCTACGACGTCATGGGCTCCAAGCACCTGGGGGCCGACCTCAACCTGGCCTGGCCCACCGCCCAGATCGCCGTCATGGGCGCCCAGGGCGCGGTCAACATCCTGCACCGCCGCACCATCGCCGAGGCCGAGGCGAACGGGGAGGACCTGGAGGCGGTCCGCGCCCGCCTGATCCAGGAGTACGAGGACGCCCTCCTCAACCCCTACGTCGCGGCCGAGCGCGGTTACGTCGACGCCGTGATCATGCCGTCGGACACCCGCCGCCACATCGTCCGCGGTCTGCGTCAACTGCGTACCAAGCGGGAATCCCTCCCTCCGAAGAAGCACGGCAACATCCCCCTCTGAGCCCGGCAAGGAGCCGCTGTGATCAAGGTCGTACGGGGCAATCCCACCCCGGAGGAGCTGGCCGCCGCTCTGGCGGTGGTCCGGGCGCGCGCGGTGGCGGCGGCCGCCGCGCCGTCCGGCGACGAGGGACCGCGTGACGCGTGGTCCGACCCGTCGCGCATCGCGGCCCACCGGCTCCCCCAGCCGGGCCCGACGGCATGGGGCCGCACCTTCTGGCCCGGCTAGGACCGGCCTCCCAAGGGGGGCGCCGATCTGAGTACGCCTACTCAGGCGCCCCCCACCGCCTGGGCCCCACGCTGGTGGCATGTTGTGGTCCGACCCCGAGAACGAGCCGCCCCAGGAACTGCGCGACACGCAGGAGATGCTGCGGCGGCTGAGCGTCCTGCTGGCGCTGGCCATGGTTCTCGCGATGATCGTGCTCGGCCTGAGGTGAGCCGCCCCCGCCCGGGTGGCTAACCTGGCCCCATGACCGCTCAGCGCCGCAGACGACTCGTCCTCGCCTCCCAGTCCCCGGCCCGGCTCGGCCTGCTGCGCCAGGCGGGGCTCGCCCCGGAGGTCCTCGTGAGCGGCGTCGACGAGGACCGCGTCACCGCACCCACCCCCGCCGAGCTGGCCCTCGCCCTCGCCGAGGCCAAGGCCTCCGTGGTGGCCGCGAAGCCCGAGGTGCACGGCGCCCTGGTGATCGGCTGCGACTCGGTGCTCGACCTGGACGGCCGGGCGCTGGGCAAGCCGGCGGACGCCGAGGAGGCCACCGCCCGCTGGAAGGCGATGCGCGGCCGGGCGGGCACGCTGCAGACCGGCCACTGCGTCTGGGACACCGCCTCCGGCCGCCACGTCTCGGCGACCGCCTCCACCGTCGTCCGCTTCGGCGAGCCGACCGACGAGGAGATCGCGGCCTACGTGGCCACCGGGGAGCCGCTGTACGTCGCCGGGGCGTTCACGCTGGACGGCCGTTCGGCCCCGTTCATCGACGGCATCGAGGGCGACCACGGCAACGTGATCGGCCTCAGCCTCCCCCTGCTCCGCCGGCTGCTCGCCGAACTCGGGGTCGGCATCACGGAGTTGTGGGCGCCGCCGGAGGGCTGACCGGGGAACCGCCGTCGCCCTTGCCATCCTCGGGGAGCCCGGCGGCGGGCTCCTCGCGGGCGTCGTAGGTCATCAGCAGCAGCACGACCAGGGCGAGGACGAGGACCATGAACAGGAACGCGTGCCAGCCCACCAGCCCCCAGCCGACGGCACCGAGCAGCCCGTGCACCACGGCCGCGCTGATCAGCAGGACCCGCCCGAGGCCGGCCGGCCGGCGGTCGCGCAGCGCCACCAGCAGGGCGACCAGCCCGCACAGCGCGAAGTAGAGCCCGAAGACGACTCCGCCGATCTTCGAGGACACGGACATCGCGTCCGGGTCGAGTCCGGCCAGGGACATGTCCTGCCGGTCGACGACGACCCCGAGGAACCAGTTCAGCGCCGCGACGCCGACCGCCTCCGCGAAGAGCACGACCGCCACGATCCATGCCACCGGCCTGCGAACCGCCACCGGTCCCCACCCACTTTCGACCGCTGCCGCACAGGACAGCTGTTACCCCAAGTACGTTCGAGACATCCGGAACGCTACTAACGGGTAAACCTCGCGACAAGGGGTCGGCGGCGAGCAAAGAATCGTTGGGCCATTCGTAGGGACTCGACAAAGAAACGGAGTGGCCCGCAGCACCCTCTTACAGAGACCTTGCCCACACCGGGAGGCTAGGGTTTCCCCGAAGAGTCCTGCGTATCGCGGCACGACAAGGGATTTCGCGGGTCGAGCAAGCCTCGCATCACGCTCCGTGTGGGCAAGCTCACCATTGGGGACGGGTCGTAGTGCCGTGTCGGCAGTCCCTAAACTCGGCTTGTTTCAAGGAGGGAGCCTCAATCGTGCGCAAGGTGCTCATCGCCAACCGTGGCGAAATCGCTGTCCGCGTGGCCCGGGCCTGCCGGGACGCCGGGATCGCGAGCGTGGCCGTCTACGCGGACCCGGACCGGGACGCTCTGCATGTCCGCGCCGCTGATGAGGCGTTCGCCCTGGGTGGTGACACCCCCGGCACCAGTTACCTGGACATCGAGAAGGTCCTGAAGGCAGCGCGCGAGTCCGGCGCGGACGCCATCCACCCGGGCTACGGCTTCCTCTCCGAGAACGCCGAGTTCGCGCAGGCGGTCCTGGACGCGGACCTGATCTGGATCGGCCCGCCCCCGCAGGCCATCCGCGACCTGGGCGACAAGGTCGCCGCCCGGCACATCGCCCAGCGCGCCGGCGCCCCGCTGGTCGCGGGCACCCCGGACCCGGTCTCGGGCGCGGACGAGGTCGTGGCGTTCGCCGAGGAGCACGGGCTGCCGATCGCGATCAAGGCGGCTTTCGGCGGCGGCGGCCGCGGCCTCAAGGTCGCCCGCACCCTCGAAGAGGTCCCGGAGCTGTATGACTCCGCCGTCCGTGAGGCGGTGGCCGCGTTCGGCCGCGGCGAGTGCTTCGTGGAGCGCTACCTCGACAAGCCCCGTCACGTGGAGACCCAGTGCCTGGCCGACCAGCACGGCAACGTGGTCGTCGTCTCCACCCGTGACTGCTCGCTCCAGCGCCGCCACCAGAAGCTGGTCGAGGAGGCCCCGGCGCCGTTCCTGTCCGAGGCGCAGCTCGCCGAGCTGTACTCCTCCTCCAAGGCGATCCTGAAGGAGGCCGGCTACGTCGGCGCCGGCACCGTCGAGTTCCTCGTCGGCATGGACGGCACGATCTCCTTCCTGGAGGTCAACACGCGCCTCCAGGTGGAGCACCCGGTCACCGAGGAGGTCGCCGGCATCGACCTGGTCCGCGAGATGTTCCGCATCGCCGACGGCGAGGAACTCGGGTACGGCGACCCGGAGCTGCGCGGCCACTCCTTCGAGTTCCGCATCAACGGCGAGGACCCGGGCCGCAACTTCCTCCCGGCCCCCGGCACCGTCACCGCCTTCGCCCCGCCCTCCGGCCCGGGCGTCCGCCTGGACGCGGGCGTGGAGTCGGGCAGCGTCATCGGCCCGGCGTGGGACTCCCTGCTGGCGAAGCTGATCGTCACCGGCCGCACCCGCAAGGAGGCCCTGCAGCGCGCCGCCCGCGCCCTGGAGGAGTTCCAGGTCGAGGGCATGGCCACCGCCATCCCGTTCCACCGCGCGGTCGTGCGGGACCCGGCGTTCGCGCCCGAGCTGACCGGCTCCACCGACCCGTTCACGGTCCACACCCGTTGGATCGAGACGGAGTTCGTCAACGAGATCAAGCCCTTCACCGCCCCCGCCGACACCGACGCGGACGACGAGACGGGCCGTGAGACGGTCGTGGTCGAGGTCGGCGGCAAGCGCCTGGAGGTCTCCCTCCCGTCCTCGCTCGGCATGTCCCTGGCCCGCACGGGCCTGGCGGCCGGTGCCAAGCCCAAGCGCCGCGCGGCGAAGAAGTCCGGCCCGGCGGCCTCCGGCGACACCCTCGCCTCCCCGATGCAGGGCACGATCGTGAAGATCGCGGTGGAGGAGGGCCAGGAGGTCAAGGAGGGCGACCTGATCGTCGTCCTGGAGGCCATGAAGATGGAACAGCCCCTCAACGCCCACAAGTCCGGCACCGTCAAGGGCCTGGGCGCCGAGGTCGGCGCGTCCGTCACGTCGGGCGCGGCGATCTGCGAGATCAAGGACTGATCACCCGCACGACACCACGTCCGGGGCGCCCGGTGGACGACAGCCGTCCGCCGGGCGCCCCGCCGTTGGCGCGGGGGGCGCGACGGACCGTGCGGTGGCTCAGCGCCGGCGCAGATCGGCGACGCGCGCCCGCTCCGCCCCGGCGCTCTGCTCCCCCAGGGCCGCGGCCGACCGCAGAGCGGCCGACGCGCCCGGGACCTGACGGCGCGGCCCCGGAAGCGGCACGTCCCGGCGCTGCTGACGCGCCGGGACGGCATCACCCCCCGGGGATCCCGCCGTCCCCGAGCCGGTCGCGGCACCTCCCGACGCCCCGGTCACGGCGATCTGCACGCCCTGGTCGGCCAGGGCCTGGAGTTCGGTGGCGGCCCGGTCGTCGTGGGCGGGCGGCTCGTCGGTGACCAGGCGGGTGATGAGGTCCGTGGGCACGGTCTGGAACATGGTGTCCGTGCCCAGCTTGGAGTGGTCGGCGAGGACGACGACCTCGGCGGCGGCCTGCACCAGCGCGCGGTCGACGGACGCCGACAGCATGTTGGACGTGGACAGGCCCCGCTCCGCCGTCAGCCCGCTCCCGGACAGGAATGCCTTGGACACCCGCAGCCCTTGCAGCGACTGCTCGGCCCCCGACCCGACCAGGGCGTAGTTGGACCCCCGCAGCGTGCCGCCGGTCATCACGACCTCGACCCGGTTGGCGTGGGCCAGGGCCTGGGCCACCAGCAGCGAGTTGGTGACGACGGTCAGCCCGGGCACCCGCGCGAGCCGGCGGGCCAGCTCCTGCGTCGTGGTCCCGGCTCCCACCACGATGGCCTCGCCCTCTTCGACGAAGCCCGCGGCGAGATCGGCGATGGCCGTCTTCTCGGCGGTCGCGAGATGGGACTTCTGCGGAAAGCCGGATTCTCGCGTGAACCCGCCCGGCAGTACCGCACCGCCGTGCCGGCGGTCGAGGAGTCCTTCTGCCTCCAGTGCGCGCACGTCCCGCCGTACGGTCACTTCGGAGGTCTGGACGACGCGGGCGAGCTCACGGAGCGACACGGCCCCGTTCGCTCGCACCATTTCGAGGATCAATTGGCGACGTTCTGCAGCGAACACGAAACTGACAGTAACCCCAACGACCGTCTGCTTTCAGCAGTATGCGCCGAATAACAGAAGTTGTTCGCACAGCAGACCTGGAAGTGGTATACGCGCCTACCCCATCCGCCTATGCCACCCGCAAGCCCCGCAACTCACCGTGACCGGTGGGGAGTCGATTCCGGCCGCGGGCTAGCCCTCCCCGCCGGCCTTCCGCGTGTGCAGCTGCCGTGCCACCTCCGCGATCGACCCCGAGAGGGAGGGGTACACGGTGAAGGCGTTCGCGATCTGTTCGACCGTCAGGTTGTTGTCGACCGCGATCGAGATGGGGTGGATGAGTTCCGAGGCGCGCGGCGCCACGACCACGCCGCCCACCACGATCTCGGTGCCGGGCCGGCAGAAGATCTTGACGAAGCCGTCCCGGATGCCCTGCATCTTGGCGCGCGGGTTGCGCAGCAGCGGCAGCTTCACCACGCGGGCGTCGATCTTCCCGGCGTCGACGTCGGCCTGGGAGTACCCGACGGTGGCGATCTCGGGGTCGGTGAAGACGTTGGCGGAGACGGTCTTCAGGTTCAGCGGCGTGACCGCGTCCCCGAGGAAGTGGTACATGGCGATGCGCCCCTGCATCGCCGCCACCGAGGCCAACGCGAACACCCCGGTGACGTCACCGGCGGCGTAGACGCCCGGAGCGGAGGTCCTGGACACCCGGTCGGTCCGGATGTGCCCGGAGTCCTTGAGCTTGACCCCGGCCTCCTCCAGCCCCATCCCCTCCGTGTTGGGAATGGCGCCCACGGCCATCAGGCAGTGCGACCCGGTGATGACCCGCCCGTCGGCGAGCGTCACCTCCACCCGGTCCCCCACCCGTTTGGCGGACTGGGCCCGGGACCGCGACATGACGTTCATCCCGCGCCGCCGGAAGACGTCCTCCAGCACGGCGGCGGCGTCCGGGTCCTCCCCGGGCAGCACCCGGTCCCGCGACGACACGAGGGTGACCCGGGACCCGAGCGCCTGGTAGGCACCGGCGAACTCGGCGCCGGTCACACCGGACCCGACCACGATCAGCTCTTCGGGCAGCTCGTCCAGGTCGTACACCTGGGTCCAGTTCAGGATCCGCTCCCCGTCGGGGCGCGCGTCCGGCAGCTCGCGCGGATGACCGCCGGTCGCGATCAGCACGGCGTCCGCGGTGAGCGTCTCCTCGCTCCCGTCGGCGGCGCGCACCACGACCTTCCGCGACCCGTCGAGGGCCTGCATGCCCTCCAGCCGCCCCCGCCCGCGCACGACGCGCGCGCCGGCGCGCGTCACTGAGGCGGTGATGTCGTGCGACTGCGCCAGGGCGAGCCGCTTCACGCGCCGGTTGACCTTCCCCAGATCGACCCCCACCACCCGGGCGGCCTGCTCCATGGGCGGAGTGTCGTCGGCGACGATGATCCCCAGTTCCTCATAGGAGGAATCGAAGGTGGTCATCACCTCGGCCGTGGCGATGAGGGTCTTGGACGGCACGCAGTCGGTCAGCACCGACGCCCCGCCCAGACCGTCACAGTCGACGACGGTCACCTCCGCGCCGAGCTGCGCGGCCACCAGCGCCGCTTCGTATCCGCCGGGTCCGCCACCAATGATCACGATCCGAGTCACGTACTCCATTGTCCCGCACCCTTCAACGCGGGGCCGCCCGGGGGCGCCTCCGTTACAGGAGTGATGCCCGATCCCCTGCCGTACCCTTCCCAGCATGTCGCTCTACGCCGCTTACGCCGGCAACCTCGACGCGCGGTTGATGACCCGCCGCGCCCCCCACTCGCCGCTGCGCGCCACCGGCTGGCTCGACGGGTGGCGGCTGACCTTCGGGGGCGAGCACATGGGCTGGGAGGGGGCGCTCGCGACCCTCGTCGAGGACCCGGTCTCCCAGGTCTTCGTGGCGCTCTACGACGTCGCCCCGATGGACGAGGACTCCCTCGACCGGTGGGAGGGCGTGGGCCTGGACATATACCGCCGCACACGCGTACGGATCCACACGCTGGAGGGCGAGGAACACGCGTGGACCTACGTCCTGAACGCCTACGAGGGCGGCCTTCCCTCCGCCCGCTACCTGGGCGAGGTCGCGGACGCCGCCGAGTCCGCCGGCGCCCCCCACGACTACGTCATGGAACTGCGCAAACGCCCCTGCTGAGCGCGCCCCCTCGTCAGAAGCGACAAAACAACGACCCGAATCCCGTGACCTCCATCATCTACGCGCGTAGGCGAAGACCGGCTACCCTCTTCGGCGTGAACGCATCTCTTCTTCCGGACGACATCCAGGGCGACCCCTACGCCGCCGCCGACGCCGCCGCGGCCCGCCTGCGCGAACTCACCGGCGCCGAGACCCACGACGTCGCCCTCGTGATGGGCTCCGGCTGGGCACCGGCCGTGGACGCCCTGGGCGACCCCGACGCCGATCTCCAGGTCACCGACCTGCCGGGCTTCCCCAAGCCGGCGGTGGAGGGGCACGGCGGCAAGGTCCGCTCGTACTCCATCGGCGACAAGCGCGCGCTGGTCTTCCTGGGCCGCACCCACTACTACGAGGGCCACGGCGTGGCCGCCGTCTCCCACGGCGTCCGCACCGCCGTCGCCGCCGGCGCCAAGACGATCATCCTGACCAACGGCTGCGGCGGCCTGCGCGAGGGCATGCGCCCCGGCCAGCCGGTCCTGATCAGCGACCACATCAACCTCACCGCCACCTCCCCCATCGTCGGCGCGAACTTCGTCGACCTCACCGACCTCTACTCCCCGCGCCTGCGCGCGCTGTGCAAGGAGGTCGACCCCACGCTGGAGGAGGGCGTCTACGCCCAGTTCCCCGGCCCGCACTACGAGACCCCGGCCGAGATCCGCATGGCCCGCGTCATCGGCGCCGACCTGGTGGGCATGTCGACGGTCCTGGAGGCCATCGCGGCCCGCGAGGCGGGCGCCGAGGTCCTGGGCATCTCCCTGGTGACCAACCTCGCCGCCGGCATGACGGGCGAGCCCCTCAACCACGAGGAGGTCCTTCAGGCGGGCCGCGACTCCGCGACCCGGATGGGCTCCCTGCTGACGCAGGTCCTGGGCCGCCTGTAACCCCCGCCGGGCCGACGCCACCGCCCGGTGCGGGGCCGCTCCGACACCGTTCGGCCGCCACGGGGGCCGTAGGTTGCCGGGGTGGGTGACGCGGCCCGGCGTGACGGGGTGCCGTGGGTTGCGCGGGTGGGGTGCGCGGCCCGGCGCTACGGGGTGCCTCCCCCACTCTCGGCTTCGCTCGAGCGGGGGGACCCCCACCGCCCACCCGTGCCGCCCCAGCGGCACGACTGCCCGCAGCTAGGGGAAAGCCGCGTACGGCGGGAAGGGGACGGGTCGGGGGGTGTCCGCCCGCAGCGGTTGGCGCGTCAA